>UQMC01000173.1 GCA_900542115.1 uncultured Oscillibacter sp. | reverse complement strand
GGCCTACTGTCCCTTCCATGATGACAAACATCCTAGTATGAAGATTGACCATCGGTTCCACTGCTTTGGCTGTCAGGCAGATGGGGATGTGATTGATTTTACCGCCCGTCTGTTCGGGCTGAACAAAAAAGAGGCGGCCTTGAAGCTGGCGGAGGATTTCTCGGTCAGCTTTGACGCCAAAGGCCATGACCCGCCCCGCAGGAGGCCGGTCAAACGGAAAATCAGCGAGGAACTGCGCTACCGGCAGGCGGAGCAGAAATGTTTCCGGGTGCTGTGTGATTACCTGCATCTGCTGGAACGCTGGGAGAAGGAATATGCCCCGCAGACGCCGGAGGAAACATGGAACCCGCTGTTTGTGGAGGCCCTGCAAAAAAAGCCGTACACCGAGTATCTGCTGGATATTCTTTTGTCCGGCAGTATGGAGGAACGGGCCTGCGTGGTCGCTGAATACGGAAAAGAGGTGAGGAAGATTGAGCAGCGAATATCAGAGTTTACCGCCAGCCACCCGGCAGGCCGCCATGAGCGCAGCCGAAGCCTTAGCGCCGGAGCGGAGCGTTGATGAGGTGCGGGAAAGCCTCTCCGTCACGGAGAAGGGTCAGCCTGCCAATACCATCGGCAACTGCCGGACAGTGTTCTGCCATGACCCACTGCTGCGTGGGGCAATCCGGCTGAACCTCCTGACTGACCGGGTGGACATCGTGCGGGATTTGGGCTGGCGCAGGAACACCAGCGCCTTGACGGATACGGATGTGAAGTATCTGCTTCTCTATTTTGAGCAGACCTATGGCCTGACCAGTGAGAAAAAGATGACGGCGGCGCTCTCCATCGTGGCGAATGAGAACTGCTACCATCCCATACAGGACGTGCTAAACGGCCTTGTCTGGGACGGGACGCCCCGCATCCGCTCCTGTCTCCATCACTTCTTAGGTGCGGAGGTCAGCGACTATGTGGAGGAAATGCTGAAACACTTTTTGCTGGGGGCTATCCGGCGGGTATTCCGCCCCGGCTCCAAATATGAGGAAATGCTCTGTCTGGTGGGCGGTCAAGGTGTGGGAAAGTCCAGCTTTTTTCGGCTGCTGGCAGTCAAGGACGAATGGTTCTCGGACGACCTGCGGCGGCTGGACGACGACAATGTGTACCGAAAGCTGCAAGGCCACTGGATCATCGAAATGTCGGAGATGATCGCCACCGCCAATGCCAAGAGCATCGAGGAGATCAAGAGTTTTCTCAGTAAACAGAAGGAGACCTATAAAGTCCCCTATGAGACCCATCCTGCCGACCGTCTGCGCCAGTGTATTTTTGCTGGCACGACCAATCGGCAGGATTTTTTGCCCCGTGACCGCACAGGCAACCGCCGCTTCATCCCCGTCCCGGTGGATGCGGAACTGGCTGAGACCCACATTTTGGACAACGAGGAGGAATCTCGCGCCTATATCGACCAGCTCTGGGCAGAAGCCATGACGATTTACAACAGCGGCGACTACAGGTTGGCGTTCAGCCCCGCCATGCAGGAAACGTTGCAAGCTCACCAGCAGGACTTCATGCAGGAAGATGCACAGGCTGGCATGATCTATGCCTTTCTGGAGGATTACGCAGGTGACCGGGTGTGTTCCAAGCAGCTCTATGCGGAAGCACTGGGCAACACCAACATCCCGGCAGAGTGGGAGACCCGCGCTATCTGCGAGATCATGAACACAGGAATTTCGCGCGGCGATATCCAAGGCTGGCAGGCGCACAAGATCGCCAAGCGTTACCCGAAGTACGGCGTTCAGAAAGGCTGGGAGCGCGTAACCAGCCCCGAAACCGGGGCTGAAGATTTCTCCGAAATAACGGATGCGGAAGCCAAGCAGCTGGGCTTTCCCTTCTGACGAGCAGCGGTTACACGTCTGGTTACAGGTTCGGTTACACCTCAGTTACGGCGGAAAAACCGCATGACTGCTGTGTTTTTCTCTTTCTGTAACCATGTAACCTTAAAAAGAGAAGAAAAAGTATAAAGCCCACCGGATGCCCTGTGTGCAGAAAAAGAGAGTTTTCCTGCCCGGTTACAGGCGTTCGGTTACAAGGAATTGGA
>UQMC01000172.1 GCA_900542115.1 uncultured Oscillibacter sp. | reverse complement strand
GGCATTTTTCTCCTGATGGTTGTTGGTCACATAGGGCGAGGGCACTAAAATCGCCGGGATTCCCAGCGCGGTCAGCTCGCTGACCGTGGATGCCCCCGCACGGCAGATCACAAGGTCCGCCGCCCGCATCACCGGCGCCATGTCATAGATGTACTCCCGCACCTGAAGCGCCGGGTGGGCCGCGGGGTCAACGCCCTTTTCCTGCAGCGCGGACAATACCTTGGGATATCCAGCCTTTCCCGCGCCGTGGATATGGTGGAACGGCTCCTTTGCCGCCTCCAGCGCCAGCATATCTGCCATATTGGCGTTCATGCCCGCCGCGCCCAGCGACCCCCAGAAGGAAACAATAAGGGGCCGCCCATCGTTGACGCCCAGCCGCTTCTTAGCCTCCTCCCGTGTCAGCGCGAAAAAATCCTCCCGCACCGGTGTGCCGGTGACCACTATCTTATCCGGGTGCTTGTAGTGCTTTCGACAGCTTTCAAAGCCCACCATAATGCGGTCGGCAAAGGGCTCCAGCAGCTCCGTGGTCAGCCCCGGCACGGCGTTGGATTCATGCACCGCCGTAGGAATCCCCGCCTTGGCGGCGGCCTTTACCATGGGATAGCTGGCATAGCCGCCGGTGCCGATGACCACATCGGGCCGGAAGTCCCGGAGAATGGCCCGGGCCTCCGCCGGAGAACGGACCATGTTGTATAGAGACACCAGATTATGCTTTATTTCGGCAGGCTTGAAGGAGCGGTGAAAACTGGAGATATGCACCGTGCGGAAATCATAGCCCGCCGCAGGCACCAGCTCCTTTTCCAGTCCCCGCTCCGCGCCCACAAACAAAATTTCTACGCCCGGATTTTTCTCCGCCACAAGCTGCGCCACGGCGATGGCCGGGTTCACATGGCCCGCCGTGCCGCCGCAGGTAAAAATCACCCGTCGAATCTGTTTTTCCATAAAGCTCCCCTTCTCGGTTATGTCCCTTTTTCAGCGGAAAAAGGCGGGATACGCTACCCCGCCTTCGTCGGCTTCATCTGTCGGGAAACGCTGAGTACGATTCCCATTTCCGCCAGTTGGATACACAGTGCCGTGCCGCCGTAGCTGAAAAACGGCAGCGGAATACCGGTGGTCGGCAGCATACCCGTCACCACGGCGATATTCAAAAACACCTGCATGGCGATGAGGGTGATGATACCCACCACCAACAGCGCACCGAAGCGGTCCCGGGTGTGCAGGGCGATCCAGTAGCCCCGCAGCACCAGCGCCGCGAACAGCAGCATGATGACGCAGGCGCCGATGAGGCCCAGCTCCTCGCAGACAATAGCGAAAATAAAATCGTTGTGCTCCTCCGGCAAAAACAGGAATTTCTGCCGGCTCTTGCCAAGGCCCAGTCCCCAGAGTCCCCCGGAGCCGATGGTAATAAGGCTCTGAGAGAGCTGATAGCCCTTATCGCCCGCGTCCGCCCACGGGTCCAGCCAGTAGGTAACGCGGGAGGTATTATAGCCAACAATGAACAGTACCACATACGCCATGGCCCCCACTGCGCCGATAGCGGCAAAGACCCAGCGCCAGTTGATGCCGCCCACCAGCATCATGGCCGCACCGGCACCCAAAATCAGCAGTGCGCCGGAGAGGTGCGGCTCCTTACCCACAAGGCCCGCTGTTAAAACGAGAATAAAGGCGTAAGGTACGATGCCGTAGCGAAACGTCTGCATCTGCTCCTTTTTTCGGGAAATGCTGCCGGCAAAGTAGACCACGATGGCCACCTTTGCGATCTCCGAGGGCTGGAACGTCAGCACGCCCAAACCGATCCAGCGGCGGGCGCCGTTGCGGAGCTGGCCGATGCCCGGAATAAGCACGATGACCAGCAGGAAAAGGGAAATATACAGCAAGATCTTCCCCGCGCCCCGCAGGCGCTGATAGTTGAAGCGGCTGACAATAAACATCACCGTTGTTCCCAGCACGGCGAACACCGCCTGCCGCTCAAAGTAATACATAGGATTGTGCTTGGATGGATTTGCCTCGTAATAGGCGGAGGGAAAGCTGGCCGAAAGCAGAATCACAAGGCCGATGGCGGTCAGCAGCAGCACCAGCAGGCAGAAGGGCAGGTCAATGGGTCCCTTTGCCAGCTCCCGGCTCTGCTCCATTTTCTCCCGGCGGAGCTGCTTGCGCTCCTGCAGGACCAACTGTTCCTGACGGGTCAGGGGGCGGCGGCG
>UQMC01000171.1 GCA_900542115.1 uncultured Oscillibacter sp. | reverse complement strand
TTGTCGAAATAGCCCTGAATGTAGACGATGGGGGTGCCCTTATCGCCGGAGCCGGAGGTCAGATCGCACAAAGAGCCGATGAGGTCCGTCAGGCGGCGGGGGGTTGTGCCCTCGGAGACCATGTTGCCCACCAGAGAACTTCCGTCCTTAGCGGCGATGCGGCCCTTGATGGCCTGGCGCAGCTCCTCGCCGTTGAGGGCGGCGAAGTCATTGTCTGCCAGATACTTCAGCTTCAGTTCGTTGGGCGTGCCCTCCAGACCCGCGGTATAAGCGGGAGACACCACGGGGTCCGCCAGCTCCCAGATCTTGCCCACAGGGTCCTTGAAGGCACCGTCGCCGTAAACCATGACCTCCACGTGCTTGCCGGTGGCGTCATAGAGCTTCTTGGCAATGGCCTCCACAAGCCCCTGACAATCCCGAGGGAACAGCTTCACAGTATCCTCGGTAGCCTTATTGGTGCCAAGAAGGCCGTATTTCTCATTATAGCCGCTGCCATTGACAGGCGCGGTGAGAAGCTCGTCCAGAGAATAGACCTTCTCCGCACCGGCGGCCAGCAGGCGGCGCTTGGTGCGCTTGCGGGTATGGATGTCGCAGTTGATGATGTTCTTCGTATAGGGCAGGATGGCCTTGGCGTCATTGGCAAACACCACCTCCACCTCGGCGCCGCAGTCCCGAATCAGGTCCATGTAATAGGCCACATAGTCCACACCAGTGAAGGGGTGCACGGTGTAGCCGAACAGCTCCCTGTACTGCTCCAGCGTCAGCACATCCCGGTAGGGGTCCACGCCCTTCTCGTCCATGAGGTCCGGGTCAATAAGATGGTTGCCTACCTCATCGGAGGGGTAGCTGAGCATAAGGACGATCTTCTTTGCGCCCTTGGCAATGCCCCGCAGGCAGATGGCAAAGCGGTTGCGGCTGAGGATGGGGAAAATGACACCCACGGTCTCACCGCCCAGCTTGGCGCGGACGTCGGCGGCAATATCATCGGTAGAGGCATAGTTGCCCTGTGCGCGGGCCACAATGGCCTCGGTCATGGCTACAACATCCCGGTCGCGGATGGTAAAGCCATCCTCCGGCTGTGCGGCAGCCTCCAGAACGGACTGGGTGACGATCTCCACCAGATCATCGCCGCTGCGGATAATAGGCGCCCGAACACCCCGGGAAACAGTACCGACCATACGGCTCATAACATTCTCCATTCCGCCGCCTGCGGCGGCAAATTATTTGTTGAATTCTGCCGGGGCCGCAGCCCACAGCCGTTTTATTATACCAGATAGGTGCACCTTTGTAAAATCAGAAAAGCAACTTTTAACTATTAAAATTGCTAATATCGAACTTTATTTTCCCGCCGCCGGGGCGTCCAGAAATACGGTGCGTCCGTCCAGCCGATTGCCCTCCACAGTCAGTATGCCGTAGGTGGGCCGCAGACCGGTGCCGATGCTGCCGGGGTTCAGGAACAGCGTCCGGCCCCGCCGGTCCACCAGCGGCTTATGGGTGTGTCCGAACAAAAAAGCGTCCAGCCGGTCCTGCTCCGCCTTCAGTCCCGCCGCCAGCAACGACGTTTTCACACCGTAGGTATGGCCGTGGCAGAGCAGCACCCGGCAGTCCCCTAAAATCACCAATTTTTCCAGCGGCTCCTCCGGGCGGCAGTCGCAGTTGCCGGGAACGTGCTCCATGAGGATGTCCGGATACCGCTCCGCAAGGCGTTCCGCATCCCGCCAGCAGTCCCCCAAATGTAAAATTCCGTCGGGCCGTTCCCGCTCCACCGCCGTTTCCATGTTGGCAATGTTTCCGTGGGAATCCGACAATACCAGATAACGCACAGCGCTCTCCCTCCCTTTTGCCTCAGTATACCGCGTTTCCCTCTGCTCCGCAAGGCGGCGTTGCGAAAATGCCGCCGCTGTGATATACTGGTTCTATCAAGCACAAGGAGCGCATGGCATGGGACATTTTGACTTTCTGAACATGGCTTTTTTCACAAAGGCCGCCATTTATCCCGGCAGTGTCGGCACGTTCCGCTACCGCTTCAAGCGGGACGGATGGACGGATGGGGAGGGTATGCTCACAGTCTGGGTATACGAAAACACCAGCTTTGAGCTGGCCAAGGATGTGGAATCCCAGACGTTTCCGTGGACGGAGGAGGGGGTGGAGGCCGTGAAGGCATGGCTGGAGCAAAAGCTAACGGAGCGGGGTACCCAGCCCTATTTCATCCCCTATCCCGCCCAAAAAGCGGAGCAGAATTGAGCGCGCAAAGAAAAAAGCAGCCGTGTCCCACATGGGACACGGCTCAGCGTGTCGAAAAAGTCTTTTCTCCCCGCTGAACAAGTTTTCAGAACTTCAT
>UQMC01000170.1 GCA_900542115.1 uncultured Oscillibacter sp. | reverse complement strand
AAAGCTTGTCCTTATGGGCAAAGGCGAACTCGAAGTTGTCCGTCCAGCCGGTGTGGCCGGTGAGGAACAGCGGGTGTAATCCACGGCTTTGCAGCTTCTGCTCCAGCGCCGCCAGCGACTTTACCGCCAGTTTGTTGCTTTCTGCCAGAGAGGAAATGAAGCTGTAGCCGCCGTCCGCGCCGAACCAGAGAGTGTCGCCGGTGAAGAGATATTTGTCGTCAATGAGATAGACCATATGCCCCCATGTATGGCCGGGGACGAGAAAGCACTCAATTTTGATGCCGTCAATCTCGAAAGTCTCGTCGTCATGCAGCAGCACCTTTTCGTTGTTAATTGTGACCTGCGGCAATTTATAGAGATGATATATGACTTTTCGCCGCACCTCGCCGGTGAGATACCGGTTTTCAATCTCGCCGATATAGAGCTTTGCGCTCCGGAACAAACCGGGGCTGTCTGCTTCCACCGCACCCACATGGTCGGTGTCCTGATGAGTGATGAGGATGTGCCGGACGGACTGCGGGTCGATGCCCAGCCAGTCCATTTTTTCTGCCAGACGGTCGTAGTTATACCCGGCATCGATCATGATGGTGGTGTCGCCCTTGCGGTAGAAGAAAATGTTCGCCACCCACTCCCGCACGCAGGCCACGCGCTCATCCACCCAGCCGGTGTTCAGCGGCTTGAATATCTCCTTGCCGCGGTACATCTTGCTCATTTCTCTTTTCTGAAATTCGGTCGCTTTCTTTGACATCGGTATTTCCTCCTTACAGCAGCAGCCCGAGTCCCGCAAGGAGCAGGGAAATCACGGCCATTCCCACGGTTCCGAACAGCCATTTCTTTTGCTTATCGGCTTTTGAGATATACGGCATCAGATTCTCTGTCCCCGGGATTACCCATGCCTCTGTGTGTCCGACCCAGTAGCCGTCAATGCCAAACCGGTCGATGAGATTCATCACGGACAGGATCACAAAGCACTGCCAGAAACCGTCCCAAAATGTATGTGCGCCGTTGATGGCATACACGCAAAGAAGCACATAAAAAAGGTAGATTGGAATGCAGATCGCCTTGAAGCGCAGCGCGTTCCGTTTGATCTTCTCCCTTGTGGTCAGCCCCAGTGCGATGCATCGCTCCTGCACCTTTTCGCCATACAGATGCACCATGCCGACAGCGCCCTTTCGGATACCGACAGCGCAGACCGCCACCAGCAGTGCGCCCAGCCACAGTCCTTCCAGAATCGTTTGCAGCAGCATTCCTTATTCCTCCCGCTTCTGTCCTGTCACGCAGAGCCAGTCCATTTTGTTTTTATGGATTTGAACATTGCAGAATCCAGCGTTTTCCAGAAATGTTTTCAGCTCATCGCCGCTGTATATGGTCATACCGCCGATAATCTCCGTCCACTTCTCATCCTTGTCCGTGTCGCCACTGCTCTCGTTGCAGATGAGAAAGGTTCCGCCGGTCTTCAGCACCCGGCAGACCTCCCGAAAGCACTGCGGCAGATCAGGCCAGAAGTAGACCGTTTCAAAGGCCGTGACCGCATCAAACCAATCATCTGCGAAGATCATATCCGCCACACTGCCTTGCAGGACGGCACAGCGCCCCTCCGCGATGGCGGTCTCGTTGACCTTTTTCGTCTTCTCCACGCTGACGGGCGAATAGTCGATGCCCTTCACGATACCTTGCGGGCATTTTTTCAGCAGCCTTTTCATGTTCGCACCGCCACCGCAGCCGCAGTCCAGCACCTTGGCATCCGGCGCAGCATTCAGAAATTGAAGCTCCCAGCGCGCCACAGGGCTGTGACCCAAATTCATCATGGCGACCATGAGCTTCCCGCCGAGGCCCACAGGTTTGCGGGTGTTTTCAAAGAATGACATCTTCTACAACTCCTTTTCCAGAACGATGATCTTATTGGAAATATTCCGCACGGTGGGTAGCTTGTCCAGCAGTTTATAAATCGGTGCAAATACCGCCATGCCCTCCGTCAGGCTGTGTTCCTCGACGAATCGAAAACCCGGCAGCAGTTCGGCAAGTGCTTTTCCATTCTTGATTCCCCAAGTAAATTTTGCGTTGCTTGCGTCAATGGATTTCTCCTTGAAGTGCCGCACTATCGTAGGATTCATGGTTTCCACAAATATAGTGGCTTGGGAAAAACGGCTGGAAATCACTGCAAAAATTTGCTGCACATCTTTTGCGTTCAGGTACATGGTCAGTCCCTCAATGACAATCAGCACCGGTACATTCTGCTCGCTGATTTTGCTGCCCCAATCTTCCATGGCGGACATGGCAATCTGTGAAATCGTGCCGCTTTCCGGCAGAAGCTTTTCCCGCACCGCCATCGTTTCCGGCAGATCGAGGTTATACCAATGCGCATAAC
>UQMC01000169.1 GCA_900542115.1 uncultured Oscillibacter sp. | reverse complement strand
CCGAGATCTACACTCTTTCCCTACACGACGCTCTTCCGATCTTATCCTGTAAAAAACGAATGATCGCTTCCATAGGCCGTCCTCCGTTATCTCACTGGAGGACGCACAGCAGCGCGCCGGATTCCACCGCGCTGCCCTTGGAGGTGTGGACGGAAGCGACAACACCGTCCCGGGGGCACATGATCTCGTTTTCCATTTTCATGGCCTCCAAAATCATGAGCACCTCGCCCTTTTTCACGGCCTGACCCGCCGATACGTTCACGGCCAGAATCGTGCCGGGCATGGGGGCGGTGATCTGCTCGCCTGCTGCCGGTGCGGCGGCAGGGGCAGGCGCGGCAGCGGGGGCGGATACGGGGGCAGGGGCCGCGCCGGTGAGCTCCTCCAGCTCTACCTCATAAACAGTCCCGTTCACAGTCACTCTGTACTTTTTCATCTGGAGTTTCTCCCTTCAAATCACACTTTTTTCATGGAAATGATGCGAATGCCGGTAATGTCTGTCCCCAGCTCCTCCGCTAAGGCGGCGGATACGGCGGCCACCAGTTCCGGCATCACCGTCTGCGGCAGTGCATCGGCACTGCCGCTTGCAGACTGCGCCGGCGCCGGCTTTTTCCCCAGCACCGCGCTCATCAGCTTCGTCAGGATAATGATGCAGACCAGTCCGAAAAAGACCGTCCCCATTCCCATGAGGCAGACAAACCAAAGAGAATAGTCCATAGCGTCCTCCTTTTTCAGCCCCCGCGGGGCGATTTACCGGAAATGCTCCGCCGCGCGCAGCGTCCGCAGAACGTTTTCCAGCGTATATTGATAATTGACCCGGCTGAAGGGCTTGGATTCCGAGTAATCCATGGCCTGACGGTTAATGGAAAACACAGCGGCGATGCCGGAGGCCGGGTCGGCGCTGACGCTCTCCATTTCCTTATCCACGCTGCCGGCGATGACCACCACGGGAACATTTTTCTCCCGCGCCCGCTTGCTTACGCCGCTGATGACCTTGCCGCGGATGCTCTGGCTGTCGAACCGGCCCTCGCCGGTGAGAACGAGCTCGCAGTCCGTCAGCTTCTCGTCAAATTTCACCAAGTCCAGCACCGCCTCGATGCCGGGGCAGAGCTTGCCCTTCAAAAAGGCAAGGATGCCCGCGCCGAAAGCGCCGGCGGCGCCGGAACCGGGGACCCCCGCCACAGACACGCCCAGCTCCCGCTGAATCGTCTGGTCCAGCACCTGCAGGCGGTAGTCCAGAAACTCCACCATAGCGGGGTCCGCCCCCTTCTGGGGGCCAAACACGTAGGCCGCGCCGGTGGGGCCGTACATGGGGTTATCAATATCGCACATGGCGGTAAGACTCACATCCCGCAGCAGCCGCCGCGCCCGCCGTGCGTCAATATGGGCGATTTTATCCAGCGTTCCGCCGGTGGGAATAAACTCCCGGCCCTCTCGGTCCGTAAAGCGGACGCCCAGCGCTGCGGCACAGCCGCAGCCGCCATCGTTGGTAGCGCTGCCGCCCAATCCCAGCAGAATGCGGGTATTGCCCCGCTCTACCGCGTGGCGGATAAGCTGTCCCACGCCGTAGGTTGTGGTGATGCGGGGGTCCTTGCAGTCATTGGCCAAAGGAAGGCCCGCGCAGGCCGCCATTTCGATCACGGCCTGCTTTTCCTCCAGTTGGAGGTAGGACGCCTCCATGCTCTGCCCGAAGGGGCCCTGCACCCGGACTGTCACCAGTTCGCCGCCGCAGACCTCCTGGAAGCAGGCCACGGTGCCTTCGCCACCGTCCGCCACAGGGATGCACACCAGCTTGCACGCCGGGAACACATTCTGAAAGCTCTCCCGGGCGATCTCACAGATCTCGCCGCTGGAAAGGGACCCCTTGAACGAGTCCGAGATCACAATGCACTTTTTCATGGCCTTACGGATTGACAACGTTCTCCGGCTTTCCTGCAAGGAACGCCTTCACGTTGTTCACGGTGCAGTCCATGATGCGCTGGCGGCTCTCCTTTGCGCCCCAGGACATATGCGGCGTGATGATGCAGTTCTTCGCCTTCAGCAGCGGGTTATCCGCGCGAATCGGCTCCGTGGACACCACATCCAGTCCCGCAGCGGCCAGCTTGCCGCTGTTCAGGGCGTCGGCCAGGTCCTGCTCCACCACCATCTGTCCGCGGCTGTTGTTGATGAGGATGGCACCGTCCTTCATTTTTGCAATATTTTCCTTGTTGATGATGCCAACGTTGAACGGCAGCAGCGGCATCTGGAGACCCAGCACGTCGGACTGGGCAAACAGCTCGTCCAGCGTCACATACTCAACGCCCAGCGCGTGGCCCGCGTCCGACTCCCGTGCGTCATAGGCAATGACCCGCATCCCCAGCGCCTTGGCAATCGCGGCGGTATGGATGCCGATGTTGCCGCAGCCAAGCAGACCATAGGTCTTGCCAGCCAGCTCGATGAGGGGATAGTCCCAGTAGCACCAGTCCTCGCCATTGGCCCATCTGCCGGCATAGACCGTTTCGCTGTGGTGGCCGATATGATGGCAGACCTCCAGCAGCAGCGCGATGGCAAACTGACTGACGGAGCGGGTGCCGTACACCGGGACGTTGCACAAGATCGGAAGAGCACACGTCTGAACTCCAGTCACGGCTACATCTCGTATGC
>UQMC01000168.1 GCA_900542115.1 uncultured Oscillibacter sp. | reverse complement strand
CCGCGCACACCCTTCCTTACCGTTGCGGAGGATTTACCACTTTATCGACAGTCTCGGACCACCTGTTCAGGCAGTCTCTTTTATACTTGTTTTTCAGTTTGATTGTTCCTCGTTGTCGGAGTCCGGCGCGTTCAGTAAAAGGTCAATGATCTGGCTGTACAGCTTTTCCGGTGCCCTCCGAAAGCGCGCGGCCAGCAGCTTTCCCATGTCCTCTCTGGGGACCATGAGCTTCAGGTCCATGATGTTTCCCATATCGTCATCAAGAGAGAGGGAAACGGTATAGGTCCCGTTGGGGCGCAGCTCCGTGGCGCTTTTTACTTGATTTTTCCGCCGCAGGGCACGGTTGCACCGGGTCAGGTTTTTATCACACCGAAGCCGGATGGAGTAGGGGAGGCTGGTCTCGCAGATCTCGCTGTTGCGGCGGCCCTTTTCCGTGATGGAATAGAAGCCGCTTTTTTCATCAACGGTCAAATTTTCCGTTCGTACCAGATCGGCGAGGCAGTCAGAAAAATCGAAATAATCAATGGCGTCATCACAGAGCGTCAGGTCCAGCATGGTGTCGAAGGGGACCGGTTCGATGACTCTGGCCGCAAGGTACAAAATCAGAAACTTGATTTCCAGCTTATCTTGAATGAATCCCTTTGGGGCCATAGTAAATCTCCTTTTGTTGTTGATACATTATTATTTAGTATACCGCAGTCCGCACGGAAAGTACAGATGAAAATTGACGCTTTGCATCGCCGTTTGTCTAAATTTCTCTTGACGGAGGCAGGCATGGATTGATAGTATAATTTTTATCAAGACATTATTGGGTGGGTGAAGGAATTGAGAAAAAGAAAATCGGCATTCCTGCTGGCACTTTTGCTGTTTTTGACAACCGGATGCGGAAAAAAATCCGCTCCGACGCCTGCGGAGAAACCGGAGACCCTGCCGGTGATAGAGGAGCCTGCGGCAGAGCCGGAGGTGGAGCCGCTTCCCGATGTTCCCACGGGAACCAATCCGCTGACCGGGCTGCCCATCGAGCCGGAATATGAGCAGAGACGCCCTGTGGCGGTGATGCTGAATAATTTGAAAAAGGCGCAGCCGCAGCTTGGAAATTCACAGGCGGACATCATCTATGAGGTGCCCGCCGAGGGCGGCATTACCAGAATGCTGGCGGTTTATCAGTCCTTGGAAGATGTCGGCAGCATCGGCAGCATCCGTTCTGCCCGTCCCTATTATATCGAGTTGGCACTGGGTCATGATGCGCTCTACGTTCACGCCGGCGGCAGCCCGGAGGCGTATGCGGATTTGAAATCGTGGAAGGTGGAGCATATTGACGGGGTCAATGGTGGGGCCAGTCATGACGCCGTGTTCTGGCGGGACGTCGAGCGCCGCAAAACGAAGGGCTATGAACACAGTCTTTTGACCTCCGGGGAACGGATTCAGAGCTTTTGGGATGATAGTAAATATTCGCAGACCCATAGAGAGGGCTATTCGTATACACAGGCGTTTACCGATGAGCCGTTGACCGGCGGCACGGCGGCGGAACACATCAAGCTGAATTACACCGGCTATAAAACGGGTCTGTTTGACTATGACGCGGACAGAGGAGAATATCTGGTGAGCCAGTATCAGGCACCGTATATCGATGGCAATACAGGCGAGCAGGTAGTCGCCGTGAATGTACTGTTTTTAGAGACCGATATTTCCACGATTTCGGGAGATAAGGAGGGACGTCAAAAGGTCCGCACCACCGGCGAGGGTAGCGGAACGCTGTACCGCGGCGGGCAGAGCGAGGAAATCCATTGGAGCCGAAAGGATCGGAACAGTCCGTTCGTTTACAGCCTGCCGGACGGTTCGCCGCTGGCCTTGGGGCGCGGCCGCAGCTATGTATGCCTCATCAATCCGCACAGCAGCAGCGTAGAGCTTTTCTGAAAAAGAATAGAAAAGGCGGCCAGAGAGTTTTTCCTCCGGCTGCCTTTATTTTCACCTTCGGCTACCGGGTGCATAGATTGGACTGAGGGAAGCGATTCTTTCAGCTACATCGTTTAGGAGGTATCACAATGCCTGAGAAAGTTATGCCCGGCCCTGTGGAGGGGACTGGCAGCATTCGGGAAGCGGTTTGCATCCATACACGCAAGATCTACGATTCCTGCCGGGATAAGGACTGCATTGAGGACCTGCGCTTTTATCCCAAGCTCCAATACGTAGACGTTATCAACCGGGCGCTCTCCGTTAAGGGCGGCTCCGCCGATCTGCTGTACGTCTATGTGGATGTGGAGCCGGTCAATTTCAACCGGGGCTTTTACACTGTGGATATGCGGTTCTTCTATGCCGTGACGCTGCAGGCGTATACCAGTTGTCCAGCTCCGGTGACGGTGGAGGGCCTGTGCGTCTTTGATAAGCGCGCCATCCTGTTTGGCAGCGAGGGCAGCGCGAAAATTTTCTCCTCCAAATTCCGTTCCGGCGAACCGGATATTCCGCTGCTGCGCCGCTCGAATCTTCCCGAGGCCGTTGTGGAGGCTGTCGACCCGATCGTTCTGGACGCCAGAATCGTGGAGAGCGGCTGCTGCCGCAGAGAGTGCGACTGTGATCTTTGTGAGGTGCCGCCGGCCATCAGCCAGTGCTTTGGCGGTGAGCTTTGCGGCGGCGATGACGGGCGCCGCATCTATATCACA
>UQMC01000167.1 GCA_900542115.1 uncultured Oscillibacter sp. | reverse complement strand
CGGCGAACGGGTCTTCGACATTCCCCCGGATGCCGCCTCCGTGCGGTCAACTCCCCCTACCCACCATCCGGCGCGGGCAGCGGCTCCCGCCTCCGTTCCAACGGAGGCAAAAAAGCCGCCTGCCGGCTCCACCGCTGTCAGCGGAAGCTGGTGGCGCGCCCTGTCCGAGAGCTGCAAGGGGCAGCTTCCCCCCATGTACCGGGCGTTTCTGGATTTGTGCGGCGGCACGCTGGAGGGCGACCAGATCACGGTCTACGCCCCGGATGAAATCACGCTGAGCCGGTTGGACAACGATCGGGTGCGGGGCGTTTTGTCCGCCGAGGCGGAGAAGGTCTCCGGTCAGCCGGTGCGGCTGCTGCTCCGGGTGGGCGAAGCCCCGTCGGCATCCCCAGAGGAAAATCTGAAAAGTCTGCTGGAATTTGGCAGTCAATTTGACAATATTCAGATCAAATAATCAGGAAAAAGGAGAAATTTACCATGGGTTACAGTGCACGCCGTGGTTTTACCAACGGCAAAATTTCCGGAGCCGCCCGTCAGGCGGAGCTGCAGCAGAAGATTGCGGATATGCAGGAGAAAATGACCGAGGCGCAGAACGCCGTTGAGGCGCAGGAGTTTTCCGCCAGCGTCGGCGGCGGCGTTGTGGAGGCCAAGGTCAACGGCAAGAAGGAGATCATCTCTATCCACATCAAGCCCGAGGCCGTGGACCCCGAGGATGTGGAGATGCTGCAGGATCTGGTGGTCTCCGCTGTCAACGAGGCGCTGCGTCAGGCCGGTGAGGCCATGGACAAAAGCATGGACGGTATCACCGGCGGACTGGACCTGAGCAAGTTCGGTCTGTAAAAAATCGCACGGAATAAGCGGAGCCCTCCGGCTCCGCTTATTTTTCAATCCGCTTACTTTCAAATCGGGAGGTTTTTATGAACAAGCGTATTCCAGCGGCGGCGCTGGCGCTGTGCCTGCTCACCGGCTGCGGCGCCCGGGCGCCCTTGGAGCTGCCGGAGGCCGAAGCGGACAGCACCGCCGTTGCCTACGTTCCGCTGGATGACCGGCCGGACAATGTGGGCCGGGTAGTGTATCTTGCGGAAAGCCTCGGCTACACTTTAAATATGCCGGAGGAATGGACATACAAAACGCTGCTGGACGGGCAGAGTGAGGACTACTGCGCGGAAAACGGTCTGGAACCCATGCCGCAGAGCTTTCCCCACGGCTCCCCCTCCGCGCTCTATGACTGGGTTTTGGAGCAGGAGGCGGCGGGGTGCGACCGCTACATTCTCTCCATGGACCAAATGCTCTACGGCGGGCTGGTGGCCTCCCGCGTGGCCGGGACCACCGCGGAGCGAAACGGCATGGACTGGCCCCTGACGGAGTTGATAGACGGACTTTTAGACGCGCTGGCCGCCGACCCCGGCAATGAGGTATGGCTGCTGGACAGCGTAATGCGCCTTGCCCCCACCGTGGGCTACGCAGGCGGGACACTGGAATACTACAACGCCATGCGGACTATGGGCGCGGCACCCCGGAAAACCCTCACCGGCGACGAGCTGACACTGGAGAACATCCGGCACACTTACAATACGGACGCCGATGGAGACAATCTGCTGCATTTTGAGGGGGAAAATGCTGATGCGCTGTATGATGGTGCCCTTCGTTACATGGAGCACCGGCTCGATAAGCTGACCCTCAGCGCCGCGCTGCTGGAAAAGGTGCAAAGTCTTGGCAGCGGCCAGTTCCATGTGCTCGTCGGCATTGACGATTCCTCCTCCGAGGACTGCATTCAGAAAAACGAAATCGCCTATCTCCAAACCCGGCTGCGGGAGGGGGATGTGATTCTCTCCGGCGTGGACGATCTGGCCTTCAAGGCGGTGACAAAGCTGTACCTTTCCGAGACGGAGGATACCCGGGTCTATCCCCATGTGTTCGTGTCCTACTTTGGCGGCACGGAGAATCAGCCCGCCTGTGAGTATGACTATAAGCCCCTGACGGAAATCGTAGATGAGCACATCGACTATTTCGGCATGAAGCGCGTCCCCTCGGCGGAGCAGGCAGAGGTGCAGATTTTGGTGCTGACCCAGCCGGCGGACGAGGGAAAAACGCAAACGTACTATGACGCGCTCATCCGCACGCTGAACGCCTGCGAGAAAAAAGAGCAGCTTGTCATTCTCATCGATGCTGGGAATGGCCGGTACGGTACGGCGTTCCATGATGCGCTGGTAAAAAAGGCGGCGCTGGGCGGGTTTTTGAGCTATGCGGGCTTTCTGGACATGGCCATCGTCACCGGCACGGCGCTGAGCCACGGCGCGGCGCGGTACGCCCACCTGATGCTGGGACAGACCTCGCAGAGCGAGGAGGCAGCATTCCAAAAGACGCTGGCGGACAGCATTATAAAGGACTTCTGCTATAAAAACGTGGTACGGGAGGACATTCTATCCTACGTGCGGAATGAGCTGGGAGGTGACCCCAACAATTTCTGCAATCCGGAGCTGGACCGCAGCGCCATCACCGCCCGACTGGAGGCCGGGATGGAGCAGGCCGCCGCGCCGGTGCTGAAAAACTTGGAGCGGAGCCGAATGTGTATCCGGCTGACGGACGGAGCGGCCGAGACCGCCCGGTGGGGCACGGTCAGTCTTTCCAGCTATCGCTTCCCATGGTACCGTGCCTTTGAGATAGACATGGACATCACCCTTGGTCCCCTGTCTCAATAAA
>UQMC01000166.1 GCA_900542115.1 uncultured Oscillibacter sp. | reverse complement strand
AGCTGAGAACAGAAAGGCCGTGTCTCGCTGAACGCGGGGCACGGCCTTTTGTAATTTGTTTACGGGCAGTCAGCGGGCAATCGCATATACAACAGCGGATAGGGGCCGCCCTCCTCGTCCCGCTCCGTCCGGCGGTAGGTTCGGAAGCCAAAGTGGGCGTAAAAGTCCACGGCCTGCGGGTTCTGCTCGTTCACCGTGACCTCCCGAACGCCGTACTGCTCAATGCCGCAGCGGAGCAGCCGCCCGCCAAGACCGCAGCCTCAGGCTTCCGGTGCAAGGAACAGCATTTCCAGCCGCCCGTTCTCCACGCCCATGAAGCCCACCGGCTCCCCCGCCTGATTTTCCGCCGCGACAAGCTGCGCGACGCCGCCGACGGCCTGCGGAACGTAAGCGCGAATCCGCAGAATCTCCGGCTCGGAGAGAAAATGGTGCGTGGCCCGGACGGAATGCTCCCACACGGCGGTCAGCGCCTCGATCAGCCGTGGCGTTCGCTCCTTAACAGCCGCCAGACGGATTTTCTTATCCACGGTGCGTCTCCGCACGGACAGGCGTTACATAGAGCTTCACACCCTCTATTCGCTCCACGGTCACTTCTGTGCCGATGGGAATGGTCGCGCCGCTGCTGCTGCGGGCTGTCCACATTTTCCCCTTTACATATACGGCGCCGGTACCGGCGTCGTCGTCGATGTCCTCCGTCACCCGGGCAGAGGCGCCGATGGCCTGGTCCAGATTGGTGGGCTGAACATGGCCCGCCATTTTCTTCACCAGCGGCCGGGTCAGGGCCAAAATCACGGCGGACACCGCAAGAAACAGTAGTATCTGAAGCCACAGCGCCCCACCCAGCAGGGACACCAGCAGCGCGGCCACCGCGCCGCCCACAAACCATACGGACACCAGCGCCGCCGTGGCGGCCTCAATCAGCCCAAACACAACAGCCGCACCCAGCCAGAGCCAATTCATCATCAAACAGCACCTCCTGTTTTCAATTCTGCTGCTATCGTAGCACAATTCCGCGCAAAAAGCTATTTTCATTTGTGTTACAATCTGTTATGATACCATCAGTTGATAAGGGCAAACACGGTTTTTCGGAACTGAAACAACGTCCAGCTTCGTTTTCCTCATTGCCGGGCGGCAGCCCGGCTGCTTCGTCAGCCTCGCTGAGCCGCCGTTTCCGATTCCGAAAAACTCCGAAGGACTTTCCAGCAAGCAAAAATGGGCGCTGATGCGGAAGCGGACGAAGGCTTGCTGGCGCAAGCCAAGGACAATGACAAAATCAGCGGCTATTTAGGCCGCTGGAAAGCATATTTGCCCTTATCAATTGATGGTAGAGTGTAAAAATGTTTGAAAGGAGACACGGGCTATGACATTGACGGTCCCTTGTCTATTTGGTTTGGAGAGTCTGGTGGCGGAGGAAATGCGCCGTTTGGAGCTGAAGAACGTCCGGGCGGAAAACGGCCGGGTGCACTGCGACGGTACCATGGCGGACATTGCGCGGCTGAACATCAATCTGCGCTGCGGCGCACGGGTGCTGATGGAGCTGGACTCCTTCCCCGTTCGGGATTTTGAGGCGCTGTTTCAGGGTGTTTACGCGCTGCCGTGGGAGGATTATATCCCCCGGGACGGGGAATTTCCTGTAAAGGGCTATTCCTTGAACTCCCAGCTCCACTCTGTTCCCGCCTGTCAGGCCATTGTCAAAAAGGCCTCCGCTAAGCGGTTAGGTGAGAAATACGGTCTGGAGACCCTGCCGGAGTCCGGCAGCCGGTATCAAATTCAATTTGCCATTATCAAGGATGTGGCGACGCTGTATCTGGACACCTCCGGTGAGGGGCTTTACAAGCGTGGCTACCGGGCGCGGAACATGGGCGCCCCCCTGCGGGAGACGCTGGCGGC
Organism: uncultured Oscillibacter sp.; assembly: GCA_900542115.1. Classification (GTDB taxonomy): domain Bacteria; phylum Bacillota; class Clostridia; order Oscillospirales; family Oscillospiraceae; genus Oscillibacter; species Oscillibacter faecalis_A. The sequence goes on along the minus strand of UQMC01000166.1, from coordinate 837 downwards.
GGCGCTGGTGACGCTTTCCCGCTACCGGGGCCAAGACCCGTTCTGCGACCCCTTCTGCGGCAGCGGCACCATTCCCATTGAGGCGGCGCTCATCGCCAAGAACCGGGCGCCGGGACTGGACCGCAGCTTCGCCGCTCAGAAGTGGAAAAACATGGACTCCAAGCTGTGGCTGGAGGCCGGGGACGAGGCCATGGACAAGGAATTCCACGGCCATTATGACATCTGGGGCGGTGACATTGACCCCTCCGCCGTGGATTTGGCGCGGCACAACGCGGAGCTGGCCGGTGTGGAGGACTGCATCCGCTTTGAGGTGGCGGACGCCGGAAAATTCCACCGGGACAGCGAGTACGGCCAGTTGGTCACCAACCCTCCCTACGGCGAGCGTCTGCTGGAAAAGAAAGAGGCCGAAGAGCTGTACCGGGTGTTCGGTGCGGCGCTCCGGGACCTGCCGCCCAAGTGGCGGGTGCTGGTGCTCAGCTCCCATACGGAGTTTGAACGGTGCTTTGGAAAGCAGGCGGGCAAAAAGCGCAAGCTCTACAACGGCATGATCAAATGTGACGTATTTATGTACGGAAAGTGATTCTGATTATGCCGATGCGGCACATTCATCGGAAATTTTTAAATACAAAAGATAATTTTATTGTCGAATATTACATTTTGTATCTGAATTTTCACAGAATTTGCCGAAATGGCGGTACATGAGCGGAACCATAGCGGCGAAAACTTCATAAGTTATTTACAAATTCCCCCTTTACAAACCGGGGCAAGTGTACTATGATAACAGCGTTAGCACTCGAGAGGGTTGAGTGCTAACGCTGAATTTGTTTTATCTTATGA
>UQMC01000165.1 GCA_900542115.1 uncultured Oscillibacter sp. | reverse complement strand
AATCACGCTGCCATCGGCGTTGATAGCGGAGGCTTTGGGAGGCTGATTAAAGGCGCCGCACCGGGGACAGAAATCATCCATGTCAAAATTGTAAACCTTGCCGCATTCTTCGCACTTGACTCTCTGCATTCGCTTTTCCGCCTTTCCTGATAGACCGCGCCGGGGAACAGAAATGTCTGCCGGCGCACACAACCACATTTTACTTTATTCTACCATACTGGTGCGGATTTGAGAAGAATATTTTTTATATTTCCCTACAATGGGATTTTGAGGCGAATCGAGACATCTGAACGCGGATTTTAGTTGCGGCGGCCTGTCCTTTATGGTAGAATCTGCATGAGGACGGCGGGAAGCCCGCCATAGACAGCTATGCGGAAGGGTGGTCATGATGAGCTTTTATACAGAAAGAGAAATTGCGCCTGTTGCGCTGGAAATCATTGGAAACCGGCCGGGAATCCATACCTCGGAGCTGATTGATGCAGTCCGCCAGCAGATGCGGCCTGATGGAGAGGACTGCGAAATTCTCAGCGATAGAAATGATGATAAGTTTTCGCAGAAGGTCCGTAACCTCAAAAGCCACGGCAGCATAGCGGAACTCGTGCGGACAACGGATGCGCGTGATTGTCGGTGGTATCTGCGCTGATGACCAGCGGCTGAACAGAGTGTAAAAGCAGTAGACCCCCGCGCCAAAAGGCGCGGGGGTCGCTGCTATTTCAGAGAATCAGCAGCCGCAGCCGTTATTGCAGCCGTTGTTGCAGCCGCAGCCGCCCCAGCCACCGCCGCAGCAGCACCAGATGATGATCAGCAGAATGATGAGCCAGCAGCAGTTCCCGCCACCACCGCAACCGTTATTACAGCACATATCGGAACCTCCTATGAGATTGAGATGTAGACCGTTGAGCCGGCCTCAATCCATAGTATGCGGTCCTGTGGAGATGGTGCGGCGGAATTTAAAGGCGCTCTGTGGAAACCAGTTCCCGGGCGCTGCGCCACTCGCTGCGGGTGAAAACGTCCAAGTCCATGAGTCGGTCCGCCAACGTTTCCTCGCCGCTGGGCAGCTCGGCCTCCAGCGCATAGTAGGAGATGTACACCAGCTCCGCCCGGAGGAAGGTATCCGCTTGGAGCTGTGCCGCCTCACCCATTGTCAGCACACCGGCGCTGACTGCCCGAATCAGCGTGGAGGCAAGGTCGGTATTGGAGGCGGAGCTGTAGCCCATGGCCCGGAGAACGAACTCTGTGTACTGATAGGCGTTGACCGCTCCGGCAGGCCGGAAGGAGGTGGCGGTGTAGCCGTTGGTGTAGCCCTTTTCATAGGCGTAGCCCACGTAGCGCTCCGCCTGAGAACCCTTTTCAATATCCCGGAAGGGCGTTGTGCCGGACCACGCAAGCGCTTGATCCTCCTCACCCAGAACACGGATGAACATGATAAGGGCCTGAAGCCGGGTGGGGGCCGCCTCCAAATCATAGCCCGATCCGCAGCCGGTAAAGGTGCCCTTGAAAAGATGCAGAGACTTCAGAGCAGCGGCCATGGCGTTGTAGTCCGGCCGGTCGGAATAGGTGAAGGCGGACTGCCCCTGATAGTCCAGCACGGCGGTCTTGGAGGTGACGGTAAAGGCGGCGGAGGTATCCTCGGCAACAAGATAGCGGTGTCCCACAGAAAGCGGCGCGCCGTCGGGAACAACGCTGCCGGTGGTGACATCCACCACAGCGCCGGAGGCATAGATGACCTGTGCACTGCCAGCCAGCAGAAGCGCTCCGGTTCCGGTAACGCCCTGAAGGGCGTCGCCCTCCTTCAGACGGACCTCCTGCCACAGCGCGGCGGAGCCGGCGGTCTCGCCATTTTCCGCCCGCTCACGCAGCAGGGCGTCGGAGGTGTCCAGCGCTGCGTCCACCCTTTTGTCTACAGCGGCGGTAAAGGTGCCGTTGAGATAGGAGAGGGAGGCCAGCGGGTCATCGGCACCGCCGCCTGCGGCAGCGGCCCAAACGATAGCGGCCAATCCGGCACTCAGACACAGCGGCAGAAAACGCTTTTTCATCTGCGGTTCTCCTCTCAGCGGTTGGCGATTCGGTAGCTCAGGGTCAGGAGACTGTCGGCAAAGTGGATGTTTTCAAATTTCACATCCGGCTCGCTGCTGGAAAGCTCCACATTGGTAAAGTTCCAAAAGCCCTTGATGCCAAGGCTGATGAGGCGGGCAGCCATATCCTGTGCCACGGACTGCGGCACGGTGAGCACCACAACATCAATGGTGTGGCGCTTGATGTACTGCTCCAGATCGTTGACGGAGTAAACGGGAACGCCGTTGATGGCAGTGTTGATAATGTCGGCATCAACATCAAAGGAGGCGTCCACCGTGAAGCCGCTGCTTTCAAAGGGGAAGTTATTCAGCAGTGCCCGGCCAAGATTGCCTACGCCGATCATGATGAGATGATGGTCATTGTCCACGCCTAAAATGTGGCCGATTTCGGCGCGAAGCTCCTCCACGTTGTAGCCGTAGCCCTGCTGGCCGAATTCGCCGAAGCAGCTAAAGTCCTGACGAATCTGAGAGGCTGTGATGTTCATTTCCTGTCCGAGAGAGTGGGAGGAGGTACGGATAATACCGCGGCTGCAAAGATCAGTCAACTGCCGGTAATACCGGGGCAGGCGGCGAATGACGGCATCCGAGATATTCTCTTTTTTCATGTTCTGATCACCTGTTCAAAAAAAGATAACCGCTTTTGCGGCAAGGGAGCGGCTA
>UQMC01000164.1 GCA_900542115.1 uncultured Oscillibacter sp. | reverse complement strand
CGGTGGGCGGGAAGGCGTTAATAAGCTCTACAGGGGTACCGTCCGGGTTGAACAGCTCCTCCGGCTTATAGGAGCGCAGCCACGCCTCCAGCTCCGGCAGGTGCTTTTCCGTGTCGGGGCCCATGGAGATGGGAACCTGATGCGCCCGCCAGCTTCCCTCCAGAATGTGACCGTCCACCTCCTTGGGGCCAGTCCAGCCCTTGGGCGTCCGCAGGACGATCATGGGCCAGCGGGGACGGCTGGTGTTGCCTGTGGAGCGGGCGTGCTTACGAATGCGTTGAATTTCACGGATGGCCCAGTCCACGGTGGCGGCCATCTTCTGGTGCATTTCGGCGGGATCGCTGCCCTCCACGAAGCGGGGCTCCCAGCCGCAGCCCCGGAAGAAGCAGTCCACCTCCTCGTGGCTCATGCGGGAGAAGATGGTGGGATTGGCGATTTTGAAGCCATTGAGGTGCAGAATGGGCAGCACGGTACCGTCGGTGATGGGGTTCATGAATTTATTGCCGTGCCACGAGGTTGCCAGCGGGCCGGTCTCAGCCTCACCGTCACCCACCACGCAGGCGGCAATGAGGTCCGGGTTGTCCGCCACGGCGCCGAAAGCGTGGGCCAGAGAATAGCCCAGCTCACCGCCCTCATGGATGGAGCCGGGAGTCTCCGGCGCCACATGGCTGGGGATGCCGCCGGGGAAGGAGAAGCGCTTGAACAGCTTCCGCATACCGTCCTTGTCCCGGGTGATGTTGGGATAGATCTCCGTATAGCTGCCATCCAGCCAGTCCTGCGCCACCATGGCGTTGCCGCCGTGGCCGGGGCCGGAGAGGTAGATCATATCCAGATCGTCCCGCTTGATGACCCGGTCAAGGTGCGTATAAATAAAGTTCTGGCCCGGGCAGGTGCCCCAGTGGCCTACGATAGTCTGCTTCAAATCGGCGGCGGTCAGGGGACGCTCCAGCAGCGGATTGTCCAGCAGATAGAGCTGGCAGGCGGTCAAATAATTGGCGGCGCGCCAATAGGCATCAATCTGCTTGAGCTGCGCCGGGGTCAGCGGCGGCTTTTTGGAGAGCCGGGCGCTGCTGCGGGTCCTTGCGGCGGGCTTGACCGGCGCGGTTTTCTTTTTAGCGGGCATAAACACTCCTCCTGTTTAGATTTATGAATTTAGTATACTGCTTGCAATGATGAAGTCAATATAAATGCTTGTAAAACAGACGCTTTGCGAAAAATGTTTACAATTAGCCGTACTTTACAAATAGGAATATGCAGTGCTATACTGCACTTATGAGAGAGTATGGATTGCTGCGCTCCCGCCGCAAAACGCTGGCGCTGGAGCTGAAAAAGGATGGGACGCTGCTGGTCCGCGCCCCCATGCGCCTTGCCAAGCGGGAAATCGACCGCTTTGTGGCCGCTCATGAGGACTGGATCGAAAAGCACTTGGAAAAGCTCCGGGCATCGCCAGCCCTGCCGAAGCCCACACCGGAGGAGACCGAAGCACTGAAGGCGGCGGCCTGGGCGGTGCTGCCGGAGCGCGTGGCCTATTGGAGTACGGTCATGGGCGTACGGCCCGCCGGTATCAAAATCACCACAGCGAAAAAGCGGTATGGAAGCTGCAGCAGCAAGCATAGTCTATGCTTTTCATGTTACCTCATGCGAAGCCCCATGGAGGCCGTTGACCTTGTGGTGGTCCATGAGTTGTGCCATATCCAGGAAATGAACCACGGGCCGCGCTTTTACGCGCTGCTGGAGCGGTATCTCCCGGATTGGCGGGAACGGAAAAGGCTGCTGGTATAAAAAAGCGCAGAGGTCATTGACCTCCGCGCTTTTCTTACTGATAATCGCTGACAAGGAACATGGGCTTGACAGCCACCACCTCATCGTATTCCTCCTGCGAGACCTGCACATCGGAGGTCAGGGCCTTCAAATCGGTCTTGACCACGGATAACGCCTCGTCCGCGCTTTGGGCGCGGCCTTCCCGCAGGACGCGAATCATACGGTCAAGGACAATGGGGTGGGCGTACCGGGCCGGGAGGGGGAAGCGTTCCGGCAGAACATTTGCCAGCGCATTCTGGGCGTCCGCCCATGCCCGCGTTACGGCACGGCGGTTATTTTTCATGGTGGGGATGACCTGTGTGCCGGAGAACAGGAAGACCACCGCAAGGCCCAGCAGCGTAAAGTACATCCCGAAGCCCTCGTGCCGCCGCCATGCGAGAATTCCGTAAATCGCGGCAATGAGACCGGCCAGCACGATGGCCAGCGCGATCCACTTATGGGCCGGATTGGTATGCTGATTGATTCGCAGCGCACGGGCGGAGGCGGACAAGCGGCCGGTCAGCTGGGGATAACCAGCCAAAAAGGTTTTGGCATCCTCCAGCGCTTCCCGGGCGGACTGCGCCTGCGGCGTCAGCTCCTTGAGGTAGCGTGCCTCCTCCTCACGAGCCTTTTCCGCAAGACGCCGTTCCGCCTCCTCACTGTGGATGGGGATACTGGGGCGCACCTGCACCATATAGCCAAGCAGGGCATCCACATCCTCCTCGTGCTTGAAGGCACACTGCTTTTCGGAGCCGTTGTCATACTGCACCACCAGATAGGGGATGGCACCGAATACGCCGTGGCCGCTGAAGCCGCCGCGGCTCATGGCCACCCGCTTGAACACCCGCTGCACGGAGTCCAGCGCGATATAATAATAGCGGTCGATAAAATATGTGCCAATATACAGCGCCTCTTTCCCGACGCCGCAGGGGCCGAAGGGCTTGCAGGCCGCCTTGTCCGCCTTTACAATATCCTTTGCGATGGCGGCGGCGCCGAGCTGTATAAGATCGGAAGAGCGTCGTGTAGGGAAAGAGTGTAGATCTCGGTGGTCGCCG
>UQMC01000163.1 GCA_900542115.1 uncultured Oscillibacter sp. | reverse complement strand
CCAATATATCGGAAAAATGCTGGATAACCGCTATGAAATTCTGGAGCGCATCGGCACCGGCGGCATGGCGGTGGTCTATAAGGCCAAATGTCACCGCCTCAACCGTCTGGTTGCAATCAAAATACTGAAAAGCGATCTGGCACAGAATGAAGAATTCCGCCGCAGATTTAACGCGGAATCTCAGGCGGTAGCGCAGTTGTCTCACCCCAATATCGTATCCGTGTACGATGTGTCCCGGGGCGGCGATACCGAATACATCGTGATGGAACTCATCGATGGCATCACGCTGAAGCAGTATATGGAAAAGCGGGGCCAATTGAACTGGCGTGAGTCTCTGCATTTCATTACGCAGATCATGCGCGGTCTCAGTCACGCCCACAGCCGGGGCATTATTCACCGGGATATCAAGCCGCAGAACATCATGGTCCTGCGGGACGGGAGTGTAAAGGTCGCCGATTTCGGCATTGCCTGCCTTGCGGATTCCGCGCAGACTATGACGCAGGAGGCACTTGGCTCCGTTCATTATATTTCCCCGGAGCAGGCCAGAGGTGACCGGCCAGATGCCCGCAGCGACATTTATTCTTCCGGCGTTGTGCTCTACGAGATGCTGACCGGACGCCTGCCCTTTGAGGGTGAATCCGCTGTATCTGTAGCGATTCAGCACCTCAGCTCGATTCCGCTGGCTCCCAGGGAAATCAATCCCGACATCCCGGAGCAGCTTGAGCTGATCTGCATGAAGGCGATGGCGCCGGATCTTGAGCATCGCTATCAGTCCGCAGACGCCATGATCGCGGATTTGGAGGCGTTTCGCAAGAACCCGGATGTTGAGATGAAGTTTGACCTATCCGACCTGCGGCCCGAGGAAACGGACGAGCCCACCCGGCCCATCCGCACGGTCAGCGGCCATACGGTGACGGTTCCGGTGCGGACAGCAGAGAAAAGCCATGTGCGTCGGAGTGAGGACGATGACGAATCCCCGGCTTCCGGCGGAAAGCGGACGGTGCTGATCGGCGCGGTTGTCATTGCCGCCCTCACGGTGGTATTCCTGCTGTTCAAGAGCATTTTAGGCTCCTTCAGCGCGCCGGCAGTGGATCAATATCAGGTGCCGAATGTGCTGGGGATGACCATTGAGGAGGCCGAGAATGACCCGCGGGTAAAGGGAATTTTTGAGATTGAAAAGGCCGGCTCGGGCTCCAGCGAGGAATATGCCGAAGGGCAGATCATGAAGCAGAGTCCTGATTCCGATGAAACACGGAAGGGCAGCCAGCTTGTGATTCAGGTCTGGGTCAGTGTCGGTGAAGAAACCGGAGAAATGCCGAAGCTGGAAAATAAATCCGAGCAGGACGCCCGCATTTTGCTGGAAAAGCTGAATAAGCAGTATAATCTGGATTTGACGGTGGAGACGCCGGAGGACCAGCAGCGGTTTTCCGATGAGATCACGGCCGGCTATGTGATTGAGACGAAGCCTGCCGAGGGTGAAACACTGCGGAAGGGCGATACCGTCACGCTGATTATCAGCAAGGGGCCGGAGACAACACCGGTCACGGTACCGAAGTTTGTGGGCCTGAATATTGACGAGACACTGGCGCAGCTCAGCAGTTACGGCCTGACCTGCACGGCCTCGGATGTTGAGGTAGTGGACAGTGATAAGCCCGGCGGGCAGATCGTTTGGCAGAGCTTGGAGCCGACCTCCAAGGTGGATGAGTGGACAACGATTAAATTTCAGGTCAGTGCGGGACTTGCCAACAGCTCTCTGCCCATTACACTGGAGCTGCCGCAGGACGGTGGGGACGTTGTAGAGGTCAAAATCTATGTGGGAGACGAGCCGAACCCGCAGTACAACGAAACGGTTCGGGCCTCTGACGGAACAGTCAGCACAACGCTGTCCGGTACAGGAAAGAAAATGGTGAAGGTCTACTTTGACGGTGTTTTAGACCAGAAGCAGTCCTACGAGCGGACGTTTGGTTAAGCGATGATGACAGGACGGATTCAAAAGGCCCTGAGCGGGTTCTATTATGTGGATACCGGTGCGGAGATTGTTACCTGCCGGGCCAGAGGGAAGTTCCGCAAGGAGGGACGCTCCCCGCTGGTAGGAGATCGGGTAGAGCTGCGGGAGCTTGGAAACGGAGAGGGTTTCATTGAGCGTATTCTGCCGCGAAAAAACGAGTTTGCGCGGCCCGCTGTTGCCAATATTGATCAGTTGGTCATCATTGCTTCAGCAGCCATTCCCAAAACGGACCCGTTTCTGATTGACCGGGTAGCGGCCATCGCCGAGCTGAAGGGCTGTGATGTGACCGTATTGCTGAACAAGTGCGATTTGGACCCGGCGGAGGAGCTGTACGGTATTTATAGTGCTGCCGGGTTCCAAACACTGCGTATCAGCGCGGAAACAGGAGAGGGGTTGGATAAGCTGACTCCGTTGATAACTGGGAAGTTATCTGCCTTTACAGGTAATTCCGGCGTGGGAAAATCCAGCATCTTAAATGCGCTTGAGCCGGATTTTCAGCTCAAAACGGGAGAAATCAGCACTGCGCTGGGGCGCGGCCGCCATACAACGCGCCATGTGGAGCTGTTCCGGCTTAGCTGTGGGGCAGAGGTAGTGGATTCTCCGGGCTTTTCCTCCTTTGAGACGGAGGAACTGAATATGGAGCTGAAGCAGCACTTGCCGGAGACCTTCCGGGAGTTCCGGCCATATCTGGGAAAATGCCACTTTCTGGATTGCAGTCATACCCGGGAGCAGGGATGTGCTGTGCTGGACGCGCTGAAGGCCGGGAATATCCAGGCCAGCCGCCACCGCAGCTATCTGCGGCTTTATGAGGAGCTGAAGCCCTTGCGGGATTGGCAGGAAAAGCGCAGAAAATAAATGGTAAAAGAAGCAGATCGGAAGAGCGT
>UQMC01000162.1 GCA_900542115.1 uncultured Oscillibacter sp. | reverse complement strand
ACATAAAGTAGATATAGATGTATTATACCCTATTTTCCTGTTATTTTCAACGATTTCCGCACGGACCGCAGGAAAACTTGAAATTTTCTCTTTTTCTGAAAAAAATGCTTGCATTCATTCTATACATGTGGTAATATAATATCTGCTATGCAATGCCCGAAAGAAGGAGGTGCAGGAAAATGGCAAAGTGCGATATTTGCAATAAGGGTGTGACCTTTGGTATTCAGGTTTCCCACTCTCACCGTCGTTCCAATCGAACCTGGAAGCCGAACGTTCGTCGCGTAAAGGCTATGGTCGATGGTACTCCCCGCCATATCAACGTATGTACTCGGTGCCTCCGTTCCGGCAAGGTTACCCGCGCTATCTGATTTTAACGATCTGTGCGTTTACGTTGAAATGCCAAAGCGCTCTGTTCGCAGAGCGCTTTTCTTTTACCCTTATAGTATGTAGGTGATTTCCATGAAAAAGGCGTTTCGTCCTGCCTTTACCGCCACGATACCCGTACTGTGCGGCTATCTGTTCATCGGTTTTGCATTCGGTGTTATGCTGCGCGATATCGGCTTCGGATCGATCTGGTCCTTCTTCTGCAGCCTGAGCATCTACGCAGGCTCGGGACAGTATCTGCTTGTATCGCTTCTGGCAGCCAAGGCATCCCTTGTTACCGTTGCTGTGATGACACTGCTGCTCAACTGCCGGCATATCTTCTACGGTCTGTCCTTTTTGGAGACTTTTCATGCGATGGGCCGCCGCAAGTGGTACATGATCTTCTCGCTGACCGATGAGACCTATTCCCTGCTGTGCTCGGTCAAGACGCCCGAGGGCATTGATGCAGGCGATATGCGCTTCTGGATCGCCATGCTGGATCACAGCTACTGGATCCTCGGCGGCGTGCTCGGCACGATCATCGGCGGCATACTGCCGTTTGACACCACCGGCATTGATTTTGCCATGACCTCGCTGTTCACGGTTATCTTCGTGGAGCAGTGGCAGAGCACCAAGTGCCACATTCCCGCACTGATGGGACTGGCTGCGGCAGCTGTGTCGCTCGCCATCCTCGGGCCGGACAATTTCATTCTGCCCGCCATGCTCGCAATCTGCGTCATGCTGGTCGCTATGCGCGGCCGTCTGGCAAAGGAGGTCGCCTGATTATGACAACTGTTTATGCTATCGCCATGATTGCCGTGGCAGCCGTCTGCACATTTGCAACGCGCGTCGCGCCGTTCCTGCTGTTCAACGGCTCCAAGCCCATCCCGCCGATCATCCGATACCTCGGCTCTACCCTGCCGCCCGCAGTCATCGCGCTGCTGGTCGTGTACTGCCTCAAGAACGTCGGCTGGGTGACGGGTACGCATGGTATTCCCGAACTGCTGTGCATTGCCATCACGGCGCTGCTGCACATCTGGAAGCATAATAACCTGCTGTCCATCGGCGTCGGCACGGTGCTTTACATGGTGCTGGTGCAAAATGTGTTCGTTTAATCCGTACGCAGGGGCGGATCGGTGTGTCCGCCCTTTTCCGATAGCGGTTTACAGGGCTTTACAATTATTTTCGATAACTTTGCAAAAAGCTGTTGACAATTTGCTCTCTGCATGCTATTATATATAAGTCGCTGAGACAGACGGCTTGACAAAAACGCTGGTGTAGCTCAGTTGGTAGAGCAGCTGATTTGTAATCAGCAGGTCGGGGGTTCGAATCCGTCCACCAGCTCCAAAATTTTATACGGGGGAATTCCAGAGCGGCCAAATGGGGCAGACTGTAAATCTGTTGTCACTGACTTCGGTGGTTCGAATCCACCTTCCCCCACCAAGGAACGATTGCTGAAAAGCAGTCGTTCTTTTTTTGCGTTTGCAAATGCGGAGCACGCTTCCAACGCGCCGAAGCCATGTGAGCAGATACCCCCGAAGGACAGACACAGGCCCCACCTGTGTCTGTCCTTTTATGCGGCGGCTGTTGTCCCGGTTTTCCCGGTCCGGTACGGACAGCTTGACTGCTTCTCCATAAAACCTCCCTTTTCCGCCTGTCCATGGACATTGCATCAGACAGGATTTCTGTGAACGTTCTTACAATATCACAAGTTATTTGCTAAGTCAAGAATATTTTTACAAGAAACTTGTTAAAATAGATTGACAGTCACAGTTTTTTTCGCTATGATGTTGTCGGAAACCGTCGAAAAGCAAAGTAGGAGGCGCTTTTTCCATGAGTTTTGGCGAACAGATCAGGCTCCGGCGGAGCGAGCTGCGGCTCACCCGGGTGGAGCTGGCGGAGCGGCTGGGTGTCTCTCCCTCTGCTGTCAGCAATTATGAAAACGGCCTGAGCTTTCCGAAGGAGGACGTCATGCTGCGGCTGTTTGACTGTCTGGAAACAGAGCCGAACGTTCTGTTCCGGGACAGCTACCGGGAGGGCGGCCGGAGCCTGTCCGCCTCCGAGCAGGCGCTGCTGCGGCAGTACCGGGGCCTGTCCCTCAAGGGCCGCGAGACCGTGCGCTCCGTGGTGGACGCACTGTGCGCCTACCGGGATGAGGTGGAGGAGGCCGGGCCGGAAAAGCAGGAGCCCCGGGTCATCCCTCTTTACCGCAACCCGGCGGCGGCAGGCTATGCCTCCCCGGTGTTCGGCGAGGACTTCGACTATATCCCCGTTACGGAGGACGTTCCGCAGGCGGCGGAGTTCGCCGTTCGAATCAGCGGTGACTCCATGGCCCCTTATATTGCCGATGGCAGCGTGGTCTATGTAAATCGCGACCCGCTGCGGGAGGGCGATGTGGGTATTTTCTGCGTAGATGGCGACCTTTTCTGCAAGCAATACTACAAGGACCCTGCCGGCGTGGTGTATCTGTTCTCCCTGAACCGTAAGCGGGCGGACGCCGATGTGATTCTGCCCCCCTCCGGCAGCCGGGGCCTTGTGTGCTTCGGCCGGGAGATCGGAAGAGCGTCGTGTAGGGAAAGAGTGTAGATCTCGGTGGTCGCCG
>UQMC01000161.1 GCA_900542115.1 uncultured Oscillibacter sp. | reverse complement strand
CTCTTTCCCTACACGACGCTCTTCCGATCTGGTCCGGCTCGACCTCCACCATTTCAATGTGGTTGTACACGGCAAACTGGTTCATCCGCTCCGTTTCCCGGGCGGTCTCTAAAGAAATCTGATGCATACGGGCTCCTTATCTGTCATTTCGTAAGTCTGCACCAGCATAGCACACCTTTCAAAAATTTTCTACTGTTTTTTCAAAAGGGACTTGACAACAGAGAAAAGAGTGCTATCATGAACAAATGAACAGTCGTTCATACGTTAAAATGAAGGAGGACGCCATGGAAGACCGCTATAATGTGGAATGCTGTGAGTTTATCCACGCCCATGACGAGATCGTGGAAAAGGTCCAGAAGGAGATGCCCAGCGAGGACACGCTGTATGACCTGACGGAGCTGTTCCGAATCTTCGGAGATTCCACCCGGATACGGATTTTGTATGTACTGTTTGAGGCGGAGATGTGCGTCTGTGATATTGCGGCGCTGCTGGGGATGACCCAATCCGCCATTTCCCACCAGCTCAAGGCCCTGAAAAACGCCCGGCTGGTCAAGTCCCGGCGGGAGGGAAAAACGGTTTTTTACGCGCTGGCGGACGATCATGTGAAGACCATCATCAATCAGGGTCTGGAGCATATCCTTGAGTGAATTTGTTATTCCGAGTAATTCTCTAATCAATAAATGAATCAGGAGGAACCAATTATGAAAAAGCGTTATAAGTTCGAGATCGACTGCGCCAACTGCGCTGCCAAGGTGGAGGAGGCCATCAAGAAGATCGATGGCGTGAATGGGGCGACGGTGAGCTTTATGACCCAAAAACTGACGCTGGACGCAGACGATGCCCGGTTTGATGAAATTTTACAGGAGGTCATCTCCACGGCCAAGAGAATCGAGCCGGACTGTGAGCTGTATCAGTAAATTCAAGTGAGCGGCTGCCGATAAAAAAATATATTCGACACGCCGGACCGCGCCGCTATTGGCGGCGCGGTTTCCTGAAAGGAGGAAGAATATGGCAACTCTAACCAAAAAACAGAAAAAGGTCCGCAACCGCATTGCGGCGGCTGCGGCGCTGCTGATTTTGTTCAAGCTCCTGCCTCTCAGCGGCTGGCTTCAGGCAGTGTGCTTCCTGATTCCCTATTTCATCATCGGCTACGATGTGCTGCGGAAGGCGTTTATGGGAATCGCCAACGGGCAGGTTTTTGACGAGAATTTCCTCATGGCCATTGCCACGGTGGGTGCCTTTGCCACCGGCGAATTTGACGAGGCCGTGTTCGTTATGCTGTTTTACCAGACCGGTGAGCTGTTTCAGGATTACGCCGTGGGCAAGTCCCGGGCGTCTATCGCCGCGCTGATGGACATTCGCCCGGACACCGCCAATCTGGAAACGGAAAACGGTTTGGAGGAGGTAGACCCGGAGGATGTGACGGTAGGCTCCGTCATCGTGGTGAAGCCCGGTGAGCGGGTGCCGCTGGATGGTACCGTGCTGGAGGGCAGCTCCACGCTGGATACCGCCGCCCTGACCGGCGAGGCCCTGCCCCGGACCATCCATGCCGGGGACGAGATCATCAGCGGCTGCGTGAACCTGACGGGTCTGCTGCGGGTGACGGTCACAAAGCCCTGTGAGGAATCCACGGTCTCCAAAATTCTGGAGCTGGTGGAAAATTCCAGCGAAAAAAAGGCGGTCAGCGAGCAGTTCATCACCCGCTTTGCCAAATACTATACGCCCTGCGTGGTGTATGCAGCGCTGGCGCTGTTCCTCATCCCTACGCTGATGCTGGCGTTCCTGCCCGCGCCTCCGGCGTTTTTGGCGGGTACCACATGGGATAACTGGCTCCATCGCGCACTGACGTTCCTGGTCATCTCCTGCCCCTGCGCACTGGTCATCTCCGTGCCTCTGAGCTTCTTCGGCGGTATCGGCGGCGCGTCCAAGTGCGGCATTCTGGTCAAGGGCGGTAACTATCTGGAGGCGGTGGCCAAGGCGGACACCGTTGTGTTCGACAAGACCGGCACCCTGACCCGGGGCACCTTTGAGGTGACAGCCGTTCACCCGGAGGGGAGCTTCACCCCGGAGCAGGTGTTGGAGTACGCGGCGCTGGCCGAGCAGTATTCCACCCACCCCATCGCCGTTTCTCTGCGGAACGCCTGCAAGAGTGAAATGGACAGCGGCCGGGTCTCCGATGTGGAGGAGATTGCGGGCCACGGTATTCTGGCGAAGGTGGACGGACGGACCGTGGGCGTCGGCAACAGCCGCCTGATGGAGCGGCAGAATGTGAACTGGCTGCCCTGTGAGCTGCCGGGAACCATCGTCCATGTCACAGCGGATGGGTTCTATGCCGGCCATATCGTGATCTCCGACCTGCCGAAGCCGGATTCCAAGGCGGCCATTGCGGCGTTAAAGCGGCTGGGTGTGAAAAAGACCGTGATGCTCACCGGCGATTCCGCGCCGGTAGCGGAGGCCGTAGCTGCGGAGCTGGGACTGGATGAATTCCATGCTGAGCTGCTGCCCGCCGATAAGGTGAGCCGCGTGGAGGAGCTGCTGAAAAAGGAGACCGGCAAGCTGGCCTTTGTGGGCGACGGTATCAACGATGCCCCGGTGCTGACCCGCGCCGACATCGGCATTGCCATGGGCGGTCTTGGCAGCGATGCCGCCATCGAGGCGGCGGATGTGGTGCTGATGGACGATCAGCCCTCCAAAATCGCCGTGGCCATCGGCATTGCTCGCAAGACCGTGGGCATCGTGCACCAGAACATCGTGTTCGCTCTGGCAGTGAAGGCCGTGGTGCTGGTGATGGGCGCTCTGGGTAAGGCACCGATGTGGCTGGCAGTCTTTGCCGATGTGGGCGTGGCGTTTATCGCCATTCTCAACGCCATGCGCTGCCTGAACGTCAAGGAGGCCGAGAAAAAATAATGCGGATAAGAGGGCGGAGGGCTTCAGCCCTCCGCCCTCAGCGGGGCGAAAAAGTTTTTTCGCCCCGCTGAGCAGGTTTTCAGAACTGTATAAAAGTTCTGAAAACTTAGGATTTTAATGGCGCAGGACACCCTTCTTGGGTTTCCCGCGCACACCCTTCCTTACCGTTGCGGAGGATTTACCACTT
>UQMC01000160.1 GCA_900542115.1 uncultured Oscillibacter sp. | reverse complement strand
GTATGTGCCGGAAAGGAGTATTCTTTTACTTATGGCACGAAAAAATAAAAAGCGTGAAGCCGGAAGCGGCTCTATTACCAAGCGGAAAGACGGCCGCTGGCAGGGTCAGTATGTGTCCGGTTACGATCCGGAAACCGGAAAGCCTCGTCGTCATACCATTTACGGCCAAACACAGAAAGAAGTCGCAGAGAAACTGCGTGCTGCAACCTCCAGTATTGACAACGGCACCTTTCAGGAACCGCGTAAAATCACGGTAGCCGAATATGCCGCAGAATACATGACAACTCACGTTGCCACGCTGACCGATTCCACACAGCGCAGTTACGAGAAAAATCTTCGGCTGCATATTCTTCCCGCACTGGGTACTCGCCGTTTGACCGACCTCACCCACCGCGAGGTACAGCGCTTTGCTTCGTCTTTAGGCGCAGGCGGTAAAGGGCTTGCCCCCAAGACTGTACACACCGTATTCGGCACGCTGCACGCCCTGTTGACCGCTGCACAGCGCGATGAGATCTTACAGCGCAATGTTGCCGACTTCTGTTCTCTGCCGCGTGTAACGCAAACCCGCGCCAAAGCGATCACCTCTGCCGAGCTGAATCAGTTTCTCGATCTGATTCGCAAGGACGAATTCTATTATCTGTTCTTCCTCGATATTTTCTCCGGTATGCGCCAGTCCGAAATTCTCGGCTTGCGCTGGGCTGATATTGACTGGAACCGAAACAGCCTTGTTGTACGCAAGCAGCTCCAGCAGAAATGCAAGAAAGGTGATTACAGCTATACGCTCATTGACCCGAAAGAGAACAAGCAGCGGCGTATTGTTCTGGCTGACACCGCTATGCTTACCTTGCAGAAGCAGCGCACCAAGCAGCAGCGTCAGCGTTTAGCCGCCGGACCGCTGTGGAACAATTCGTTTGATCTGGTTTTCACCAATGAATTTGGCCGCGCACTCAACCACCAGACCGTATACAAGCACCTCAAGCGTCTGCTGCGTTCCTGCGGTATGGGGGATTATACGTTTCATTCTCTGCGCCACTCATTCGCTACGATTTCGCTGGAAAACGGCGATGATATTAAGACCGTGCAGACGAATTTAGGTCACAGTACAGCTTCGTTTACGCTGAAAACCTACGCTCATGTCAGTGACCAAATGCAGCGCAGCAGTGCCGCCCGTATGGAGGAGCTGATCTCCAGTTTGGGAGCCGTAAATTAGCCCGTTGCTGTCACGATTGCTGTCAAGGAAAATTAAGTCGTTCTAAAAGTTATCGTTTTCTATCTATAAATGCAGAAAAGCTGCACTTTTCGCAATAAAAAGTGCAGCTTTCATGGCGGAGACAGAGAGATTTGAACTCTCGCGCCGATTTCTCGACCTACTCCCTTAGCAGGGGAGCCCCTTCGGCCTCTTGGGTACTTCCGCAAGTCGATGGTGTTTATGAAAAATGGCGGAGAGAGTGGGATTCGAACCCACGGAGACTTGCGCCTCGCCGGTTTTCAAGACCGGTTCCTTCAACCGCTCGGACATCTCTCCGTTTCAGGAAAGGACACCCGCCTCTCAGACGCTTGTTTAGTTTAGCATAGTTTTGGCGGCTTGTCAACAAAAAAGTCAGCTTCTTTTCCAAATGGGCGAATCGTTCATAAAATGGAGATGATTTTTGCGATGGGAGCGGTTATAATATCCTATATTGCGGCTTTACTCAGCGGCCGCGGGAAACAAAAGACGGGAGGCATCGCCTTGAAAAAAATCAACCAGTGGATCGACAGGTTCGCCTACAGCCATCCACGCTTCGGGATTCCGAACCTGATGCTCTATATCGTGATTGCCAACGCGGCAACGTACATCCTATCCATGTTCGCGGGCTCGGCGGCGCTGAGCTTTCTGGCGTTTGATTTGTACCATGTGCTCCACGGAGAGCTGTGGCGGCTGGTGACGTTTGTGCTGCTGCCGTTTACCTATCACCCCATCTCTCTGCTGATCATGCTGTCATTTTACTATTTTGTGGGCGGCACGCTGGAGCGGGAGTGGGGGACCGCGAAGTTCACACTGTATTATCTCTGCGGCATGGTGCTCAGCATTCTGTCCACGATTATTCTATCCCTTGCCACGGGCTACTACGGCTGGAGCCTTTCCGACGCCTACTACATCAACCTGACACTGTTTCTGGCCTTTGCGGCGCTGTACCCGGACGCGCAGATCATGTTTTACATGATTATTCCGCTGAAGGCGAAGTGGCTGGCGTGGGCGGATGTTGCCCTGTTTGCGTGGGGCGTGGTTCGGTCGCTGCGCTACGGCATGTTTGCCAGTGCGCTGGCCGCTGTGGTGGCGCTTTTGAATTTCGTCATTTTCTTTTGGGAGGACATCAGCCGTGCACTGGGCGTCCAGAGCCGGCAGCGCTCCCGGCAGACCATCCGATTCAAGTCCGCTGTCCGGCAGCAGAAGCGGACGGAGGCGGAGCGGGGCTACCGCCACAAATGCGAGGTCTGCGGCCGCACGGACGCCGACCACCCGGAGCTGGAATTCCGCTACTGCTCCAAGTGTCAGGGCTATCACTGCTTCTGCTCAGACCACATTTTTAACCATGAGCATTTCCGGGAATAAGGCAACCATGTACCTCTGCGGCAGAGGCCGCACATGGCCGGCCTCTTTTATAAAAACTGTAGCGTGAAACAGAGGAGCCGCAGGTGATTGCCTGCGGCTCCTTTGTTATTTGGAAAATGTTTACTGCTCCAGCGCAGCGGCGTACAGCTCGTTTTTGGAGAGTCCCGTGTGCTCGGCGACCTCCTTGGCGGCGTCCTTCAGGCGCATTCCCTGCTCCTTCAGGGTCAAGACCTGCGCCACACCGTCCTCTAACGTCACAGCGGCGCCGGTTTTCGGCGCGGCGCCCTCCACCACTAAAACATACTCCCCCTTGGGGGTATTTTCCTCGTAGTAGGCAATGGCCTCTGCCAGTGTGCAGCGGCGCACCTCCTCGTGGAGCTTCGTTATTTCACGGCACAGGGC
This sequence comes from uncultured Oscillibacter sp., assembly GCA_900542115.1. Classification (GTDB taxonomy): domain Bacteria; phylum Bacillota; class Clostridia; order Oscillospirales; family Oscillospiraceae; genus Oscillibacter; species Oscillibacter faecalis_A. The sequence goes on along the minus strand of UQMC01000160.1, from coordinate 193 downwards.
GATGCGGCGCTCCGGTCCGAAGGCGGCGCAGAGGTCCTCCAGCGTGGTGCGGAGCTTGTGCGGGGCCTCGTGGAAGATCATGGTCCGGGTCTCGTCCTTCAAGGAATCGAGATGCTCCCGGCGGCTTTTTTTGTTGACGGTGAGGAAGCCCTCAAACGTGAAGCGGCCTGTAGGCAGACCGCTGACTGCCAGC
>UQMC01000159.1 GCA_900542115.1 uncultured Oscillibacter sp. | reverse complement strand
AGCCTGCTTTTGCTGTCTCTTACAGAGGGAGTTATCAATTTTTGCTGTATTTTTAAGCACTTTCGGTCTCAGGGAGCGCCTTTTCTTTGTCCTTGTCCAGCAGGTCCGTCATGCTGTCAAGGCTGATGCCCAGCGTAGAGGCATTGTGCAGCAGGGCAGAGGTAGTGGGCTGAATCACGCCCGTCACGCCCAGAACAATGAGCATCAGGTTGAAGCCGACAATGAAGCGGTAATTGCGCTGGATGCGGCCCATCAATGCCTGAGAGATTTTCCGCAGCGTCACCAGCTCGAAAAGGTCCTCGGAGGCAATTGTCACATCGGCGATCTCACGGGCGATGGCGGCGCCGGTATTGATGGCGATGCCAACATCCGCCTCAGAGAGAGCCGGGGTATCGTTGACACCGTCGCCGATCATAATGACCTTCCGGCCGGCGGCCTTTTCCTGCCGGACAAAATTGGCCTTGTCCTCTGGCAGAACCTCGGCATAGAACTGATCCACGCCCACCTCCCGGGCCACGGCCTCGGCGGTGCGGCGGCTGTCGCCGGTCATCATGACTACCTTGGAGATGCCGCAGGCATGGAGCGCCTGAATTGCCTCCTTGGCCTCCTTGCGGAGAGGATCGGAAATGCAGATCACGGCGGCCAAACGTCCGGCGATGCAGAGGTAGAGGTGAGAATATTCCTCCGGCAGCGTATTGAACTTTTCCTGCTCGGCCTCGGGAACTACGCAGCCCTCGTCCTCAAAGACAAAGTGGGCACTGCCGATAATGACCTTTTTATCCTCAACGGTACTGGAAATGCCGTGGGCCACTACGTATTCCACCTGAGAGTGGTATTCCTTGTGGTCCAGCCCCAGCCGCTTGGCCTCCGCCACCACGGCGTTGGCAATGGAGTGGGGATAGTGCTCCTCAAGACACGCGGCCAGCCGCAGCATTTCGCTGGCGCTGTAGCCGTCAAAGGAGACCACCTTGGCCACAGTGGGCGTGGCGTAGGTCAGTGTGCCGGTCTTGTCGAACACAACGGTATCGGCATTGGCAACGGCCTCCATAAAGCGCCCGCCCTTGACGGAAATGTGATAGCCGCTGCTCTCCCGCATGGCGGAGAGCACGGCGATGGGCATGGACAGCTTCAGTGCGCAGGAAAAGTCCACCATCAGCACGGCCAGCGCCTTAATGGTGTTCCGGGTCAGAAGATAGGTCAGCGCCGTGCCGCCCAGCGTGTAGGGCACCAGCCGGTCCGCAAGGCGGGAGGCCTTGTCCTCCGCCGTGGATTTCAGCTTTTCGGACTCCTCAATCATCTTGACGATGCGGTCATACCGGCCACCGCCGACAGCCTTTTCCACCCGGACAACGAACTCGCCCTCCTCCACCACGGTACCGGCATAGACATAGCTGCCGGCGCTCTTGGGGACCGGCAGGGATTCGCCGGTGATGGAAGCCTGATTGACGGTGGCCTCGCCGGAGTCCACCTTTCCGTCCAGCGGAATCATACCGCCAGTGCGGACCACGATGCAGTCCCCGGCCTTTACATCGCCGATGGGGACCAGCACCTCGCTGTCGGCGGTTTTCAGCCACACCTTGTCCACGTTCAGGGACATGGCCCCGGCAAGGTCCGCCACGGACTTCTTGTGGGTCCAGTCCTCCAGAATCTCGCCAAGGTTCAGCATGAACATCACAGAGCTTGCGGTCTCAAAGTCACCCCGGAGCATGGACACCGTAACAGCGGTGGCGTCCAGCACGGAAACAGCCAGATGACCGTGGAGCAGAGCGCTCAGACCGGCCTTGATGTACTTGATGGAGCGGAACACGGCGATGAACGTCCGAATGGACATGGGCAGAAACAGCTTGCTGCCCGCCCGCCGCAGCACTGTGAATACCAGCTTGTCCTCAAATTCCCGGTTCAGCTCCCGGGAGCTGTGCTCCGGGGCCAGCGCCTCCGCCTTGTCATAGGAGAAAACGGACAGGGCGCGGAGCACGGGCTCCCGGCTGCCGGTATAGCGGATCACGGCGTCCCCGGTGCGGTCATAGACCTTGACGCCCTCAACGCCGGACGTCTTTTTCAGATATGCCTCCAGAATGTCGGCCTGCCGCAGAGACATGGCAGGCGCCACCGCGTGAATCCGCAGGCGGCCGGGGCATTCGTGAAGAATGGTACATTTCATATATGTATGCCTCCAAAGAATAAAAGAAGGAAAGCCGCCAGAGCGTGGCGGCTTTTCCATGGATACCTGTTATTCCGCAGTCTCAGCGGAAGCCTCGGCGGCATCCTCCACGACCTCAGCCTCGGCAGCGGCGGCGCGCTGGTCATTGATGACCTTGGCGTCGGCCAGAATGTCTCCGGCACCCTCCTGCACGTTGGTGACAGTGGTCATCACACACTCCTTGGCCCGCAGGGCGGCGGCGGTGACCTCGGTGTAGACCTTACGGGCGTCCTTGCTGGTGAGAACCTTGATACCGGCGGTGCCGAACAGCGTACCGGCGGCGAACAGACCCAACTTCTTGAAATTCATAATAAATACCTCCTGTTATTTCTTCTTCATGCCGGTGAACATTGTCAGGGCAAAGAAGATGACGGTGAGCCACGCGAATGCTTTATGCTGCTTCATATATGACCCCTCCTTTTTTGCAGACGCATTGTAACACGGGACTCGACAGAATGCAAGAGATTTTTGTGAACAAAATGTGAAAAGAGTGCGGTTTTTTTGAAAAAATATGAGTTAAATAAATAAAGCTTTCGGTTAATGTTCGCTAATTTGAGAAACCTAACCGCAAAAACCGGCGCGGTGGCGCGGAAGCCGGGAAATTTCGCGGCGGGAGGCTACAGCGGCTTTACAAGCCGGGGGAGGCTCTGCTATACTATATTTTATAAAGGAAAGGATCGGTGATTCGTTATGCATCAGTTAGAAAAACAGTTCCATATCCGTTGCACCTCCGAGGACATCGGCCGTTACTGCATTCTGCCCGGCGACCCGGGCCGGGTGCCGGCCATTGCCGCACTGTTTGAGGACGCGCATCAGGTGGCCTATAACCGGGAATACAATGTCTGGACCGGCACGCTGCTGGGAGAAAAGGTCACGGCCTGCTCCACCGGCATCGGCGGCCCCTCCGCCTCCATTGCCATGGAGGAGCTGCATAAGTGCGGCGCGGACACGTTTATCCGCACCGGTACCTGCGGCGGTATTGACCTGAATGTGAAGTCCGGGGATATCGTGGTGGCTACCGGCGCTGTTCGCTTTGAGCACACC
>UQMC01000158.1 GCA_900542115.1 uncultured Oscillibacter sp. | reverse complement strand
GCACACCCTTCCTTACCGTTGCGGAGGATTTACCACTTTATCGACAGTCTCAGGCAGAAGCCATATCGGCTTCTGCCTCTCTATTTGCGCTCAGTTCATTTCCAGATTTTTCAGGTATCTTGCCATCTTGGCGGCCACCTGTGCGCGCTTGGCCTGCGCGGCCGGGTCAATGCGCTCACTGCTCACACCTCGGACGAAATTTTATGAATAGCACGGAAAACGCGCTTCCGATTGGTAAAATCGCCAAGGTGCCGCACGCCACGGCATATTACCCTGCATTAGCAAAGCCTCACAGCCAGGATTTTTAACCGACAAAGAGATTCAGCGTTCGTATTTCCTACCTGACAAGCACTGTCAGTCAGCAGTGCAGGTCTCACCGTAGGCCGCAATCAGTGCAGCAATCAAATCGCCGGACTGGAAGAAGCTGTCCAGCTCCAACTGTTCCTCTTTCGTGTGGTTCTTGCTGTAGCCGGAAGCAACACCGATGGTTGTCAGGCCGCGGGCGTTGTAGATATTGGCATCCATACCGCCACCGCCAGCCTCAAACCGGGGCGTCAGGCCAATCTTGGCACAGGCCGCTTTCGCCACGGAGACCACCTCGTTGTCCTCCGCTATGCAGAAAGGCAGGAATGACTCCTTTTTAATGATCTTCACTTCGGCTCCGTTTTCCGCGGCGACTTTCTTGCAATGTTCCTCAAAATAGGCCACATAATCCAGAAGTGTCTTTGAATCCCGGCTCCGTGCCTCGCCTCTGAAAGAAGCAAAGTCACACACCACGTTGGGCACACGGGTGCCGGTAGAGAGAATGGGGAAATTGGAGGTGGAGACCGGATCCAGTCTGCCCTGCTTTAATGTGGAAATCATGTCGCACATGATCTTGGCGGCATTGATGCCCTTTTCCGGCTCATTGCCCGCATGAGCCGGACGTCCAATGATCTCCGCACCCAACTCATAGCGGCCCGGAGCAGCGGTGATAAAGCGGCCGATGGTACCCGGAGAATCTACGATATAACCAATTCTGGACTTGAAAATAGCTACGTCCGTTGCGGCGGCTCCATACAGGCCGGCTTCCTCGCCTACGGAAAAGTACAGCTCCAACCGGGGCAGAGGCTTTTTGGCCTCCAAGGCCTGACGCACACCTTCCAGAATGGCGCAGACGCCGGAAATGTCATCCGCTGCCAAAATCGTGCTCCCATCAGAATAAAGCACACCATCCTTTTCTACGGGATGGATGCCGAGCCCGTTGGGAACACGGTCCATGTGGGAGCTGAACATCAGGGAGCCGCCCAGCTCGCCCTCGCGGACTGCATACACATTGCCGCACTCACCGCCGAAGGTCTCTCCGGCCTGATCCTGCGTCACAGTGAAGCCCAACTCAGTCAGCTTTGCTTTCAGCTTTTCCGCAACAGGGGTTTCCTTGCCGGAGGCACAATCTATGGTGACCAGCTCCAGAAATTCTTGATACATTCTTTCGTTTCTCATGAAGACACTTTCTTTCTATTGTAAAATTTCCCTTTACAGCCGCAAAAACTTTTTGCCAAGAGGGTCAGTCCGATCAGCACATAGAACTGCATTACCGCTTAGCCGAGAAGCATAGAGGGATGAACTGTATCTATACTAATATAAAATCCATGCTTTGCGCTGTCAAGGAAAATATCAATCGTGGGAATCTCTGGGAATCTCTCGGGAAAATCGATACCAAAATACACAAAAGCAAAAAAATGACTCCTGACCGGGCATCCGCCTACGGTCAGGAGTCATGCGTGAGACTTGGGCTCTATCATCAATGATTACCTCCGATTTCTTCAGTTTGTGAAGTTACTGATACATTGGACTCACCCTACTTTCTGTAGCTTTAAGATACCAGATTTGAGCCGCGTCCGCAATTCGCTTTTTGCATGAAATCAAGGCCGCGCTTCTATGGATTCCTCCGATTTTATTCGTCCAAATCGGATAGGAATTGACTGTAAAACCGACCTTTGCTATAATAATTATGTTATGAGTTTGGGCGGCGCCGGCAGCGCCGCTCTTTTCTATGGGCTTTGTCCCGAAAATTTGAGCATTTGAGGTGAACACGGATGAAAAAGGAGCTTCTAAAAAAATTCACGTGGGTTACAGCGCTGGTACTGGCGGCGGCGCTTTCGATTTTCGCGCTGGCGCCCGTCATGACCCGGCCGGAAACCTATCAGGGCTCTCTTGCGGCACTTCAGAAAAAGCAGACCACCGTGCTGGAGCTGACAGCCGCCTCCACGGCGGCCTCGGCGGCCATCACGCTACTGCCGGGGGACATCGCAACGCCTGTGGCCGAAAAGCTGGCGGACCTCAGCGGGTACTTTCTCATCGTCCTGTGTGCCATCTTCTTAGAAAAATACCTGCTGACCATCACGGCCAGCGCAGCGTTCCATGTCCTGTTCCCGCTGGCGTGCCTGCTGGGGGCAGCATACGTGTGCAGCCAGAAACGGTTTTTCCGGGTCCTTGCGTGGCAGCTGGCCTGCTTTGCTCTGGCGCTGGTGCTGGTCATCCCCTCCGGCATCTATGCCTCCTCCATGATCGAGCGGACGTATCAGGCCTCCATCAGCGAAACGCTGGAGGACGCCAAGAAAAATGTTGCGGAAGTAGAGACCGACGCCACAACCGAGGCGGACACAGACCAGCAGAGCGGGCTTTCCGGCCTATTTTCCAAGGTCAAGGACAGCATCGGCAGCGCGGCCAGCGCCACACTGGAAAAATTCAAGCAGACGCTGAACAATCTCATTGAGGCGCTGGCCATTCTGCTGGTGACCTCCTGCCTGATTCCCATTCTGGTGATATTGCTGTTCCTGTGGCTGTTCAAGCTGATTATCGGCATTGACATTCCTCTGCCGGCGCTGAAGGCGGAGAAGCGGAACACGGAACAGACCAATCAAGAACAGTAGAATGCTTCATACAAAAGGGCGGCGGCCTATCAGCGCTTGGAAGATGCAAAAACTACTGTAAAATATATGGACGAGAAGGTTGCTCACTATGAAGCCATCCTTGCCGGCCTTGCTCCCGACGATACCAACCCGAGAAACTGGACCGAAGAAAATCGGTCAAAGCACGAAAAGAGAAAATGAGTCCCGATCGGCAGCAAGTGACAGACACGCCGTGTTATTGCGCTAAAACGTCGGGTGGAACTGTGAATAGCTGGAAGCAAAAAAAACTCCCCGCAGAGCGAAAACTCTGCGGGGAAATGTGTTGGCGCTATCTATCTTTCCGGGCCGTTGCCAGCCAAG
>UQMC01000157.1 GCA_900542115.1 uncultured Oscillibacter sp. | reverse complement strand
ACAGAAAATACAACTGGGCTTATACTTTTTTTTTTTTTTTTAGGTTCCTTCCACATAGATTTCCAATGCGTCCTTCTCTGCAATGTCCAGCGTGCGGCGCATCTCAACAGGCAGTACGATGCGTCCCAGCTCGTCTACTTTTCTTACGATTCCCGTAGCTTTCATCGCGCAGTTCCCCTCTCTATTCAGTTTGATCCGACTTTTTTCAGTTTAGCATGACAGATTCCTGTTGTCAATTCCTTCCAGCGTTAAATCCTGTGCCAAGGGGTGATGTGATGACGATCTCATGGATCTGGGCGGGTATGGTCACCGCCGCGCTGCTGTGCGGCCTGTTCTTCGGTACGCTGGACGCCGTAGCCGCCGCCGCGCTGTCCGGCGCACAGTCCGCCGTAGAACTGAGCCTTTCCATGGCGGGCATTCTCTGCCTTTGGAGCGGCGTGATGGAGGTCCTCCGCGCCTGCGGCCTTGCGGACAAGATTGCCGCCCTGTTCCGGCCCCTGCTGCGGCGGCTTTTGCCAAATGCCAGCCGGGATACGGAGACCCTCGCCGCCGTTTCCGCCAATGTCTCCGCTAACCTCTTAGGGCTTGGCAACGCCGCCACGCCGCTGGGGATTCAGGCCGCGTGCCGCATGGCCCGGGGCTGCGGCGGTACGGCCAGCGATGAGCTGTGCCTGCTGGTGGTGCTGAACACCGCCTCCATCCAGCTTCTCCCCACCACTGTGGCCTCCGTCCGGGCAGCCTATGGCAGCGCCGCGCCCTTTGACATTCTGCCCGCCGTCTGGGTCAGCTCCATCGCCTCCGTCACGGTGGGGCTGCTCACCGCCCGCCTGCTCTCCCGCCGGAGAGGAGGCCGCCTGTGAACCTCAGCGCCCTGATTCTCCCCCTGCTGCTCTCCGCGCTGGCGCTTTACGGCACCGGGCGGCGCGTCAATGTCTATGCCGCCCTGACCCACGGCGCCGAGGAGGGTTTGACCGTGCTGCTGCACATTATTCCGGCGCTGGTAGCCCTGCTCACCGCCGTGAGTATGCTTCGGGCCTCCGGTGCCATGGAATTGCTCTCCCGGCTCTGCGCTCCACTTTTCGAGCTGCTGGGCATCCCGCCGGAGACCGCGCCGCTGATGCTCATTCGCCCGGTATCCGGCAGCGGCGCGCTGGCCGTTGCCAGTGAGCTGATGGCAGCCCATGGCCCGGACAGCACCGTGGGCCGCGTGGCCGCCGTGATGATGGGCAGCACAGAGACCACGTTCTACACCATCGCCGTTTATTTCGGCTCCGCCGGAATCGTCCGCACCCGCCACACCGTTCCGGCGGCGCTGGCAGCGGACTTCACCGGTTTTCTGGCGGCGGCATGGACCGTCCGCCTGTTCTTCGGCCCCTGACTTCCCGAAAAATTCGCAAAAGCGCCCCGGAGGCAATGCCTTCGGGGCGCTTGGTGCTCTGGAAAAATGGCTTCCGCTTACAGTGCCTCCATAGCGGCGTTGACGGAATCCTCGCAGGAGCGCATGGCCAGAATGGTCTTCTCCATCAGCTCCTCAATAGGCCAGCCCAACCGCTCCGCACCGGTGTTGATGACGTCCCGGGAGCAGCCGGCTGCAAACTTCTTGTCCTTATACTTCTTCTTCAGGGAGCTGACCTCCATATCCTGCACGGACTTGCTGGGCCGCATCCGGGCCGCGGCCCCAATGAGACCCGTCAGTTCGTCGGCGGCAAAGAGAACCTTTTCCATTTCCTCCACAGGCTCCACATCGCAGCAGATACCGTAGCCGTGAGAACAGACCGCGTGAATCAGCTCATCGGAGCAGCCGATCTCCCGCAGCAGCTCCGGTGCCTTGATGCAGTGCTGCTCCGGCCACTTTTCAAAGTCCACATCGTGCAGCAGTCCCACGGTGGCCCAGAAATCGGCGTCCTCGCCATAGCCAAGCTCGTTGGCATACCAGCGCATCACGCCCTCCACCGTCAGGCCGTGCTGAATGTGGAACGGCTCGCTGTTGTACTTTTTCAGCAAATTCAGTGCTTCTTCTCTTGCCGGGCAGGCTTTCATTTCTTATCTCTCCTTTGGTTTTCTTGCTTATTTCAGTGTCTCCGGCTCCGGGTCGGATGGCAGTGTCAAAAAATAATCGTAGTAGGGCAGCAAAAAGTCATAGCCGGTCTTGATGCGCTCCACAATGTCCCGGCTGAACAGCTCCTCCGTCAGCTTGTCCTCATGGGTGACGGTGATATTCTTCGCTGAAAACCACGGTGCCAGCAGTTCATTGGGCGTACCGGCCTTTGGCCGCTTGTACCGCTCGCCGCCCAGCGTGAACTCCGTCTGGGCGTTCAGCTTTTTCGTCAGCGCTTCCATGGGCTTCGGGTCCCGGACAATTCGCGCCCGGAGCTTTGCCATGTCCATAGGCCGGGCCATCCAGCAACCAAGGCCGTAGCCCCAGTAGTCCGGCCCCAACTCAAACCAGAACGTAGGTCGCATGGTCCAGTCCTCCACCGGCGGCTCCACACAGAACCACAGGTGGTCCTTATACGGCCCCCGGCCATGGAGCCGGCGGGCGTCCCGGTAGATGCGCGTCACCTTGCACACCAGCGGGTCCTCCGGCCGCTTGGCCGAAATATAGTCATAGACCTCCGCCCCCAGCTCTTTCATGGGGCGGTAAAATGACTGAAGATAGTCTTCCTTGTGCGCCTCAAACCACGCCCGCTCATTGTTGAAGCGGATACCCCACATAAAGTCCACGGTGGCGTCCGTAAATCCCGTAAACATCATATTCCTCGCATTTCTTTCATATTGCGCTTATTTTAGCACAAGCCATCACAAGAGTGCAACAGGAAATCTGCAAAAGCATAGTTTTTTTATATGTTTTCTATTTGAGGGCTGCGACTTTCCTCTTTCTCCATAAGCAATCCGCCACAGAGCAAAACGAAAGCCCGCTCCAAAAAGAAACAGGACATCCAATCGGACGTCCTATTTCGATTGCCTTATGTGTCCTAAAAAGGATATAAAGTCTTCTGCTGCCCGAAAGGAAAGGAATATTTGCAAGGGGAACCTTGGTCGGGTGAACACCGTCGCGGCATTGCTGTTTGTGGCCTTTTGAAAACCACAAACAGCGCCGCTTCCTCGAAACAGGCTCACTTCTTCCGCCACTGGCGGCGCATCGCCTGTTTCCCCTGCTTTTTAATCCCCCCCGCAGGATAAGTTTGCGAAGCAAACTTGCCCGCTCCAAAAAAGAAACACCACCCAATGGGTGGTGTTTCTTTTTTGGAGCGGGCTACGAGGCT
>UQMC01000156.1 GCA_900542115.1 uncultured Oscillibacter sp. | reverse complement strand
GTGCTCTTCCGATCTCTGCTGAAGGGTGACCCCCAGCTCAGCATGGACAATCTGGCCCATGTCATCGAGCTGTGGACCAAGATTCCCGCCTCCAAAATTCGTGAGGAGGAATTTCAACGGCTCAGCCAGTTGGAGCAGAGATTGAAATCCCATATCATCGGGCAGGATCAGGCCGTGGAAGCGGTGGCAGCCGCCGTGCGGCGTAATCGTGTGGGCATTTCTCCCAAGCATAAGCCCGTCAGCTTCATTTTTGTCGGCCCCACAGGCGTTGGCAAGACAGAGCTGGTCAAGCAGTTGGCTGTGGACCTGTTTAACACGCCGGATGCGCTGATTCGTCTGGATATGTCCGAGTTCATGGAAAAGCACTCCGTTTCAAGAATCGTAGGCTCTCCGCCGGGCTATGTCGGCTATGACGAGGCCGGACAGCTGACGGAAAAGATACGCCGCAAGCCCTATGCGGTCATTCTGTTTGACGAGATTGAAAAGGCGCATCCCGATGTATTGAATGTGCTGCTGCAAATTTTGGATGACGGTGAGATTACGGATTCTCACGGCCGCAGAGTGAATTTTGAAAATACCATCATCGTCATGACCTCCAATGCCGGCAGCGGCAATCAGGATGGCGGCACCGTCGGCTTTAACAGAAGCCAGACGCAGCAGGATGCCGATAAGGCTATGAAGGCGCTGCAGCAATTCCTGCGTCCGGAGTTTATTAACCGTGTAGACGGCGTTATCACGTTTAACCGTCTTTCCAAGGAGAATTTCAAGGCTATCGCAAAAATTATGCTGAACGAGTTGGTGACCTCTCTTGGAGATAAGGGCATCACCTTCACCTATGGTGACAGCTTGGTGGAGTTCCTTGTTGAAAAGTCCTATTCCATGACCTACGGTGCCCGCAACCTCCGCCGGACGATTCAAAAGAAGCTGGAAGACCCCATGGCTACCAAAATTATCGACAGCTATGAGCATCCTATATCCAAAATCCATGTGGCTGCGGAAAATGACGCAATTCAGTTAGACGCGCTGTAAGAAGGGGGAGAGCGGCGTGAAGCTGTTTCGGAAAAATATTGAACCAAGCTGCACCTATTGTCAGCGCGGCCAGCAGATCAATGAAACGGACGTTATGTGCGTGAAGCATGGCATTGTTGCGGCGGAACACCACTGCCGGAGCTTCAAGTATGATCCGCTGAAGCGTGTGCCGCCCCGTCCGGCGGTTCTGGATACGGCCAAGTTGGAGGAAGAAGATTTCTCATTGTAAAAAAACAGGCATCCGGTATGGATGCCTGTTTTTACAGAAAGGCGGCGTCATGAACATCACACGTATCTGCACGCTCTATTTCAGTGCCACTGGCAATACGGCCCGCGTTGTCAATTTGCTGGCTGAAACCATGGCAAAGCAAATGAATATTCCACTTGCAAATTTTTCTTTTACAGGTGCTTCAGATCGTGAAAAGGATTACAGCTTTACAGAAAATGATGTGGCTATCATAGGTGCTCCCACCTATGCGGGGAAGCTCCCAAATAAAATCCTGCCGGATTTTCGAGATAAGCTGCACGGAAACGGCGCTTTTGGAATTGCGGTTGTGACCTTTGGCAACCGGGCCTACGATCATTCACTGGCAGAGCTGTGCTCCGTTATGGCGGAAAATGGCTTTCGCACTGTGGCGGCCGGGGCCTTTGTCGGACAGCACGCTTTTACTGATAAGTTTGCAGCGGGAAGGCCGAATTGGAGCGACCAAGCAGAAATCAAGGATTTTGCCAAGCGTATCGTTGAAAAGTTCAACTGCTTAACGGAGCCTGTCACGCCGATTACAGTTCCCGGTGATGCCGCAGCGCCGTATTATGTTCCAAAGGGGACGGACGGTCTGCCGGCAAAATTCCTGAAAGCAAAGCCGAAAACTGATCCCGCAAAATGCTCAAGCTGCGGTGCCTGTGCCCGGTTGTGCCCCATGGGGGCTATTGACCCTCATGATGTATTCAGCGTTCCGGGAACCTGCATTAAGTGCCAGCGCTGCGTCCGCAGGTGTACGAGACACGCCAAATATTTTGACGATCCAGCGTTCTTATCTCATGTAGCCATGTTGGAGCAAAATTACGCAGAGCCAAAGGAAAACGAGACGTTTCTGTAAAACTGTGAAGGCACTGACCGCACACTAAGCCGGTGTGCGGTTTTGCTTTTCCGTATATTCATTATAGGTGCACGAAATCGATACAAAACAATGTGACTTCCGGCAATTATTTTGGAAAAACCGAAAATATGGACCGTTTCGCTTACTCCCGCATAGCCTGAAAATGAAATCAATTCGGGAGGAATATTGCTATGGCACAGGTCACAAATTTCTTTTTAGGCGCCAACAGCGGAAGCGGCTTTCAAAATCTTTTTTCGGAAATCTTGGATGTAAATGACACGTTTGATCTGATGATTTTAAAGGGCGGCCCCGGTGTTGGAAAGAATACGTTCATGCGTGAGATCGGGCGGACAATGGAGGCCGCCGGGGCGGATGTGGAATACCTATGGTGCTCCGGGGACCCAGACTCTCTGGATGGTGTGGTGATTCCGTCCATTCGCTGCGGGGTCTGTGACGGTACCAGTCCGCACGTTATGGAGCCGCGGTTTCCGGCGGCAGTGGACCGCTATGTGGATTTGGGCCGCTTTTATGACATCTCCGCCGCAAAGGCGCAGGCAGAGGAGGTAAAACGCCATACGCATGATTATAAGGAGGCATACATCCGGGCCTACCGCTGCCTGAACTCAGCACGGCAGGTCGAACTGGATACCCTGGCAGAGATTGGAAAAACCGTTGACTGTCAGCGAATGCTGCGGCGGATGGCAGGCATTATTGCGCGGGAACTGCGAGGCCACGGAAGCGGAAGTGGAAAAATCACCAAACGCTTTTTGGGGAGTATTACCCACAAGGGTGCCATCTGGCGCTTTGACAGTGTTGATACGCTGTGCCCGCGTGTCTACGAGTTCGCGGACCGTTACGAAACGGCGGGCGGCTTACTGGAGATTATTCAGGCAGAAGCCGTGCGGCGAAACTACGATGTGATTGCCTGCATGGCCCCGGAGAATATCACACGGATGGAGCATTTGCTGATTCCTGAACTGGGTTTGGCGTTTGTTACTTCAAGACCGGGGATGGAATATGTGGGAAAGCCCTGCCGCCGGATCCGACTGGATGCGCTGGCACATCCAGAAAATAAGGCTCGTCTCCGCTTTCGCAGACGGATGGCCGATGTGCTCCGTGAAGAAGGCGTTGCCGCGCTTCAGGAGGCAAAGGCG
>UQMC01000155.1 GCA_900542115.1 uncultured Oscillibacter sp. | reverse complement strand
CCCTTCAGCTCCTCAGGACAGGGCGGCAGTTCCGTACAGCGGCGGAAGCGGGCCGGAAATTCCCGGGTGCCGAAATAGGGCATACTGTAGCACTGTCCCCGTTCCAGCCGCCGCTTGATAATGTCCTGGAATTTGCCGGGGTTGTCGCTAAGGGCGGCGTTTCTCGTCATATCGAAATGGGCGTCGATCACGTAATGCACGTCCCGCAGCACCATGGCCGCCCGCTGCTGGATGCTCTCCGGTGCAGCCAGATACAGTTCGCCTGACCCCCGCTCCATCACCGTTTTTACCCTGCGGGCGCTGATGGTGTCCTTTACCTCGTTGCGGCGGATATTGGTAAAGCGGATAGGGGCGCACACATGGATGCGGTCGATCACCCATCTGAGACCGGGATGCCAGTAGATGCTTTCCAGCAGTCCGCGCGCCGCCGAGGGCGTCATCACATCGTAGCTGACGCGTTCCGTTTTCATCTCGGGCCGCGTGAAGCAGGCGTAATCGCCCCAGACCTCCACTTGGATTGCCATCGGATCACTCCTTTCTCTATTTCATCTGCCTTTATCATAAGCCTTGTCCTGCCTATTGTCAAGTTCATAATTATAAATGGTTTATAAAAAGTTAAGAGTGCTACGTGGAGTTTGACAATTATCACGTTCCATGATACAGTGACTTTTGTCACTGCAAGCAGTGTGGATTGAAATATAATCATAAACGGTTTCGATCTCAGGCAGAAGGACGGGTTTCCCGTCCTTCTGCCGTTTTTAGGCAAACTTCGCCTTCCCTGTCTCCGGTTCCAGTGAAAGCCCCATGGTCTCATCGTAAAGATCCATGTCGCTCAAAATAGCACTGTCCGGGTCCAGAGCCGAGACCTCTTTGGCCGTCAGCAGAGCCCCGGCTACATGCAATGCCTGAAAGTGCTGCTCATACACGGAAACAGCATAGCGTCCCAGCTTGCGGTAAAGCTCTCTTGTGCCACCTTGGGTCTGAAGCTGATTCAGCAGGGCTTTCCCCTCCTCAAACGGTATATAAACGGTGTAAGTGTTCTGATCGATAAGATGAAATTTTTCCGCCACAGTTCGGAAAGGCAGTCCACAGCCCGCAATACCCTTTTCAAAAGACTCCACCACACGCTGTTTGTCAATAGCGTCTCCGGTCAGGTCCCGGAGACTGCGAAAATAACGGTCCATGGTCTCCGGCGCACCGGGGTCTCGTTCTCCGGCAAGCGCCTCCCGCGCCGCCCCCACCGCCGTGCGGAACAGCAGCGGCGGCAGCTCCGTCCGCTCAAAAACCGATACGATGCTCTCCTCAGCCGGACGCTTCCCCTCCCGGTTGCAGCGTCCCGCCGCCTGCAAAACAGAATCCAGCCCTGCCAGCTCCCGGTACACCGCCGGGAAATCCACATCCACGCCCGCTTCGATCAAAGAGGTGGATACCACCCGGCAGGGCAGCCCCTCCTTCAGTCTCCGCCGTATTTCGTTCAGCAGCGCCTGCCGCTGGGCCGGCACCATCAGCGTGGATAGGTGAAAGCTGCCCTCTTTTGGCAGCCGGGCAAAAACTGTCTGGGCCGCTTTGCGGCTGTTGACGATACACAAGACCTGCTCCTGCCCGCTGAGCTGCTCCGCCAACGCCTCGTCTGTCAGCGTTCCCGCCTGTCGGAACTTCACCCGACGAAAACGGTCATGCAGCTCCGCCGTTTGCGGGCACAGCTCTGTCACCGGGCAGCTTGGGGCGTAAGTACGCAGCAGATCGTCCAGCGATGGCTGGGTGGCAGTGCACAGCACCACAGTGGAGTGAAACTGCTCTGCCAGAGAAGCCATGGCCGCCACGCAGGGCCGCAAATGCGGCAGAGGAAGCATCTGCGCCTCATCGAAGATGATAACGCTGTTGGCCAGATTATGGAGCTTCCGGCACTTAGAGGACCGGTTGGCATATAGGGATTCAAACAACTGCACCGCTGTTGTCACTACCACCGGCATATCCCAGTTCTCTGTGGCCAACGCCCGGCGCACCTCCTCCGGCGGCGCACCGTCCGAAAGGTCGAAGGATATGTTGGCGTGGTGCTCCAGCACATTGCCCTCCCCTAAAATATCCCGGAATACTTGGGCGTTTTGCTCGATAATAGAGGTATAGGGAATGACATAAATCACTCGCCGCATCCCATGCGCCGCCGCATGGCGTAGAGCAAAGGCCAAAGAGGCCACAGTCTTTCCTCCGCCCGTAGGAACCGTCAGCGTATATACTCCTTTCGGCTTGCTCCCGGCTTCCATACAGGTATTCAAAATTTCGCACCGCAGACGATTCAGCTCCGTTTTCGGATTCCGCCACGGTGCAATATAGGCTTCCAGCCGCGCCAAAAGCGTTTCCATATCATCGTACCCGTCCCGGCCGCAGTCTCCGTTCATAAATGCTTCCGTATCCAAAAAATCGGCGTCCACCAAGCAGGAATAGAGCATCCGAATCCAAAAAGACGCCTGCAAGTTGCTTTTGACAGGCGGAACAGACCGGGACATCGGTGGAAGTACAACGCCGCTCTCGCCGCACTGCTCCAAATAGTGCTGCTCTGTACCCCGTTTCATCTTGCCGAAGAAGGTGCTGTCCGATGAGGCGTCCATTTTTTGATTGCCAACATCCGGCAGGCCGGTGTGGTGCCCCGCAACGCAAACCGCTGCAAAGAAATTTAACTTGTCACAGCATAGGGCCCCGGCCGTGGCATGGTCTACCTTCGGCCCATCGTGCAGCAAGCGATTCTGAAACCCTTCTGTGCATTTTCCCATGTCATGAGCAAGGCCCGCCAGCTCGCCGTATTCTCCCGCATCAAACACCGCCGCAAACGCTCGGCACAATGAAGCCGTTCCCTTCAGATGCTCCGCAACTGTCTGGTACCGCAAACCGTCATTCGAAACGTGGGCGTAGTATTCCATTTTATCTCCCTTTCTAAAAAGCAAAATCAGCCCCGTATAATACAGGGCTGATCTCTTGGGGCTAAAAACAGCCCTAAACAAAATTCTTATTTTCTTTTTATCGTACAGGAACCTTCACATAAAGTCAATACGATTTATCATTCTTAGCATCATCCAGTTTTTCCAATTCGTCGCCAACCACCCAAACTTTCGGGCTTTTGCCAGGATAATATACTAAAACCACAGTATATTCTTTAGACAGAGCTGTAGGCTTTATTTTACCGGTCCAAAACAACTGGTTTTTCTTCTTATCGATACTACAGTTTCCGCCTTTGTATACCACGCAGAGGGCAACCTTTTGTTGTATATTAGGGTTAGCGGTGGGTTTCTATAATATCGTCCTTTATTGAGCGACCTGCTC
>UQMC01000154.1 GCA_900542115.1 uncultured Oscillibacter sp. | reverse complement strand
CGGCGACCACCGAGATCTACACTCTTTCCCTACACGACGCTCTTCCGATCTATGATGGCAAATACCGTGGCCGCCAGCGGCGTCCCGAACAGTGCGGAAAAAAAGGCTGCCATGCCCGCCAGCGTTGCTACCCGCAGGTCCTTATCATCCAGATGGAACACCCGGCCCATACATTGGCCCACCGTACCGCCCATCTGAAGGGCAGCGCCCTCCCGTCCGGCGCTGCCGCCGCACAGGTGCGTTAAAATCGTTCCCAAAAAGATAGCGGGCAGCAGGAAAAAGGGCAGCCTTTTTCCCTGATGCACAGCGTCAATGATGTCATCTGTCCCGAGACCGTCCGTTTTTGTCAGCTTATAAAAGCCCACAATGACCAGTCCCACCGCAGGCAGGCAATACAGCACCCACGGGTGCGCCCCCCGGAACGCGGTCACCTCATGGACGCCGAAGTGGAACAGCGTTCCAATCACGCCGCAGACTACGCCGATAGCCGCCGCGTCCACCGTCCACTTCAAAAGCGTCCAGCAGTATAGTCCCCAGCGCCGCAGAGCGGTCCGGGTCATTCCTTTGTTCATGGTTCTCTCTCCTCAACATATTCTGACATCCCGGCGGGGCTGTCATGCCTCCGTATCGTTGGCCCTTGCCGCCCCGGAAGCCACCGTTGTCATTATAGTTAAGGACTTGCTAAATTTCAAGCAAAAGTGACAGGATCACTAAAATGTTCTCCCCTGCCGCTGACCGCCGATTGACGCCGCCAGCAGTCCCAGCGCCGCAGGCAGCAGCCACAGGCTCCCGCCCGTCTGCCACATGAGCCATACCGCAAGGCAGCAAACGGCGGCGGCCGCCGCGCAGCCAATACACCGGCTGCCCCAGAAGGCCGCCTGCGGTCCTGCCAGCCAACTCAGCAGCAGATACAGCACCGTCCCCCCGTCCAAAGGAAAAACAGGCAGCAGATTGAAAAGGCACAGCACCGCGTTGGCACCTGCCAATCCGTCGCAGTCCAAAGCCCCGAACAAAACCGCCGCCAGCAGATTGGCTCCTGGTCCCGCCAGCAGACACAGCAGCTCCTGCCCATAGCTCAGATTCCCCCGTGTTTCCATTATCGCGCCCAGCACACTAATTCGCAGCCAGCAGATTCCCGCGCCGCTGAGCCGCAGTGCCAGAATATGCCCCAGCTCATGCAGCAGCGCCGCCGACAGCACCAGCAGCGCCGCCTCACCGCCGCAGCTCACGGCAAACCAGCCCACTATCAGAAAAAAGCCGCCGGAGACCGACAGCTCAGGCGGTTTCCACATAATAGACCGGATTGAGGTAGACACCGTCCTTCTGAAGCTCAAAATGCAGGTGCGGGCCGGTAGCCATGCCGGTCTGCCCCACCTCCCCCAGCTTTTCCCCTGCCTTTACAGCGGCGCCGGAGCTGACGCTGATGCGGCTGCAATGGGCATACAGCGTAGTACAGCCGTTGTCATGGGTCACGGTACAGTATTTGCCGTAGCTGCTGCTCTCACCCACGGCAGTCACGGTCCCGTCCGCAAAGCAGCCAATGGCGGTGCCGCTGTCTGCCGCCAAGTCCACGCCGTAATGGAAGCGTTCCTCACCCTCTGTGGGGTGCTGCCGGTAGCCAAAGCAGGAGGACAGCGCTCCCTTCACCGGCGTCTGATGGTCAAAGCCCAGAATCGCCTGCCGCATACTGACGTTTTCCGGCAGCTCCTCATCGGAATACAGCACCAGATTCTCTGTATCTACCTCCCCGGCCCCGCTTTCTCCAGCAGGCAGCATATCCGCCAGACTGTGCGCCTTCAGCTCCGTCAGCGCCAACGGCGTATCCGTGCTGTCCGCCGATGTTTTGTCCGCCTCTCCCACTTCGGGCTGGAAAACCGCGCGGTACACTTCCTCCGCAGCCGACGCCGCACCGCCCTCCCGGGTAAACAGCTCCCCTACCGCCGCGAACACAGCCTTGACGTCCATATTCCGATTCAGCGCCGCTGAAAGCGTTCGGTCAAGTTCTGTCATCCTCCCCGGCAGCAGCAGCTTGACCGCCACCAGCAGTACAAAAAGGCTCCCGCAGACCACCAGCCTCAATAGACCTGCCTGCCCCTTGGCCCCTCCTGCATCCTTTCTGTTTGTCCGATATCCCGCCGCCTGTTTTCTTTTTCCCGGCGCAGGGCTCACCCGGCGTCCTGTCCGTCCTGTCAACATAGGCAAGCCTCCTCCCAAAATTGAGCTGTTCCGGTTCCATATCTATGTCCCTCCGCCCCGGAAAATACCATAGGGTATTTTACTCGCTTGCCTTTCTGCGCCCTTTTGTCCGTATACTTTGACAGGAGCGCCGCCCTTATCCCGTTTTTCGTTTTTTTCGCCATTTTCCACTTGACCTTATGTTAAAAATCTATTAAAATAGTAAATTGCATTGCAATATTATATTATGGAGAGTCTTTCGCTCTCCTTTGAATGGAAAGGCCGATCGATATCATGAAACATCCCTACAAAACCCGAGAGGGCGGCGCGACCGTCACAATCTTCGTTCCTTACGATTGTAAGAATCACTGCCCTTTCTGCATCAACAAGGAAGAATACGGTGATATGACTGGCTTCTCTCTGGAGAAGATCGTGGAAAGCATCCGCCGGATGGACGCCATCACGCCCCGGTGCGATTTTGTGTTTACCGGCGGCGAGCCCTTTGCCGATATTGAAAAGCTCCAGACCATGCTGGACGTTATCCCCACAACTCATCGCGTCTTTGTCAACACAACTCTGCCGGTCTCCCAGCTTCAGACCGAGGATGACATTCTGGCCTTTGCAGAGCGGAACAAGGAGAAAATCACCTGCATCAACGTTTCCCGGCACATGCAGCATTATGTGGTGGAGTCCAATGACTCTCTGCTCTCCCGTCTGCCGGTGCCCTTCCGCATCAACTGCGTGCTCTACAAGGACTATCCCAAGGAAAACCTCATTCCCTTTATTGAGCGGTTCCGCAAAATTCCCGGCGCCAGCATCCAGTTCCGCTTTGATTACACGGCAACCACGCCGGAAAATCTCTACGAGCCGGATAAAATTCTCCATGATCTGAAGGAAATTGCCGATTATACCGGGCTGGATGGCTGCCGGATGCGCTGCGGCTTCCACTTTGACTACAAGGGCATGGAGCTGACCTACCACAAGACCCTGCCCTACTCCACCATTGAGGAGACCGACCCTACAGATGGCGTGACCTACGATATTCTCTATGATATCCTCATCAAGCAGAACGGCGATATCCACTCCGATTGGACCGGTGTGAAGATGGATGTCCCTGCCTACGAAAAGGTCACCTTTGAGCCCTATGACCTCAAGT
>UQMC01000153.1 GCA_900542115.1 uncultured Oscillibacter sp. | reverse complement strand
TGAAGTAAAGGCCGCCGTGGGCTACGCCGATGGGATTTACATCCTCGGCCGTGACCTTCTTTACCGTCTTGGCGTAGCCGAGAGACAGCTCCGTCACGGTGATGCCCAACTGCTTGCAGAAAAGATTGCGGGAATTGCGATATTCCAAAGCCTTCTGAAGATCCATAGAAAAAACTCCTTATAAATTTAAAATTCAAAGTCGATTTTACACGGCCTGCTTGAAAACGTCAAATTTTTTTTGCAAAGACGGCGGGGAACTGCTATCATAAAATTACAACGTGTGGCGTAGCAGCGTAAATCCGGTTGCGGCCCCACGTTGTTTCCTTTTGCGGAAAAACGCAGGGCATCCCGCGTTTTTTTATTTTGCAAGGAGGAAATGGGATGGAAAATGGAAATGCCTTTCTGGTCGAGGAAAAAATCGGCGTTTTGATGCGAAGATATGCGGTCCCCTGTGTGATCTCGCTGCTGGTCGGGGCGCTGTATAATATTGTGGACCAGATTTTCATTGCCAATGCAAGCTATCTCGGTTCGTTCGGCAATGCTGCCAATACGGTGGTGTTCCCTCTGACGGTGGTGGCGCTGGCAATCTCGGTGATGATCGGTGATGGCTGCTGCGCCTATGTCAGCATTTGCCTTGGCGCCAAGAGCCGGGAAAACGCGCAGAAAAGCGTTGCCGGTGCGGTCATTCTCACAATAGCCGCCGGATTGCTGCTGACGGTGCTCTACCTGTGCTTTCAGGAGGCGCTTCTGACGTTTTTTGGCGGACGGGTGAATGAGGAGACCTTTCATCATTCCAAGGAATATTTCTTCTATATCACACTGGGCCTGCCGTTTTATATGTTCGGTCAGGCTATGAACCCCGTGATTCGTTCAGATGGAAGCCCGAAATTTGCCATGGCCTCCGGGCTTGCGGGAGCGGCTGTGAACATTGTTCTGGACCCGATTTTTATTTTTGCCTTCCGCTGGGGCATGATGGGGGCCGCCGTGGCAACCGTGCTGGGGCAGATCGTGACCGCGGCTATGGCAGTGTGGTATCTGTGCCACATGAAGACCGTAGAGCTGAGCCGAAAAAGTCTCCGGCTGGACGGAACGGTGGTCAAACGCTTTCTTCCCTTGGGCGTATGCAGCTTTTTGTCCCAGATATCGCTGGTGGCAGCTATGGCGGCAATCAACAACGCGCTGCAAAAATACGGCGCGATGGACCCGATTTTCGGACAGGCGGAGTATGCGCAAATTCCCATGGCGGTTGTCGGAATCGTCATGAAGTTTTTCCAGATCATCATATCGGTGGTGATCGGCATGGCGGTGGGCTGTATCCCCATTGTCGGCTATAACATCGGTGCCGGACGCCGCGACCGCGCAAGGACGCTGTTTTATATGCTGCTGGCGGCGGAAGCGGTTTTGGGTATTGCTGCCCTGCTGGTTGTTGAGCTGTTGCCAAGGCCCCTGATCTGTCTGTTCGGCGCCGCCAATGAGAGCCGCTACTATACCGAATTTGCCGTGAAGGCATTCCGGGTATATCTCTGCCTGCTGCCCATGGCCTGCATCAATAAGGCTGCGTTCATTTATCTTCAAGCCTTGGGAAAGGCACTGCTGTCAACTGCGCTGTCCATGGTAAGAGAGGTGGTATTCGGCGTGGGCTTCGCTCTGCTGCTGCCCCGCATTTGGGGGCTGAACGGCGTTCTCTGGTCCATGCCTGTATCGGATGCGCTGACATTTTTGATTTCCGCTGCTGCGATCTTCTTTACGCTTCGGGAGCTGTCGGCAAAGGACTGAACGTTCAAAAAATATTCACGCAATTTTCAGTCCTGTTTCAGTATGACGCATTATGATGACCTCATCAAATTTAAGGAGGCCAAATGATGAAACGAGCTGTTTCTGTCCTTTTATCTGCGGCGCTCATGCTGTCGGTGCTGACGGGCTGCGGTAAATCGGGAAGCGTCAGCAAGAAAAATATACCGGCGGAGGAGACTGCGGAGAGCAAAAAAATTGCCCTGTCCGACAGCGGCATCACCGTGGACGGTGCGGCAATCTCCGATGATGAGACCGCTGCTGTCTACGCAGCGCAGGATATCGTTTATTATGAGGAGGGCCAGGGTGTTGCCTACGGCGCCGGAACGGACGCGGACGCCCACAGTCAGGAGGAGGCGGACGCGCACACCGTTGTCCACATCACCCAGCCCGGCACCTATACCCTCAGCGGTACGCTGTCCGCAGGGCAGATCACTGTGGACCTTGGCGATGGTGCGGAGGAGGATCCTGAGGCGGTGGTGACGATTGTCCTTGACGGTGTGGATATTACCTGCACTGTGGCTCCGGCCATTATTTTCTACCGCGTTTATGAGTGCGGCTCAGCAGATATGGAGACCGCCACGCAGACGGTGGATACATCCGCCGCCGGCGCGAACGTTGTGATTGCAGACGGTACGGAAAACCGTGTCACAGGCTCTCATGTGGCGAAAATCTACAAGCCGGAGAGCGTAACGCTGAATGCGGACGGTACGGCGGTGGAGGAGGCCAAGAAACTCCATAAGTACGATGGTGCGCTGTACTCCAAGATGTCCATGAACGTCAGCGGCGGCGAGGCCGGAACGGGTACGCTGGAGATCGTGGCGGACAACGAGGGTCTGGATTCTGAGCTGCACCTGACGATCAACAGCGGAAATATTCACATTCTGGCCGGGAATGACGGTATCAATACCAATGAGGACGGTGTATCCGTCACAACCATCAACGGCGGTACGCTGCGAATCGAAGTGACCGGGGAGACCGGCGAGGGCGATGGCATCGATTCCAATGGCTGGCTGGTCATCAACGGCGGCACGGTCATTGCAGCAGCCTGCTCCGACAGTGCGGATTCCGGACTGGATTCGGATAACGGCATTTACATCAACGGCGGCATCGTGATCGCCAGCGGCAATATGTATGACGCGGTGGACGGCGGCGATCAGACCTATGCGGTGTTCCAGTTCGCGCAGAAGCAGAGCGGCGGCCAGACCTATACCCTGAAAAACGCGGCGGGCGAGACCATTCTGGAAATGACGCCGGAAAATGCGTTCCAGTATCTTGTGGTGTCCGCGCCCGGTCTTGCGGAGGGCGAGTATACGCTCTGGTGCGGTGATACGCAGTTGGGCGCCAGCACCGGAAGCGTAGGCGGTCCCAGCGGCGGTATGGGCCGTCCGGACGGACAGCCGCCGGAGGGCGCACCCGGTCAAAAACCGGAGGGAGCCGATGACGGACAGCAGCCTCCTGAGCCTCCGGCTGACGGTCAGCGGCCCGAGGGCGGTCCCAGATCGGAAGAGCGTCGTGTAGGGAAAGAGTGTAGATCTCGGTGGTCGCCG
>UQMC01000152.1 GCA_900542115.1 uncultured Oscillibacter sp. | reverse complement strand
CCTGCGGCGTCAGCACAGCGGAGGGCTCATCAAAAATGATGATGTCGGCGTCCTGATAGAGCACCTTCAGAATCTCCACCCGCTGCTGCAGGCCCACAGGGCAGTCCTTCACCAGCCGCTTCGGATCGATGTGCAGGCCGTACTTCTCGCACAGCTCCTCCGTGATATGTACGGCGGTCTCCCGGTCGAAAAACAGGCCCTTTTTCCGGGGCTCCCGGCCGTAAACGATATTCTCCGCCACGGTGCAGGGCTCCAGCAGCATAAAGTGCTGCTGGACCATGCCGATCTTCTTCGCGATGGCATCGTGGGGAGAGCGGAAATGCTGAAGTTCTCCGTTGATATAAATTTCGCCGGAGGTGGGCTGCTCCAGCCCGTAAAGAATTTTCATCAGCGTGGACTTACCGGCACCGTTCTCTCCTACCACTGCCAAAATCTCACCCTTATCCAGCGTGAGATGCACATCGTCATTGGCGTAAAGAGAACCGTATACCTTGGTAATGTGTTTCATTTCCAACAGCAAGGGAATACACCTGGCCTTTCCTCATGATATCCTGTTCCGTTTCCCCGGCGGCAGCCATCTGCCGCCCGGGAAGCGAAACAGTCGTGGGACCGCACCGCGCAGCGGTGCTTAACAAAACGTTTACAGCCGTTTTAGAAAAAAGCAGACGGGAAGAATCAGTCTTCCCGTCTGCTTCTTATCAGCCTTGGGATGCGGAGGGCCCGGACAGACCCTCCAAGCAGACTTCCTTGTATCAGGCTCAGTTTGCGAAGTACTCTTCCTCGGTGGGATAGTTGGTCAGGTCCAGAGCACCGGTGCGGATATCCTCAGCGATCTGCTTGAGCTGGGCGATATCGTCATCGGACAGGCGCTCGCTTCTGGGATTGGGAGAGTCATGGGTCACATACACGGCGCCGATGGTGCCCTCGGCAACGCCCCAGACGGAGTTCTCATCGGTGTAATTGCCGCTGAAGAACTCGTCGATCAGGTTCCAGACAGACTGATAGGTATCCTTGATCTGAGAGGAAACGATGTAGGGATTCTCGGGATCGGTCAGGTCAACGTCCTGACCGGAGGTGTAGAAGCCCTTCTCCTTGGCGGCCTCGAAAGTGCCGCTGTCACCGCCGGCAGCGGCGGAGTTGATGAACACGCAGCCCTGCTCATACTGCTGGATAGCCAGCTCCTTGGCCTTTGCGGGGTCGGAGTAGGAGCCGGTGTAGTTGAACACGAACTCGGCATCGGGATCGATGGACTTCACGCCCTCCATGTAGCCATAGCGCCACTTCCAGGAGCCGGGGCCCTCGTTGACATGGACAGCGCCGTACTTGTGGGACTCACCATCGGTGGTCAGAGCGGCCAGAGCGCCGATGAGGTAAGCGCCCTCCTGCTCACGGTAGGAAATGCACTTGACGTTCTCGGCCTCCACCTCAGAGTCGATCAGGGCATAGTGGGCAGCGTCGGGATACTCGGTGGCCACCTTGTTGACGGCGTCGCCGGACTGCCAGCCGCCGCCGATGATGAGGTCATATTCCTCAGCCACCAGAGCGCGGATGTTATCCTCGAAAGCAGCGCTGTCGGCGCACTCGGCCACGGTGGCCTCAAAGCCATACTTGTCGGCAGCTTCGTTCAGGGCCTCTACCATCTGGGTCAGGAACACCTGCGTGCCGACCTTGTCGCACACCAGCGCGATCTTCATGCCCTCGCCGGGCTTAGCCTCGCCGGTGGTCTCACCGGCAGCAGCGTCGCTGTTGTCAGCGGCAGGGGCATCGTCCTTCTTGGAGCCGCAGCCCGTCAGCAGGGACAGGGACATAGCCAGCGCCAGAAGCATTGCAAGAGTCTTTTTCATGTTTTTCCTCCTACGTTCATTTTCGGTCCATACAGAAAAGCGGGCTGCTCCCCATACCGCTGTGCGGACGGATAAACATTGGTCACCCGCTTTGTATGAGAACATTATAGCCATAAGGTCATACTTTGTCAATTTTAGTTTTCGAAAACGCTCAATTTGCGTATAATTTTAGCAGAAGATACCAAAAGGTCAACCTATTATTTTTACAAAGCAACAATATCTCACCGGCGCTCAGTCCGTAGCTTGACAAAAATCCCGCCGCCCGCAATAATACAAGAAGACACGAAGCGCGGCAAAGCCGCAGAATATGGAGGGATAACACCGTGAGCAAACAGATCGAACAGGCGCGCCGGGGACTGTCCGCCTCGGAGCTGGGACACGTAGATACGGCCGCGCCGGAGCGGGCGCCGGGATACGTGCTGCTGCCGGGCGACCCGAACCGGGTGGAGAAAATGGCCGCGCAGTGGGACGAGGGCGCAAAGCTGTATACGCTGTCCCGGCGCTCTGCGGCGGCAGTGGGCACCTACAAGGGCGTAGAGCTGGGCGCGTGGTCCACGGGCATCGGCGGCCCCAGTGCGGAATGCACGCTGACAGACCTTGCCGCCCGGGGTACTCACACCTTTATCCGCGTCGGCACCACCGGTGCCATTCAGGAGGGCATCCGCATCGGCGATATCATCATCAACGATTCCAACGTCCGGCTGGATGGCACCTCCCACCTGTATGTCCGGGACGAATATCCCGCCGCCGCGTCCTATGAGGTGGTGCTGGCACTGGTGCAGGCCTGTGAAAATCTGGGGCTGCGCTACCATGTCGGCACCGGCTGCACCTGCGCCTCCTTCTACACCGGCCAGTGCCGCACCAGCTACGGCGGCTACCGCCCCTCTCATCTGGATGCAGACTTTGCTGATCTGCGGCAGGCCGGCGTGCTGAATTTTGAGATGGAGGGCGCTACTGTCACCACCCTCAGCCGCATTTTCGGCAAGCGTGCGGGAATGTGCGCTTCCGTGGTGGCCCAGCGCATCACCGGCGAGTGGGACGAAACGGCAGAGGGCGAGTACAACGCCTGTCTTGCCGGTGCGGAGGCTGTCCGCATTCTGACGGAATGGGACCGGAAAAAAGCGGAGCAGGGGAAGCGATACTACTTCCCCGGACTGTGAGGCCGCCATGGACGAGGCTCTGAAAAAAACGCTCATCGCCAAAGCGGCGGAGGTCCGCCACAACGCCCGAGCCTTCAGCGGCTTTCATGTAGGCGCCGCCCTGCTGACAAAAAGCGGCGAGATCGTCACCGGCTGCAATGTGGAGCTGCACACCACCCTCTCCAGCATCTGTGCCGAGCGCACCGCCATGGTCAAGGCCGTGTCCATGGGACACACGGAATTCACGGCCATTGCCGTTGTCTCCGACTCGGACAAGCCCGTATCCCCCTGTGCGTTCTGCCGGCAATATCTGGTGGATTTTGACCCGGATATTCAGGTCATCATGGCCAACGCCGCCGGGACCGATGTGGTGGAAATGACCGCGTCAGAGCTGCTGCCTATGGCCTTTATGGGCAGCGGGCGGGACAAGTAAATCACAGGAAAAAAGCCCCGCCTGCCAAAATCCGGCAGGCGGGGCTTTTTATTCTTTTCCGCTGAACTGCTGCCGATGTGC
>UQMC01000151.1 GCA_900542115.1 uncultured Oscillibacter sp. | reverse complement strand
TGGAGTTCAGACGTGTGCTCTTCCGATCTCAGTCGCACAGGCGGCCGGTGGGGTCATTAAAATACGCCATGATCTGGCCGGCGGTGCAGTTGCTTTCGTTGCCCCCGGCATCATCCAGCTTATTGGGAATGCTGTCCAGCAGACCGCAGACGGTTTCATGATCCTGACCGGGGATTTGGGATTGCTTCTGCCAGAAGTCCCAGTAGCCGTTGCTCTCTCGATTCTCAATGTGCAGAAATTTGTGGGCCGGGATGGTGACAAAATAGGTCTTTACATTTTCAGAGGATTTGACCATGCCGATTTCACCGAGACCGAACAGGTAGCGGTCAAAGGGATTGATCTTCGTCCGCAGAATGACGGGACGGGGGTGGCGGCGGTAATCGCTGGGTGTCATGCCGTAAATCTGCTCAAAGGCGCGGGTAAAGGCTTCGTGTGAGGAAAAGCCGTAGTCCAGCGCAATGTCCAGAAGGGGACGGCTGCTGTCCCGCACCTCTTTCAAGGCGAAGGCCAGCCTGCGGCGGCGCAGATAATCCCGCAGCCGCATCCCGGAAATTTCACGAAACTTGCGGGTCATGTAGTATTCCGAGTAGCCAAGTGTCTCCGATAAGCGCCGTAGTGCAACGGCCTCGTCATCATGGGCGCGCAGACTTGCATCAATTTGGTCCACTGTGCGCTGAATCAACTGCTGCCATTCGTATATCTGGTGTTCCTCCGTTCACTGTTCTGCCGCTATTATACTGCGGGCAGCAGCCGTGCGCTTGATTATTTTTGCGCTGCTGCGGAATGGGGGCCGCTTACCGGCTTTTCCAACTCCGCCCGCAGCTTTTCCAGCGCTCGCTTTTCGATTCGGGAGACATAGCTGCGGGAAATGCCGAAGGTGGAGGCAATTTCTCGCTGGGTCAGAGGAACAGTGCCGCCAAGTCCGTAGCGCAGGCGAATGATTTCCGCCTCCCGCTGGGTCAGACATTCCCGCACCAGCCGCCGCAGCCGCAGAGCGCTGTCGCGGTCATAGAGGTCCTCCAGCATGGTATCGTCCACACCGATGACGTCAATGAGCTGCAAAGCGTTGCCCTCACGGTCAGATTCAATGGATTCGGACAGGGATATTTCCCCTTGCAGCTTTTTCTGCGCGCGGAAATACATAAGGATTTCATTTTCAATGCACCTTGCAGAATACGTGGCAAGGCGGGCACCCTTGGCAGGGTCAAAGCTGGAAATCGCCTTGATAAGCCCGATGGTGCCGATGGAAATAAGGTCATCCTGTTCGGAATTTTGCGAGTAATATTTCTTCACAATATGGGCCACCAGACGTAAATTGTGCTCAATGAGGACGCTTCGCGCCTCGGAATCGCCATGGGAGAGCCGCTCCAGCCATGACCGCTCCTCAGCGGCGGACAAAGGACGGGGAAAGGAACTGCCCCGGTCCAGCCGGAGCGTAAAGAGCAGCGTGTTGGCAAAGAGCATCAGCGCGGCAGAGATCATGCGTACCACCTCCTGTTCACCTTTATGAAGCAAAGGGACGTCCCTATGTCTTGCTTCGGCGGCGGGGATATGTTAAGATGACAAAAAAGGGGGCGAAGCTGTGCCGTGGTATGTCTATATGCTCCGCTGCGGGGATGACAGCCTGTATACCGGCTCTACCACCGATGTACAGCGGCGTTTTCAGGAACACCGGAGCGGCACAGGGGCACGGTATACCCGCAGCCGCCCGCCGGTGACACTGGTCTATACCGAGGCGGCAGCGGACCGCTCTGCCGCCCAGCGCCGGGAGGCGGCTATCAAAAAGCTGCCCCGGGCGCAGAAGCTGAAATTGATTGAAAAGGGAGAAGGAGTATGAGCCTGCGAAGACGCTTTATTTGGGGTGTGCTGCTGTCCGCACTGGTGGCGTCCTGGGCTTATTATGCGGAATACCTGCCATTTACCGGTAAGTGGATCGCCGCTTACCGCTTGGAGCAGTACGCCAAGGAGCAGTATCCCGGATTTCGACAGGGAAAGGTATATTTCAATCCGTGCGGTGGGCCCTATGAAACCACTTATACCGGAGATTCCGGGCAAGAAGTGGAACTGGGGTGCGGCTATGACGGACTGATCGGCGATCCGCTCCGGGCGGAACGCTGGATGCAGGACCATCAGATCTCAAGAGCAATGTGGGAGCTCAATCGGTTGGAACAGGGAAGTTATGGCAACGTAAGCTGCCAGTGGAGATATGATATGCCGGAGCAGCCGGTATTTGTATTGAATGTGCAGATCAGAGAGTCGGAGACCGTTCCGTTTCCGGAATCAGAGACGGTCCTCCGGGAGAAAATGGTAGAAGCGTTGGCAAGTTATTGGGCCGCACTGCCAGAGACGGCTCAGGCGGATATAACAGATGTGGAGGTGGTGTACAGTCACTATGCCACGAAGCGGGAAGAGCAGCAGGCCTATGACGATATTTTCTACACCGTCCGCATTCCTGTGACCGATGATGGCCTGCCGACGGAACAGGTTATGACAGCGGATATGAAAGAAGGGAAAATGTGAAAGTCATGAGAAGAAAAGACCGTGAGGTCAGCGCTGAGAAGGCGTGGGAAATCGTGGAGCGCTGCTCCTATGGCGTACTGGCTATGACAAAGCCGGACGGAACGCCCTATGCCGTGCCGGTGAATTTTGCACGGGAGGGGAACTGCCTGTATATTCACTGCGCGCAGGCCGGTGAAAAGACGGACTGCCTGCATCACCAGCCGCAGGTGTGCGTCACCTGTGTGGAGGGCGGCGCATGGGTGGACCAGCCGGCCCTGACCACGCGCTACGCCTCCGCAGTCATGCTGGGCAGAGCGGAGGAGCTGACGGATGAGGCGGACAAGGTAAAGGCGCTGCGGCTACTGTGCATGAGACTGGCGCCAGAGCACCCCAGAAGCCATGGCGATTTTTCGGAGTGCCGGGGAAAAACGGCGGTCTGGCGCATCACCGTGGAGCAGATCACCGGAAAAGCAAATCCGGGAAGGATGAACTGAAAAAAACAGTGCCGGGAATGACTTCCTGGCACGGTTTTTATTTGAAGGATGGATTTATTTACGTATCAGGGGAGGCGTCCCGCTCCGACGGAAAGCCCAGCAGCCGCAGGGCAATGCCGAGAAACGGATAGATGAAAGAAGATTTAAGGCTGAAGTACAGCACAAGGCTGAAAAGCTTTTGCAGGAGGAGAGGGAGCACACGGTAAGCAGTGCTGAAAACCAGAACGCAGTCTATGACGGAAAGCAGAATGCCGCCAAAAGCAATGATGATTAAAATGAGCCGCGCCCGGTGTGCCCCTACCGTTTTCGGCGGTTTGATAGAGATGACCAGCGATAAAAGCTGCGATAGAGTCCAGCCGGTCACGCCCCACATCAAGGGCTTCCAGCAGACGGAGAGAATAACGCCGGGGAGAATTTGATAATTGTATGTTACAAGCGCCGTGACCCATCGGCGGAGCAGAAGAAAGCCAGTCCACAGCATTGCGGTCATACCGCCGCCAACAACAGCGCGGCTGACAGCACGCCTCCGGCTTTCCGGCACCGGCGGACCGTAGAGCACGGCGTTGGCATCCGCACTGAAGATTTCCGCCAAATGCAGAATTTGCTCCACATCAGATCGGAAGAGCGTC
>UQMC01000150.1 GCA_900542115.1 uncultured Oscillibacter sp. | reverse complement strand
TCCCCGCCGGCTGGGAAATGTAAAAAAATGAACCGCTTTGTCAAGCGGTCCATGGAATATACGGAAAACCGGCCCTGAAAAACGGGTCTCTCCGAACAGCCAATGATAGCGCTTCACAAAAAACTTGTGACAGTCCGGCAGATGTTCTCTGCCGACCCAGCACCCGGACAACAGGCATCGTCCAAGCACTTCGGCGGTGGCCCCTTTCCCTTCCCCGGCTGCTCTGGCCTTGCGGGAGGTACTGATGAATACCGCGCCTCTATCAAGCGATTCAATTTTGACTGCATTGTAGCGCGGCTTTTTCGTCTTGTCAACTCTTTTTCCGCATTTTGGATAAATTTGCACACATTGGCATAGGCATTCGTATTTTCAGCCGCCATTATCATGCAAATCGGCGGAAATATCTGTGTTTTCTCCCCCATCAACTGCCCCCTTGTCTTTTTTCGCCGGGAACCTTATAATATCAGTAACTCGAACCACCGCCGCGCCCGCGGCGAAAGGAGCATCCCATGAATGTCATCGTCATCGGCGGCGGCGCCTCCGGCCTCATGGCCGCCCTGACCGCCGCCCGAAACGGCCATGCCGTTACGCTGCTGGAGCGGCAGTCCCGGGTGGGACGCAAGCTGCTCTCCACCGGCAACGGCCGCTGCAACCTTACAAATCTCCACGTTGCCCCGGTACATTACCACGGGCTTTCCCCGGACTTCGTCCGCCCCGCGCTGGACGCCTTTGATACGGGAGCCGCGCTGGCGTTCTTTCACGGGCTGGGGCTTCTGACGGTGGCAGAGGACAGCGGCCGGGTCTACCCCTATTCCGATCAGGCCGGCAGCGTGCTGGACGTT
This sequence comes from uncultured Oscillibacter sp., assembly GCA_900542115.1. GTDB lineage: Bacteria > Bacillota > Clostridia > Oscillospirales > Oscillospiraceae > Oscillibacter > Oscillibacter faecalis_A. Next base: position 2,791 of record UQMC01000150.1, on the reverse strand, counting down.
CTGCGCTTTGCTGCCGATGCTGCCGGGGTCATTACCCGCACGGGCTTTGAGGTGGAGCAGCTACGCAGAACAAAGCACGGCTTTGCCGTGTCCTCTGCCGAGGAAACGCTGGCAGCGGACCGGGTCATTGTCTGCTGCGGCGGCATGGCCGGGGGCAAGCTGGGCGGCACCCGCAGCGGGTATCTCCTTTTGCAGTCCATGGGCCACAATATGACAAAGCTCTATCCCGCGCTGGTACAGGTCAAGACCGACACCACCTATGTCAAGGCCCTCAAGGGCGTCCGGGCCACCGGAGAGCTGACCCTCTGCCGGGGCCGGGACACCGTGGCCGAGAGCCGGGGCGAGGTGCAGTTCACGGAGTTTGGCGTCAGCGGCCCCGCCGTATTTGACCTCTCCCGCTCTGCCGCTGTGGAAAAGCCGCCCTTAACGCTCCACATTGACCTCCTGCCCCGGCTGTCCGCGGCGGACACGGAGGCGCTGCTGCGGCAGCGGGCCGCGCTCATGCCGGAGCTGACCACGGAAAATCTGCTGGCCGGAATGCTCCACAACCGCCTTGGGCGCACACTGCTGCGCTACGCCGGCTTTGGACTGACGGAGCCGGTCGCCGCTCTCGGTGCAGCGGAGCGGCAGCGCATTGCGGAGGCCATCCACGATTTTGCCCTGCCTGTTACCGGCGTTCTCGGCTTTGACGGGGCGCAGGTCACGGCCGGAGGCGTCCGCACGGACGAATTTGATCCGGAGACGCTGCAAAGCCGCCTGGTCCCCGGTCTCTACGCCGCCGGCGAGGTCCTTGATATTGACGGAGACTGCGGCGGCTACAACCTCCAATGGGCGTGGTCCAGCGGACATCTGGCCGGACAGCTTCGGCCCTGATCACAGAAAATAATTTTCGGAAGAAACCATAAGGAGCAGCTATGAAACAGGAATTTATCCAGGTGGGCCGCATCGTCAACGCCCACGGCATCCGGGGCGAGGTGCGGGTGCAGCCCCGGCGGGTCTCCCCCGCGCTTCTCACCCGCTGCAAGACCTTTTACATTGACGGACAGGCCGTTGTCCCCACCGCCAATCATGTCCACAAGGACATGGTGCTGCTGAAGCTCCCCGGCGTGGACGATATGAACGCCGCACTGACCTATAAAGGAAAGCCGCTTTCTATCCGCCGCAGTGACATTACCCTGCCCGACGGGGAGTTCTTTGACGATGAGCTGCTGGGGCTGGAGGTCTATGACTGCGATACCGGCGCCCTGCTGGGCACTCTGACAGCGGTAGATGAGTACCCCGCCAGTAAGGTCTACACCGTCAAGGGTGAGCGGGAGATCCTGATCCCCGCCGTGAAGGACGCCTTTATCCGCTCTGTTGATCTGGACGGGGGACGGATGGAAGTCAAAGTCTGGGAGGGGCTGTAAATGGACATGCAGATCGACATTCTGACCCTGTTCCCGGAATCCGTGGACGCCATGCTGAATGTCAGCATTCTGGGCCGGGCGCAGGAGCGGGGCTATATCGCCATCCGCACCCACCAGATCCGGGCCTACACCACCAACAAGCAGATGCAGGTGGACGATTACCCCTACGGTGGGGGCCGTGGGGCCGTGATGCAGGCAGACCCCCTGTTCCGCTGCTGGGAGCACGTTGTCAATACCTACGGCCCCGGCCGGACCATCTTCATGTCCCCCTGCGGCCGGACCTTCACCCAATCCGTTGCCAGAGAACTGAAGGCCCAATATGACCACCTGATTCTGGTCTGCGGCCACTACGAGGGCATCGACCAGCGCTTTATTGACGAGTGTGTGGACGAGGAACTGTCCATGGGCGATTTCGTGCTCACCGGCGGCGAGATTCCCGCCATGGCGGTGGCGGACGCCGTTTGCCGCATGGTGCCCGGTGTTCTGCCGGACGCCGAATGCTTTGAAGAGGAATCCCACTGGGCCGGACTGCTGGAATATCCCCAGTTCTCCCGCCCCGCCGTATGGCATGGCCGGGCCGTACCGGAGATTCTGCTCTCCGGCGACCACGCCAAGGTGGCGGCGTGGCGGAAAAAGGAGAGCTATAAGCGCACCATGGCCCGCCGCCCCGACCTGTTCGCCCAATTTAACGAGACAACGCTCACCACAAAGGCGGAGCGGAAAATTTTACAGCAGGCAAAGGAGGAATTTGCGGCTGAGACTGTCCGCCGGGAGGAGCCTGACACCGAGGAATAAGCATCTGCACAGAGAAAGGAGCCCATGATGAAAAAGCGTGTACTTCTTACCCTTTGCGGCATTGCGGCACTGGCGGCAGCCATTGTCTGCCTGCCGGTTTCCCGTGAGATCAACACAACTGCCGCCGCCACGGAATACCGGCTGGATGACCCGGCCTACGCCGTGGAGCACACGGTCACCATTCAGGGCCGCGATGCCCGAAATCTGCTGGGCTATGGCCATTTTGAAGGTACGTTCGCTGTCAGCGGCTTTGAGAGCGGGCAGCCCGGCTGGATGATCTATACCGTCTTTTCCAATAAAAAGTCGCTTCGCACCACATACAGCAGCAACCCCAGCGGCGAGCCCTGCACCCGGGACCTTTTCTGTCTGTGGGCCAACCGGGACTGGTCGAGCTTTGCGGGACTCATCATGGAGGTCACGGACCACGCAGATCACTCCTCCGGCAACTTCAGCCCCGATTCCGGCCGGTTTCTGGTCAGCGGTCCCGCCGACCGGGACGCTGCCGTGGCAAGGGCGGCGAAGCTGTTTCAAAAGGACCCGTATTGGCACAGTCTCTTTCAACCGCCGAAGTCCTGACAGCTTGATAAAAA
>UQMC01000149.1 GCA_900542115.1 uncultured Oscillibacter sp. | reverse complement strand
CGCGCCCCTCGCGGGGCGCGACCGGGTTTACGACTCATGAGTGTAAATTCCGGCTATTTCAATCCACGCGCCCCTCGCGGGGCGCGACAGTGACGAAGCCAATGCCCTTACGCAGAGCAATATTTCAATCCACGCGCCCCTCGCGGGGCGCGACCTGGATAGACCCGCATAGTTAATTTGCAGGTCAGATTTCAATCCACGCGCCCCTCGCGGGGCGCGACAATACACGTAGGTCCGCAGCTCCTCCGGGTCCGGATTTCAATCCACGCGCCCCTCGCGGGGCGCGACAGCAAATGTGCACAAAAATCACGTACATATTTGCGCTAACACACAAAAGAAATACGTTTTCTTGTCAAACACCGTCTGTCAGAGCGCTTAGCAAGAAATTATCGGGCAGATTTTCTCATAAAATCCGGTGCGAACCTCCCTGCAAAACCATGTGCGCTGCCGCCCCGCACTACACAATCAGCGTACCCTCCGGCAGATACGTCTGCTTGCAGCCGAAGTGCTCGATCTTGCTCTCGTACTTCTTTCCCAAGTAATAAAACCGCAGGCTGTCCCGTTCCGGGTCCATAATTTTGCAGAGCTTGTTCTGCAAGCTGCGGCACTGGGCCGTGTCCAGCAGACATTCAAACACAGAGTTCTGCACCCGCTGTCCGTAGTTGACGCACTGCTTAGCAATTTGCCGCAGACGCTTTCGCCCGGCAGCGTCCTCTGTATTGACGTCATAGGTAATAAGTACCAGCATATCCCCCCTCACTTCCACAAAAAAGGCGGATAGTCCTCCAAGTCGCCCCGGAGATACCGAGCCAGCAGCAGACTCTGAACGTATGGCACCAGCCCCCAAGCCATTTTTTCTTCTAAGAATGGATGGGTAACGGTTTCTTTCTTCCGCTCCTGCCACCTTTGCAGAAAGGTCCTGCGGGCATCGTCTGTCAGGAACACCGCGCCGCTCTCCCGCACATCGAAATCCGCCGCCTTCACCACCCGGTTATTGATAAGCGTCAGCACAAAGCGGTCGGCAAAGCAGGGCCGCAGCTCCTCCATCAGGTCCAGCGCCAGAGATTCCCGACCGGGGCGGTCTCTATGAAGATAACCCACATAGGCGTCCAGTCCCACGCTTTCTAAAGCAGAAGCACAATCGTGACTTAAAAGACTGTAGGCAAAGGATAAAAGCGCATTAAAGGGGTCCAGCGGCGGGCGGCGGCTCCGCTCCCGGAAATAGAAAGTCTCTTTTCCCTGCAAAATCATGTTGTCCAGCACACTAAAATAAGCGGCAGCTCCGCTGCCCTCCAGTCCTCGAAGGCTATCCAAATCCGTCTCCGCTGCGATCTGCGGCAGCAAGCCCTGTAATTGGGCAGAGACCTCGCCGAAACGGACATTGTCCACCCGGGGCCCATGGTCCCGGCGGGTACGCTCCACGCTCCAGCGGGCGTTATAGACCTTGCCGAAAATCATGTTCCGAGCGATACGGCAGCTTTGGGCCGGGTCATCTGCCGTTCGGTACTGCATTCTGCGGAGCAGGACATTTCCCTGCGCCGGACCGGAGACCCGAGCCAAAAACCGCCCTCTGGGCGTACAGAACGCCAATCCAATCTCCCGCTGAGCACAAGCCCCCATCAGTGTGGGCGACGCGCCGGAATAGGAAAAGGTCACAATGCTTTGCAAAGTGTGGAGCGGATAGCGGGCCACCGCTTCCCCCTCCCGGTTGGCCACCACGTTTTCACCGTCCAACGAAAGGTACACATCCTCAGATGTGACAAAAAGGGTATTGAGCAGTTGTTTCATGGCCCTGCCTCCATTTCCCGGCGCAGATAGTCCGTCACGGACCTGCTGCGCATCAGCTTCGGCAGGCAAAGCTCCTTTAATGAACAGGCATTGCAGCTCTTGGTAGGTTTGACCTTCGGCGTATAGCCTCGGTTGTAGAGATCATGCATTTCAGATGTGAGCGACCGTACCTCCTGCCGCAGCTCCGGCGTAAAAACAACCTCTGTGCGGCGGCGGGGCTCACCGTAATACAAAGCCCCTTTCGGAATCTCACAGCAGAGCATCTCCTCTAAGCACATGGCCTGACCGCAGAGCTGAAGGGCGTCCATGCTGGTCTCTTTGGGCCGTCCCCGCTTGTATTCCACCGGGTAGGGCTGCCATAAGCCCTTCTTCCCTTTGAGTGGAATTCCGTTCTCACCTCTGTGAAATTCCAGCACATCACAGGCACCGGAAACACCCAATGTCCGGGAAAATATCCGCATATCCCGGGTAATGATGAGATTTCCCCGGCTTTCGGTAAAATCGCCGTTATGGGCGTTTTCGTGGAGAATCGCCCCGTCGGTGGTGCGGAAATTCTCCGCCCATTGGTTCTCAATGTGAATGAGGGCCCACTGCCGGCGGCAGAACTTGAAATGCTGCAAACCGGAGAGCTGGAGGAAGTCCTCCTCCCCATAGATCACCCCATCCGCGTGCAGGTCACGCCATCGGGCAATTCGTCCTCCACAACAGTCACGGTGTAATCCTCATAGCCTCTGGGCGCAGTGACACCCTCCTTGCGGGCGGCTTTCACCAAATCAAACAGCTTATGGGCCGGGGCGCAGCCCAGCTCCGTATCGTGCTTAAATACGATCAGCTCCCGAACGGCCATCTTGCCACGGGCAGCGGAGTGGTCATTTTCAAACATATTCAAAATGGCCTCCCACAGCAGCTTCAGATCGTCTTCCGAGAAGCCGGTGGTCTTGCGGGCAAGATTGGCGGAGACATAGCCCTCCACCCGGTAAAGGCCGTAGGGGACAATGTATTTCCGCCCCATTTCCGTGCCCTTGTTCTCCGCGTCCGCCTCGGTGGTGATGGCCACGCGGGTAATGGTGATCTCCTGCGGCAGAACGGGGTCCACGCTGCGGGCAAAGCCAAGCTGCACCGGCCCCCGGACCTGACCGCAGTTCAAAGCTCCCTTGACAAAGGTGGTCATCACGGCGCCGAAGGTGCGGATGTCATAGAAGTTGGAGCACATAAAGTCCCTGAGCTTTATATCCAGCTTCTCGTCCTTCTTTTTCGCTTCCTTGAGCTTGTCTGCCTCCACGCCGACATAGGCACAGGCTTCCTTATCACTGGTGTTCAGTGGAACGCCGTCCTTAATGTAAATTCGGTAGCCCGGCTCCCCCTCCTTCGCCATCTCCACGTAATTACGAATCTTGCGCTTGAGGCACACATCCGTCACAAGGCCGTAGCCGGTCTCCGGGTCCACTCGGGGCATATTGCCCGCATCGGGGTCGCCGTTGGGATTGCCGTTCTCCACATCGAAAAATACCACGAATTCATAACGGTTCTTAATGGGCTCAGACATTTTTCTCGTCCTCCTTCTTTGTATAGCGCTTTTGGGTCTGATGATAGTATCCCAGATCAAAGCTCCCCTGTTGGGCCAAGGTCATCCGCATAGGATAGCTCTCCCCCAAAATTCCCTTCAGCGTCATGATCTGCTTATCATAGTAAACGCGCTGTCTCCCGTCCAGCTTCCGCAGATGCTTCTGGCAAAGATTGTTCAGCACCGGGAAAATACCGGCAGGCATCGCCGCCGCGGAGTTGAAATATTTATCCTTGATGGTGGTGTTGATACCGGGATTTGCGGCCTGCTGTACGGCCTCGTAG
>UQMC01000148.1 GCA_900542115.1 uncultured Oscillibacter sp. | reverse complement strand
TCGCACACGACGGCTCACACGCCGAAACACGGGCGTTTCAGATGGGGGCGCTATTACTACCCTCGGAGTGTTTTGCGCGGTTCGGAAACCCTGCGCGGCCGGGTATTAGAACGGCGTACTTTGCCGCTTTTAGGCCTTGATCCGGTATGCTCCCGAAGAACGCAGAAAGCCTGCGGAACAGCGATGCACTTATGCGCGTCGCTGTCCCGAGGCGTCGCGGCCCCGCTGGGCTGCGTGATCCTTGTTCGCATGTTGATTGCTCTGCTGGGAGGCTCTGTTGCAAACTTTCCAGCGCTGTGGTACGATAAATTCAATAAACTGGAATCTGTCATGCACTGAACAAATTATGTTGACCGAAAACCTGTACCATTTTTCTAAGCAGAAACTTTGTAAGAAATTCGTAAGACTTTTGTCGATTTGTTTGTAAGGCTCCACCGCTACAATGGAGACAGCTTCAAGGGAGGAACTCGCTATGAACGAATGTATTCTCGTGGTCGATGATGACCGTGAGATCGTAGGGGCTATCGCCATCGTGCTGGAGCGGGAGGGGTATACCGTCCGCAGGGCATACGATGGGTTGGGGGCGGTGGAGCAGGCGCTTGACCCGGCGGTACGGCTCATCCTTATCGACGTGATGATGCCGAAGCTTGACGGGCTTTCCGCCCTCATGCGCATCCGGGAAAAGCGGAACCTGCCGGTCATCGTTCTCTCTGCCAAAAGTGAGGATACCGACAAGATCCTCGGCCTTTCCATGGGGGCGGATGACTATGTGACCAAGCCCTATAATCCCCAGGAGTTGGCCGCCCGGGTACGGAGCCAGCTGCGCCGCTACACCCTGCTGGGAGATGTTCACGCGGAGAAGCGTGAGGGCGAGATTGTCAACGGACGCCTGTCCTATGACCCAGAGCGCCGTGAACTGAAGGCGGACGGCGAACTGGTAAAGCTCACTGCCACAGAGTTGAAGATTGTGGATCTGCTGATGCGAAATCCCGGACGGGTGTTTCCAGCGGAGGAAATCTATCAGCGGGTCTGGCAGTCTGACAGCTACGCCTGTGAGAATACGGTGATGGTTCACATCCGGCGCATTCGTGAGAAAATCGAGTTGAATCCCAAGGAGCCAGACTATATCAAGGTGGTGCGGGGTATTGGATACAAAATGGAACAACACAACTGAAGCTGTGGAAATCGAGCCTGTAATGCCGCAGAGAAAGGGGACCGGTTTGCGCGCCGTGGCGGCTTTTCTGACGTTTTTCATGGGCGTGAGCCTGACGCTGGGCAGTCTGTGTGGTGCCGTAGGGCGCCGGGCTATTGGAAGTGATTATGCGGAATGGTGGCAGAATGACTGGCAGGAAACACCGGTGTTCCGCAATCGTATCTCCAACGATCTGGAATCCTTTCTGGCGATAGGCGTTGGGAGAACGGTGGACTGGTATCATCCGGATTATTCTGTTGAGGATACCGTATCCAGAACAGGTACGATCTGGTTCTTTGCGGATACACCAACGGCAAGCTGTGAAACATCATTCGTTGAAGCGCAGGACACGTCTCCAGATTCCGCATACAAGCACGATCTAAACACAATTTATGCGATTCGCGCAGCCGATGGCAAAAAATACAGCAATCTGGAAGAAGTGACCGGTTACCGGATGGCGCTGGATGAATACAGCAAGCTGCCGAAGGGCTACAACTTCCTGCTGATCTATGAGGACGGCAAAGTCTCCATTTGGAAAGACGGCAAAAAGCTGTCCGTCTATGACAGCGATAACATTCTGGACGAGGACTCTCTTTGGAATGTCCCCGGCTATACCAATTTCAAGGTCGGCGAGGAAGAGGCAAAGGTTACCATAAAAATGGCTGTGCGGCAAATCCCCATTCTCTACAAGGGCAGCAACAGCTATTCGTACAACTCCCTCTACTGGATATACCGGAGCCTTCAGAACAGCCACGAGGCGTGGAGATCGCTTGCAATTTCCTTCTGCGTGGGGCTCGTGCTGCTTGCAGCATGGTTCGTGCTGAGGAAGGAGCGGTACGCGGCAGATCAAGCCATCGCCAAAGTGACCTTCCATATCTGGACGGAACTGCGCTTCCTTGCGGTGTTCCTGTGCCTGCTTTGTCTGACGGTTCCCATGCTGGCGGCTGCTGACGGCTATAACTGGTGGTATCCGGATGATGTGTCTTATACGATAATGCAGATCCTCCGCTGCTTCGGCGCGGGGTTGTTCAACCCCGGCGCGGCGCTGGGGCTATTCTGGGCGGTATGGTTCATCCGTAATGACCATCGTTATCATCCCGCCGAAACGCGCAAGAGCCTATACCGTACCGTATCCAGCGCCATGCGGAAAAATGAATTGGCCTATCCCATACAGAAGCGGATCAATCGCCGGATCGCCATTCGTAATTTGGCAACGGTTCTCGCCGTGCTGGGTTCTTTCGCTCTTTTGTACATTTATCTTGAAACCTATGACGAAATCGCGCTCTTGGGTATGTGCGCCGTTTGGCTGGTGCTTGGCCTGCTCTCCTCGATTTTGTGGGGACGCCGCGAACGGGCGCTCGCCCGTGATTTTGGGCTGCTGGCCGACCATGTGGCCGCGGTCCAAAGCGGCGAGTTGACCACACCGCTGGATCTGCCTGCGGATGCAGACCTGCGTGAGACCGCCAAACGGCTCAACAGTATCCAGTCCGGCCTAAAGGCAGCGGTGGCAGAGCAGACCCGCAGTGAGCGCATGAAGGTGGAGTTGATCTCCAATGTATCCCACGATCTGAAAACGCCGCTGACCTCCATCCTCAGCTATTCTGAACTGTTGATGCAGGAGCCGCTGCAGGGAGCGGCCTCGGATTACGCACAGATCATCCAGCAAAAGGCATTGCGGCTCAAGAGTATGGTGCAGGATGTGTTTGAGATCAGCAAAGCCGCCAGCGACCAGCTCCCCGTGAAGCCGGAGGTGCTGGACTTTGGCAAGCTCCTGCGTCAAACCCTTGCCGACATGGATGGCGAGATTCAAAAATCCGGCCTGACCTTCAAGCTTGACCTGCCGGAGCAGCCGGTTGAGATCACGGCCGACGGTACGCGCCTGTACCGGGTGTTCCAGAATCTCCTTCAGAATGCCCTCAATTACAGCTTGCCTGGGAGCCGCGTCTACCTCTCTCTGAAAACCACCGGCAAAGCGGCAGTCGCCTCCCTTCGCAACACCTCCCGCAATGAGCTGCCGGAAGGTGTGGACTTCACCGCCCGGTTTGTGCGGGGTGACGAGAGTCGCACGGATGGCGGCACCGGCTTGGGCCTGTCTGTTGCCAAGAGCTTTACCGAGGCCTGCGGCGGCACCTTCCGGGTGGAAACCATGGCGGACCTCTTCACCGCCATCGTGAGCTTTCCCTTGTCCATGCATAAACCCAAGCGGTGAAAGATGCAAATATAAGGATACATGGGTTGAACGACAAAAAGAGGATGGCACTGGCGGAGATGTTTGCCCTGCGACCCACACCATGACCCACGAGCAGAAAAAACGGGGCGGAAACAACGGAACAAAGCGCACCTGCGGGTGAGGAGATTTTGTGGAAAACCCGCTTAACACCACTGAAAGCCCACGGAAGGCGTCCCTATCGAATCTTCACACGCATGAGGCCACTGGTTCGAGTCCAGTAGTCTC
>UQMC01000147.1 GCA_900542115.1 uncultured Oscillibacter sp. | reverse complement strand
AAGGGCGCGGCGGCGTACAGCCGGGTTTACAGCAAGCAGTTGGGCAAGGACTTTTATCTGGATTATGTGGTGCCTATTGCCGGGAAGCTGCTGGACATTGTAAATAATCAGCTCAGTCCCTTTAAGGAGGTCTTTACCCTGTCGGATCTGGATATCATGTCCGTCAACGCGGACGGGAGCCTCAGTTCCACCACCGGGCGGGTGAAGGACTATATTACCGATGAAAACGGCAATCTGGTGGACCCGGACACCGGGGAGATCGTGACACCGCCGTCGGAAACGGAGCCGGGAACGGAGACGCCGTCTGAAACACCGTCTGAACCCACGCCGGAGACCCCGGCCACACCGGAAACGCCGGGGACGGGGACGGAGACCACAGACCCCTCCGGCTCCACCGGGGGAGAGACGGGCACCGGCAGTCCGGAGACACCGGACCAGCCGGAAGATCCCGGCATCATCGTGGTGCCGCCGGAGGAGCCCACAACGCCCGATGCGAATCAGGGATTGGACCCCGTGACCGGGGAGCCGCTGCCTGCGGCCTGATAAAAGAAAGGAAACAAACGATATGATGACACCGAAGGAACTGGCCGTTCTGGCCGCAAAGGCGCTGGACGAAAAGAAGGGCAAGGAGATCGCCGCTATTGAGATCACGGATATCACCACGCTGGCGGATTATTTTGTGATCGCTACCGGCAGCTCCAACACCCAGATCAATGCGCTGTGCGGCGCTGTGGAAAAGACACTGAAGGAGCAGGCAGGCGAGCTGCCGTTGCGCCGGGAGGGCTATCGGGATGGAACATGGGTGCTGTTGGACTACGGCTGCGTCTGCGTCCATGTGTTCAGCGCCGAGGCCCGTGCCTTTTACGATTTGGAGCGCCTGTGGGCGGACGGAAAGCCGCTGGACCTCTCCGATGTGCTGACAAAGGACTGAGGATAGAGCTGTTTTCCTTGAAAAATCGGGCCTTGCAACGAAAGGTTGCGGGATAGCTGGTGGCCGCAACCGCCTTTGTCCGGTAGTATAACGGCATCAGATCCATGGCGCTGAGATACAAAAAACAAAGGAGAACAGGTCATATGTTAATGGCATCGACATCGATTATTTTACTGCTGGTGGTTACGATGGTGCGGCTGGCGATTTTGGGGCTTGTGGTCTACGCTGTCATGCAGGGAATCAAGGCGCTGAAGAAGTACAACCGCTCCGAAGAAGTCCGGAAGGAAAAGGCGGAGGTCCGCCGCTCTTTGGGCGAGGTTCTGAAGGAGCACCGGGTCCGCTGCAAAATAACGCAGGAATTTGTGGCGGAGTCGCTGGGAGTCAGCCGGCAGGCAGTGAGCAAGTGGGAGACCGGCACCGCCGATCCCAGCACCTCCAATCTGCTGGCGCTGGCAAAGCTGTTCGGAATATCCGCCGAGGAGCTGCTGCGCTCTGTGGAGCAGGAGGGCCCCGAGGCGGAAAATGGAAAAACCACTTGACAAATGCGAAAAAGCCCTTTAAAATATGACTGTTAAACGCTTGGATGGGGAGAAAACCCGTGAAGCCCGCCTCAAGAGAGCCGATGGCCGGTGTGAGTCGGTGGGGGCGCACGGGAGCACTGGCCCCGGAGCGTTCCGCCTGAAGGAAAGTAGGGCGGGCCGGCTGGCATCGTTATCTGCCGCACCGAGCGCCGGGAAACCGGCGGAAACAGGGTGGTACCGCGTTTTCAACGCCCCTGAGCCGTAAGGCTTAGGGGCGTTTTCTTTATTCGGCGGAAAGCGTGAGGTGTTGCAGGATGAAAAAGCTGTGGGATTCCCATGTTCCTTTCTTGGCCTATGGCCTCCCCTATGTGTATCTGGGCCTTTGGGGTCGTGGGGAAACAGGCAAATTCTTAGCGAATTTCCTGTATATCATCGGCTTTTTTACGCTGATGAAATGGGCATACCACAGAAACAGCCTGAAAGCCCTGCTTTGGGGAAACGCCCTGTCCTTCCTCGTGTCCTGCGTCTGCCTGTCCGTGTTCGGAACGGAGAAATGGGGTGGGACCTTTGAACCCGCGACAGCTTTTCAGATGCTGTGGGCGACGGCGCTGCTCGCACTGGCCGTTCAGCTGGTCTGGTGGCGCGTCAAGTGGCGGACACAAAAGCGGTCCTGAGATCAAATCAATCAAAATGCAGAACATTTCAGATAAAAGGAGTCAACCATGAAGTACGATTTTACAGCCATTGAAAAGAAATGGCAGGAGAAGTGGCTGGAGGAAAAGCCCTTTACCGCTGTGACCGGCGACAAGACCCGGGAGAAGTTCTACGGCCTCATCGAGTTCCCCTATCCCTCCGGTCAGGGCCTCCATGTGGGCCACGCCCGTCCCTTCACCGCCATGGACATCATCTGCCGCAAGAAGCGGATGCAGGGTTACAACGTGCTGTTCCCCATCGGCTTTGATGCCTTTGGCCTGCCCACGGAGAACTACGCCATCAAGAACCACGTCCATCCTGCCATCGTTACCAAGCAGAACATCGCCAACTTCACCAAGCAGCTTCACATGCTGGGCTATTCCTTCGACTGGGACCGGGTGGTGGACACCACGGACCCCAGCTACTACAAGTGGACCCAGTGGATCTTCCTCCAGCTGTTCAAGAAGGGCCTTGCCTATAAGGCATCCATGCCCGTGAACTGGTGCACCAGCTGCAAGTGCGTGCTGGCCAACGAGGAAGTGGTGGAGGGCGTCTGCGAGCGCTGCGGCAGCGAGGTCATCCGCAAGGAAAAGAGCCAGTGGATGCTGGCCATCACCAAGTATGCCGACCGCCTGATCGACGATCTGGACGATGTGGACTATATCGAGCGGGTCAAGATCCAGCAGCGCAACTGGATCGGCCGCAGCGAGGGTACCGAGGTGGACTTCACCGCCACCAACGGCGACAAGCTGACCGTTTACACCACCCGCTGCGATACCCTGTTCGGTGTGACCTACATGGTCATCTCCCCGGAGCATCCGTTCCTTGAGAAGTGGAAGGATCAGATCACGAACTGGGATGCCGTGGAGGCATACCGGCAGGAGGCCGCCCGGAAGTCCGACTTCGAGCGCGGCGAGCTGAACAAGGAAAAGACCGGCGTCCGGCTGGAGGGCATCGAGGCCGTCCATCCCGTCACCGGCAAGCACATCCCCATTTTCGTTTCCGACTACGTGCTGATGGGCTACGGCACCGGCATCGTCATGGGCGTGCCCGGCCATGACCAGCGCGACTGGGACTTCGCCACCACCTTCGGCCTGCCCATCGTGGAGGTGGTCAAGGGCGGCGACGTGACCAAGTGCGCCTTCGCTTTGAAGGACGATACCGGCATCATGGTCAACTCCGACTTCCTCAACGGCCTCACCGTCAAGGAAGCCATTCCCACCATGAAGAAGTGGGTCACGGAGCATGGCATCGGCCATCCCAAGACCAACTTCAAGCTCCGGGATTGGGTGTTCAGCCGCCAGCGCTACTGGGGCGAGCCGATTCCTTTGGTGAAGTGCGAAAAGTGCGGCTGGGTACCGCTGCCGGAGGAGCAGTTGCCGCTGCTGCTGCCGGAGGTCAAGAGCTATGAGCTTACCGATGACGGCGAGTCTCCGCTGTCCAAGATGACGGACTGGGTGAACACCACCTGCCCCAAGTGCGGCGGCCCTGCCCAGCGTGAAACGGACACCATGCCCCAGTGGGCTGGCTCCTGCTGGTACTTCCTGCGCTATATGGACCCCCACAACGAGAAAGCCCTGGCCTCCAGA
>UQMC01000146.1 GCA_900542115.1 uncultured Oscillibacter sp. | reverse complement strand
GCATACGAGATGTAGCCGTGACTGGAGTTCAGACGTGTGCTCTTCCGATCTCCCTGAATACAGCCACAAGCTGCGGCGCGAATACAAAGCCCAGCACGCTGACAGCAAGCATAAAAATCGTTGTTACCCTGACACAGAACCAGAAACCGTCCTTGACCCGGCGGTAAAGCCCCGCGCCGTAATTAAAGCCGCACACCGGCTGGAAGCCTTGTCCAAAGCCGATCATGGCGGAGCCGCCGAACATGGCGATGCGCTGCACCACACCCATAGCGGCAATGGCGGCGTCCCCAAAGGGACGGGCAGCCTGATTGAGACAGATAGTCGCCACACTGGCAAGCCCCTGCCGCGCCAGTGAGGGCAGTCCGCCCTTGAAAATCCAGAGATAATAGTAAGGCTTCATCCGCAGGTGGGCGAAATCAATGCGGATGTTGCCGCCCCTGCCGCAGCCCACCAGCAGCAGGCAAAAGCTGACAAACTGGCTGATGATGGTGGCCCATGCCGCGCCGGCAATTCCCAGATCAAACACAAAGATCAGCAGCGGGTCCAGACCGATATTCAGTACTGCGCCGACAGTGATGCCCACCATGGCATAGGCGGCGCTGCCCTGAAAGCGGAGCTGATTGTTCAGCACCAACGAGGAGGTCATCCACGGCGCACCCAGCAAAATCACACGGAGATACGCCTTGGTGTAGGGCAGAATCGTATCCGTGGAGCCCAGCAGATAGGCCAGCGGCTTCAGGAAAATCAAGCCCAGCGCACAGATGAGCACGCCCGCCGCCAGCGCAGAAAAGAAGCCTGTGGAGGCCATGTCCGAAGCCTCCTCATAATTTTTCTGGCCAATGGCGCGGGACATGAAATTGCCGCTGCCCTGCCCGAAGAAAAAGCCGATGGCCTGTATGATCGCCATCAGGGAAAACACCACGCCCACAGCGCCGGTGGCGGCATTGCTTTTCAGCATTCCCACGAAAAAGGTGTCCGCCATATTGTAAAATGCCGTGACCAGCATACTGATGATACAGGGTAAAGCCAACCGCGGAATCAGGCGGCTCACCGGCGTTTGCGTCATCTGTACGTATTTTTTCTGCTGCTGTTCGTCCAAGGGTAACACTCCTGTCAATTTATCTATATTAGGAAAGATTATAGCATATTTTTCGCAAAATGAAAAGAACGTGTAAATTTTTTTCGAGGATACTGATATTTTACCTGTTCTTTTCCGGGAAAAGGCTTGAAACACGAGGCGGAAGTGAGTATAATATAACGGATATTGATATGGGGAACACCCATTCCAACTTTAGGGGATACCCGGAGAGGATGAGACAGATGACTGCTTACAAAAACATGACACTGGACCAACGGAGGGCGGAATACGCAGCCCTTCAGACTGCCTTTGAGGACCTGAAGGCACAGGGACTCAAGCTGGACATGACCCGCGGCAAGCCCTGCAAGGACCAACTGGATATGGTCTCTGATATTTTCGACATGCTCAAGGAGCCTGAGGATTACATTGTTGACGGTATCGACATCCGCAACTACGGCGCTCTGTCCGGTCTGCCGGAGGCAAAGCGCCTGTTCGCAAACATTCTGGACTGCAAGCCCAAGCAGGTTTTTGTAGGCGGCAACGCCAGTTTGCAGTTGATGTACGGCGTGATCGACTGCGCCTTCATCCATGGCCGCCTCAACAGCCCCCGTCCCTGGTGCAAGGAGCCTGTGGTGAAGTGGCTGTGTCCTGCCCCCGGCTATGACCGCCACTTCAAGCTGACCCAGTCCTTTGGCTTTGAGCTTATCACCATTCCCATGACCCCCACCGGCCCGGACATGGACGCCGTGGAGGAAGCCATCAAGGACCCCGCCGTGAAGGGCATCTGGTGCGTTCCCAAATATTCCAACCCCGAGGGCATCATCTATTCCAAGGATACCATCATCCGCATGGCCTCCATGAAGCCCGCCGCGCCGGATTTTACCATCATGTGGGATAACGCCTACTGCGTCCATGAGTTTGAGGGAGACTATGTGGAGTTCCCGGACATTCTGCACCAGTGCAAGAAGTACGGCAATTATGATATGGTCTATGAGTTTGCCTCTACCTCCAAGATCACGTTCCCCGGCGACGGTGTGGCCTGCATGGCTACCTCCGAAGCAAACCTCGAGGATTTTGAAAAGTGGATCGGCATTCAGACCATCTCCTATGATAAGGTGAACCAGCAGCGCCACGTGCTCTATCTCCAAAACCACGCCCACACCCTGAAGCTGATGAAAAAGCACGCCGCGTTCATGGCACCCAAATTTGAGGCAGTCCTCTCCACGCTGGACCGGGAGATCGCCCCGCTGGAAATCGCAAGCTGGAGCCATCCCAAGGGCGGCTACTTCATTTCCTTTGACGCCATGCCAGGCACCGCCAAGCGGACGCTGGCACTGTGCAAGGAGGCCGGTGTATCCATGACCGCCGCCGGCGCCACGTTCCCCTACGGCATTGACCCCAATGACAGCAACATCCGTATCGCCCCCTCCTTCCCGCCGGTGGAGGATGTGGAAAAGGCCATTACCGTGTTCTGCACCTGTGTGCGAATGGCCGCTCTGGAAAAGCTGGGCGTATGAGATATCAGGGCATGGTCTACCGGCCGCCGTCCGAGGCTTACAGTCTCATCGTTCAGGTGACCTACGGATGCAGCCACAACACCTGCGCCTTTTGCAGTATGTACAAGGAAAAACGCTTCGCTCTGCGGCCGCTGAACGAGGTGCTTGAGGATTTTCAGCTTGCGAGGCAGCGCTACCGCAGTGTCCGGCGCGTTTTTCTGGCGGATGGCGACGCGCTGATCCGAAAGGCCAGTGAACTGTACACAATTCTGGATACCATCCGGGAGCTGTTCCCGGAGTGCGAGCGGGTCACCAGCTATGCCTCCCCCTCCAGTATCCGTCTGCGGACGGAGGAGGAACTGCGGACACTGTGGGAAAAGGGCCTGACCATGGTATACATGGGGCTGGAATCCGGCAGTGACAAGGTGCTGACGCTGATGCGGAAGGGGCACTCCGCCGCCGAGATCATCGAAATGGGCCAGAAGGTCCGCCGCTGCGGCATGGCGCTGTCCGTGACCGCCATTACGGGTCTGGGCGGACCGGAGCTGCTGGAGGAGCACGCAGTAGACACTGCAAAAGCCTTCAACGCCATGAACCCGGAGTATATCGGAATGCTCACGCTGATGGTGGAGCCGGGCACGCCGCTGTATGACTGGGTAAAGGCGGGCAGCTTTCATCTGCTGGACCAGCATCAGGTCCTTACGGAAACAGAGCTGCTGGTGCGGAATTTTGACAGTCCCGGCAGTGTGTTCCGCATGAACCACGCCAGTAATTATCTGGACCTGCGGGGCACGCTGAACGCTGACCGGGACGCACTGCTATCCTCGATTCGGCGGGCAGAACAGGACCTTTCCTGTCTGCGCCCGGAAAGCTGGCGGGGATTATAAAAAACTGCCGTGGAACTTTCGCTCCACGGCAGTTTTCATGTATCTGCTCAGTCCATCGGGGCGCCGCACTTCGGGCAGAACTTGCTGTCGGACTCCGCACCGCAGACCGGGCAGACCTTGGCGGCAGGCTCTACTACGGCCCCCTCCGCCTCCACGGCGGACTCGCTCTTAACAGCGGTCTTCTGCTCCTCCAGCTCCGCGATCTTGGCCTTGGAGGCCGCCACCGCTGCGGCCAGCTCGCTTACGCCCTCCGGCAGCTCACCGTCATACTCAGTCATGAACCACTCG
>UQMC01000145.1 GCA_900542115.1 uncultured Oscillibacter sp. | reverse complement strand
GGGAGCAGACGCTGAACCAGCTCTTAACGGAGATGGATGGCTTTGAGGGCAACACCGGCGTCATCATTCTGGCCGCCACCAACCGTCCCGAGTCCCTTGACCCCGCCCTGACCCGTCCCGGCCGGTTTGACCGCCGGGTGCCGGTGGAGCTGCCGGATTTGAAGGGCCGGGAGGCCATTTTGAAAGTCCACGCCAGGAAAATCAAGGTAGCGGACGATGTGGACTTCAACAAGGTAGCCCGCATGGCCTCCGGCGCCAGCGGCGCAGAGCTTGCCAACATTGTCAATGAGGCGGCGCTGCGGGCCGTTCGGGACGGACGGAAGTTTGCCACGCAGTCCGACCTCGAGGAAAGCATTGAGGTGGTCATCGCCGGCTATCAGAAGAAGAACGCCATTCTCACCGACAAGGAAAAATGGACGGTAGCCTATCACGAGATCGGCCACGCCCTTGTGGCCGCCAAGCAGACCAATTCCGCCCCGGTGCAGAAAATCACCATCATCCCCCGCACCTCCGGCGCGCTGGGCTACACCATGCAGGTGGAGGAGGGCAACCACTACCTGATGACCAAGGAGGAAATCGAAAACAAGATTGCCACTCTTACCGGCGGCCGCGCCGCCGAGGAGGTCCGCTTCGGCGTGATTTCCACCGGCGCCTCCAATGACATTGAACAGGCCACGAAGCTGGCCCGGGCCATAGTGACCCGGTACGGCATGAGCGCGGATTTTGACATGGTGGCGCTGGAAACCGTTTCCAACCAGTACCTCGGCGGCGATGCCTCCCTTGCCTGCTCTGCCGAGACCCAGACCCAAATCGACCGCAGGGTGGTAGAGTTGGTCAAGACCGCTCACCAGAAGGCGATTCAAATTCTCATGGAAAACCGGGAGAAGCTGGACGAGCTTTCCCAGTACCTCTACCAGAAGGAGACCATCACCGGCGACGAGTTTATGAAAATTCTCAACGGCTGAGCCGATATGTAAAAAGGAACCCCGGCGTCTGCAAAAAGCAGACGCCGGGGTTTGTACTTTTACTCTACTGCGCGAAGTGTGACTATACAGGTGTCTATACACCTTATGCCTCGCTGCGGAAGCGGGCCAGAAAATCCCGGGTCTCCTGCCGCTGGGGATTGCCGAACACATCGGCGGGGCTCCCCTGCTCGCAGATGACACCCTGATGCATGAACACCACCTGAGAGCTGACATCCCGGGCAAAGGCCATTTCGTGGGTCACCACCAGCATCGTCATGCCCTCCCGGGCCAACGCCTGCATAACGGAGAGCACCTCGCCCACCATTTCCGGGTCCAGCGCGGAGGTAGGCTCATCGAACAGCAGCACCTCCGGGTCCATGGCCAGCGCCCGAGCAATGGCTACCCGCTGCTTCTGTCCGCCGGAGATCTGCCGGGGCTTCGCGTTGATGTAAGGGGCCATGCCGACCTTTTCCAGATACTTCATGGCCTGCTGCCGGGCTTCCTCTTTTCCGCGCTTTAAAACCTTCATCTGCCCCACCATGCAGTTCTGAAGCACCGTCATGTTGTTGAACAGGTTGAAGGACTGGAACACCATGCCTACATGGGAGCGGTACTCCGGGGCGTTGACCCCCCGGCCGGCCACATCCCGTCCGTGATAGAGAATCTCGCCGCTGCTGGGCGTTTCCAGCAGATTGATGCACCGCAGCAGCGTGGACTTACCAGAGCCAGAGGCGCCGATAATGGAAATGACATCGCCCTTTTTGACATTGAAATCAATGTCCCGCAGCACCTCATGGGAGCCGAAGGACTTGCCGAGATGGCGAATTTCCAGAATATTCTCACTCATTTCAGCGTCCCCCTCTCGTGCTGCCGTTGCGGTTCTTCAGGCCGATACGGATACGTTCTCTCTGCTCCTCGCCCTCGTACTCCTTATTCACCTCGTCAAAGGGCGTGCCCCGGTCGGGATGGCTGTAGGTCCCGGCAGCCATCACCAGCTGGTCGCCCTGCGCCAGCTCGTAGCTGTCGGAGCCGTCCATGATTCTTTCCAGCAGCCGCAGCAAAATGGAGGCCACCAGCGTCAAAATCAGGTAGCCGATCATCTCAATGGCGGCAGAGGGGAAATACATATTGTTGATACCGACAATGTAGCGGTGAGCTGCAAAGAACTCCGTAAAGCTGATAATGAACATCACGGAGGTATCCTTTACATTGATGATATAGTTGTTGCCGATCTGGGGAATGATGTTGCGGATAGCCTGGGGCATAATGACGTTCACCATGGTCTGCACATGGGTCATGCCGATGGCCTTAGCACCCTCGGTCTGGCCGGGGTCAATAGAGATAATGCCGCCCCGGACGGACTCGGCCATATACGCGCCGGTGTTGACGGACACGATGAGAATGGCTGCGGTCCAGATATTGTCGAACCGCAGGGCATTATCCGTGAAATACGGCAGACCGTAGACAATGAACACCGCCTGCAGCACCATGGGCGTGCCCCGGAACACCTCTACATAGACGCGGATCATGACTCGCACCAGCTTCAGCAGAAAGCGCTTGGGCAGTGGGTCATTCTTCGCATAGGGGATGGTATTCAGCACACCGCACAAAAGGCCGATAAAACAGCCGATGGCCGTGGCCGCCAGTGCCAAAATCAGGGTATTCTTGATGCCGTTCAGGTACATGGGGCGGTATTTTCCCCACAGCAGGGCCATATCCTGTCCCAGCTTCACCAGTTTATCCATGGCAAACTCTCCAAATCATACAGATTGCTCCGTGAGCACAGATTTTTTCGCGCTTTGCGCGAAGCCGCTCCGTTGGGTTCCCTGGCAGCGCGGACGCCGCCGGGTGCCGTTTTAAATAGATGGGGGCCCATCGGGCCCCCATCCGAATTTGCTTAGACCTCGGGCTGGATGGAAATGGCCTCGTCCATCAAGGCATTGAAATCGTCCTCCGTCATGGTGGAGAGCACGGAGTTGATAGCCTCGGTCAGTTCAGTGTTGCCCTTCTGGACAGAGATGCCGATGTTCACATTCTCGGCCCGCTCCTCCTCAGAGGCGAACTGGAAGTCACCGTCTGTGCCGGAGAAGTTCAAAATCACCAGATTATCGTCCTTGGCAACAGCGGCCATGGCGGTGGGCATATCGGTGCAGACATAGTCCACAGTGCCGGTCTGGAGCTGCATGATCATCGCGGGAGCGCTGTCGGCAGGCGCCAGCAGATTGGCGTTTTCGATCTGGGGCAGGCAGGAGTCATACCAGATGGTACCGGACTGGGAGGTGCAGGTACCGCCGGCCAGATCGGCAATAGAGGTGGCATTGGCGTACTGGCTGTCCTTGGTGGTCAGCACCACGATAGTAGCATAGTAGTAGGGACCAGCCATGTCCACCTCGGCCATCCGCTCGGCAGTCATGGACTGACCGGCGATGTTGGCGTCCATGGAACCGGCCTGAATGGCGGGGCACAGGGAATCCCATGCGGAAGAAACAATCTCCAGCTCCCAGCCGTTGGCCTCGGCGATCTTCTTGGCGATCATCACGTCATAGCCGTTGGCATACGCGCCGGGAACGTTGGAAATGGGGACCGCGCCGTTGGAATCGTCCATCTGCGTCCAGTTATAGGGGGCATAGGCGCACTCCATGCCGACGGTGAACACACCGTCCTCGCCCACGCCGCCGGAAGCGGTGGTATCGGCGGGGGTCTCCGTCTCAGCGGGGGTGCTGTCGGCAGAATCGGTGCCGGTGCTGCTGTTGCCGCCGCCGCAGGCGGTGAGGGCCAGCGCCATGGTCAGGGCCAGAATCGCGCTCATCCATCTTCTTCTCATAATTGTCTCCTTCTTGTCCGGCGCTTCT
>UQMC01000144.1 GCA_900542115.1 uncultured Oscillibacter sp. | reverse complement strand
GACCTCGTCATTTCCCCCGGCGAACAGGTCAGTGATTGCTCCATGGAGGCTTTTGCCGAGTGCGTGCTGACATTCAATAAAAATAAGACCACCGAAAGCGAATAAATCGCTTCGGTGGTCCTTTTATTACAGCCAAGTTGTTTCTGTCAGCTCATCCTTCTTTGCCCGGCACATCAGGCTGCTCACCACATCCTGAACCGCTCTGCCGTGGTATAGAACCTCATAAATACTGCGGCAAATCGGCATCTCCACGCCCTCGCGCTCTGCCAACTGGTGAATGCTTTCAGCCGCATAGTAGCCTTCTACCACTGCGCCGATCTCCGTCATGGCCTCCTGCGCGGATCTACCTTCGCCAATCAGAATACCCGCCCTTCGATTCCGGGAATGCATGGACGTACAAGTAACGATCAGATCACCCATACCGGCAAGACCGCCGAAGGTCTGGCGGGTGCCGCCCAGTTTTTCTCCCAGCCGGGTCAGCTCTGCCATAGCCCGCGTCATCAGCAGCGCTTTAGTGTTGTCCTGATAGCCCATGCCATCGCAAACGCCGCAGGCGAGAGCGACCACATTTTTCATAGCGCCGGACAGCTCTACACCCACGATATCCTCACTGGTATAGACTCGGAAATATGGATTCATAAAGGCGTCTTGTACCATTCTGGCAGTGGGCATATCCCTACAAGCGGACACGCAGCCAGTAGGCTGCCGAATACTTACCTCCTCTGCGTGAGAAGGGCCGGAAAGCGCAGCTACTTTACAGATATTTTGCGTGACATCCTCCAATATCTGACTCATCCGCAGATTGGTGTCCCGCTCAATGCCCTTGGAAACGCTGACCAGAACCGTTTTCTCCGTCAAATAGGGCGCGATTTTTTTTCCGGTCTCCCGTACCGCGAAGGATGGTGCCGCACATACAACCAGCTCCGCTCCAATCAGGCAATCAAGGTCTCCGCCGATGTGCAGCGCGTCCGGAAGCCGAACGCCCTTCAGCTTGGAATTTTCCCGGCTCTCCGCCATTTGCGCAGCCTTTGCCGGATCATGGGACCACAGGGTCACGTCATGTCCGTTGTCGCAAAGCACCATGCTCAGAGCCGTACCCCATCCGCCGCTGCCAACTACAACCGCTTTCATATTCGCCCTCCTACGTCTTCTTCCGATGAAAACTGAGCTTATTCTCATTTCCTGCCAACAGACGCCGGATATTGGCCCGGTGCATCCAGATAATCAGGCCGCCAAGAATAAACCCAAGCACCACGATCATGGGGACCGGATAACAATACCAGCTAATAAACGGAAAGCTCGCCCCGGCCCAAAGAGAGCCGAGGGAAACATAGCGTGTCAGCAGCGTCAGCAGCAAAAAGCCGCCCCAGACCACAATCGCTACCCGCCAGTCGATCATAATAGCGATAGTACCGCCGGAAAGAATGCCCTTACCGCCCTTGAAATGAAACATACATGGGAACACATGACCCAGCAGGCAGAAAAGTCCGCTCCAATACTTCGCAAAGGTCAGCCAAAGTATCGTTGTATCCTCGGCCGAAATGAAATCTGTATAGCCATGGCGAAACAGCCATTGCCCCACCAGTAGTGCAATGACCGCCTTCAGGACATCACACAAAATCACCACAAGAGTCAGCGGCCCGCCGAAGGTACGAAAAAAGTTCGTCAGTCCCGCATTGCCGCTGCCGTGGTTCCGCACATCATCCCGCAAAATGTATTTGGAAACGATCACCGCTCCATTGAAGCAGCCGCAGAAGTAGGCGAATACTGCGGTCAGGAGCAGTAAAAGCGGAAAGGGCATTATTCCATTTTGAAACAATCCCGGCATCGTTACTCCTCCTTGTCGCCCTTTTCCCGGATGGACAGAATAATCGGCGTTCCCTCAAGGCTGAAGGTACTTCGAATGCAGTTTTCAAGATACCGCTGATAGGAGAAATGGAACAGCCGCCGGTCATTGCAGAACACCACAAAATGCGGCGGCTTTACGCCGACCTGCGTCATGTAATAGATTTTCAGGCGGCGGCCCTTATCCGTGGGGGGCTGCACCCGGGTCTGTGCGTCTGCCAGAACCGTATTCAGCATACCCGTGGTCACGCGGAAGGCCGACTGATTTGCCACGTAATCGATCAAATCAAACAGCTTTTCCACCCGCTGCCCGGTCTTGGCAGAGATAAACAAAATCGGCGCATAGGTCATGTAGGCCAAATCCCGACGGATGTCCTCTGTCATCCGGGCCATGGTCTTGTCATCCTTTTCCACAAGGTCCCACTTATTCACAATGATGATGCTGGCCTTGCCCGCCTCGTGGGCCATACCGGCTACCTTTGTATCCTGCTCCGTGACGCCCTCGGTGGCGTCGATCAGGATGAGACATACATCCGCACGGTCAATGGCCATTGTGGCCCGCAGAATGCTGTATTTTTCAATGTCCTCATCCACCTTGGAGCGCTTTCTCATGCCGGCGGTATCAATAAATACAAAGCTCCCTTTTTTTTTTTTATTTCGGGAGTCAATGGCATCCCGGGTTGTTCCGGCCACATTGGAAACAATGACCCGTTCCTCGCCCAAAATCTTATTCACCAGAGAGGATTTTCCCGCGTTAGGCTTGCCGATGACAGCCACCTTGATGGCGTCATCATCTTCCTCCACTTCCTCCTCCGGAGGGAAATATTCCACACAGGCATCCAGCAAATCGCCGGTGCCATGTCCGTGGACCGCCGAGACCGCAATGGGGTCGCCCAGTCCCAGATTGTAAAATTCATAAATATCCGGGCTCTGGCCCTGATCCACCTTATTGACCGCCAGCACCACAGGCTTTCCGCAGCGACGGAGCATGGAGGCAACCTCCTGATCCGAAGCGGTCATGCCCGTCTTAACATCACAGAGGAACACAATGACCGTTGCGTTGTCAATGGCAATCTGAGCCTGCTCCCGCATGAACGCCAAAATCTGATTGTCCGTCCGGGGTTCAATACCGCCGGTATCGATCAGCGTGAATTTCCGTCCGCGCCAATCGCTCTCACCGTAGATACGATCCCGTGTAACGCCCGGAGTATCCTCCACGATAGATAAACGGCGCCCGATGATTTTATTGAACAGCATGGATTTTCCCACATTGGGACGCCCCACAATGGCAATAATAGGCTTTGACATAAGCTACTCCTTCTTCGGTCCCTCAAAATGGTGCCAGCGCATACAATGCGCTGCACCGCTAATGAAAGTCCGTGCTTTTAACTACTGTTATATGATATATTATATCCGCGCCGCACAAAGATAGCAAGCAAAACAAGCGCTCTTGTGCAGCAGGATTTATCCGATCAAGGTCTTCAAAAATTCCAAACGCAAAAGTAAAGGAGGGAAGAAACCTCTTCCCTCCTAAAGCAAGCATTTTGGCTTTTACTTCGCCGCTACAGACTTGACCTCACGGCCGTTGTAGCTGCCGCACTCCTGGCACATTCTGTGAGGCAGATGCAGAGCACCGCACTTGGGGCAGGAAACGAGGCCGGGGACTGCCAGCTTCCACACGGAGCTACGTCTCTTATCGCGTCTTGCTTTGGATACTTTTCCCTTAGGTACTGCCATTGTGACACCTCCTTGATCTACAAAGGCCGCGGCCTTATTTATACTTTATTTGTTCTCTAAAAGCTTTGCAAGGACCGCTAAACGCGGGTCTACTTCCTTTTTGCAGGAACACGGCCCGACATTCAGGTCGGCGCCACAGCGAGGACAGAGTCCCTTACAATCTTCAGAACACAGAGTCTTCGTGTCCATTCCAAGGATAAACGCCTCGCGGGCCAGCTCACCGGCATCCACCTGACCATTCTCTACTAGAACAATCTCGTCATTTTCCTCATTCTGAAGTTCCTCTG
>UQMC01000143.1 GCA_900542115.1 uncultured Oscillibacter sp. | reverse complement strand
GCATACGAGATGTAGCCGTGACTGGAGTTCAGACGTGTGCTCTTCCGATCTCTCCCGCCAAGCCGCGTTTTTCCGCAGAGGCCACCCGGCCCACCGTTTCCCGCCCTGCCAAGCAGACAAATGCCTCCGGCAGTCCGGTAGGCGTGATCTTCAAGATCATCGCCGCCATCATCCTTCTCAATATTCTCTTCAGCTTCGGCAGCTTTTTCAGATATTTTCTATTCTGATGCCGCCCAAGCCACTGTAAGCCGTGTGCCGCGCCGACGCTGGCCGCGGCACGCGATTTTGCAGGGATAGGAGCTTCCATGAATCCGCTTATCAAATGGCCCGGAGGAAAATCCGGGGAAATTCAAAAAATCCGGCAATATATTCCAGAATATGACCGATATGTTGAGCCGTTCTTCGGCGGCGGCGCCCTGTTCTTTCATCTCCGCCCGAGGGCTGCGGCCATCAACGATATTTCCGGCTCCCTGATGGAGTATTACACGCTGATTCAGCAGCAGGACGAGCAGCTGCGCGACCTGCTGCTGTGCTATAGTGACAGCTTTTCCGGCCTGATTGGCGCTTGTAACCGGCGCTATGATACGCTTTTAGAGCTTTATCAGAGCTTTTGCCGGGAGGATCTTAGTCTCGACGCACTCAGGGGCCGCCTTGCCGCTCTGTCCGCTTCGCTGGTTGCCTCCCTTCCCCCGGATTTTTACGAAAAGCTACAGCCGGATATCGAAGCCTTTACCAATAGCCTTACCCGGTACGCGCTGGACAAGCTGCGCCGTACCCGGAACAATGCTCTAAAAAAGCCCTTTTCCGATGAGGACCTGCAGGCAAATCTGATCACCGGCTTTACCTGCGGCTACTATATGTACTTCCGGGACCTTTACAATGTTATGCAGGCCCATCGTATGAAGCCTCCCTCCCCCGCCTACCGGGCCGCCAACTTCTATTTCATCCGTGAGTATTGCTATGGCTCCATGTTCCGCTACAATGCCAACGGGGAGTTCAACATCCCCTATGGTGGAAAATCCTACAACAAGAAGAATATGCGCGCAAAAATCGACCATATTTTCTGCGATGAGGTGCGGGAGCTGTTTGCCAACACGGAGCTTTGCTGCATGGATTTTGGGGACTTTTTCCGGCATATCCATCTGACGGAGCGGGATTTCATGTTCCTTGATCCGCCCTATGACACGGATTTTTCCGACTATGAGGGCCGCGCCTTTACAAAAAAGGATCAGGAGCGGCTGGCTGCGGCGCTGCGGGAAACACCGGCCCGGTTCATCCTTGTCATCAAAAATACGGAGTTTATCCGCAGCCTTTATGAAAAGGACTTCCATATCCTCAGCTTTGACAAGCGCTACACCTACAATGTCAGAAGCCGGAACGAGCGCCGCGTGGAGCATCTCATCATCACCAACCTACCGGTCTGACATATCGAAAATTCCGGTCCCACGCACTTTTGCCGCAAGTATCTTTCAGTGCAATCCGCCGCCTTTGGACAATCTGAAAAAAGCATCCCGCAGGCTTACGCCTGCGGGATTTTCTTACAGCTTCATTCAGGGGTACATCAGCCGTTGCCGGTAGGGATATAGGGCCGGATGGACGCCGCCACGCTGGAGATGGGCATGGTCTGGAGCCAGACCCTGCCTGGGCCGGTAAGCAGCGTATTGAATAGGCCCTCGCCGCCCAGCAGCTTATTCTTCATGCCCGGCACCTGCTGAATTTCCATTTTCACGCCAGCTGTAAAGCCCGCTACATTGCCGGTGTCCGCCACGATCTGCTGGCCCTCCCGCAGCTCGTACTCCACCAGCTCGCCGTCGATCTCCGCAAAGGCCACGCCGCTGCCGCTGAGTCGCTGCATGATAAAGCCCTCGCCGCCGAACAGCCCCGTCCCCAGCTTCTTATTGAAATGGATGGACAGCTCCACCCCCGGCTCCGCCGCAAGGAAGGCAGTCTTCTGCAAAATCATGTCCTGTCCCGGCGCGATGGTCACAGCCTTGATCTGCCCCGGAAAGCTGGAGCCGAAAGCGATCATGCCCGCGCCCCGGGCGGTGTAGATATTCTGGAATATACTCTCGCCGGAAAATGCCTTGGAAAACATCTTCCCCAGTCCGCCGCCGCGGGTGTCCATCTGCATATTGGGACTCATCCAAACCATGGAGCCCTTCTCCGTGATCATCTGCTCACCGTCTGCCAGCTCGCAGACCACCACCGGAAACGCACCGCCCTTGATCTCGTAGCGCATAGCCTTTTCCTCCGTTCTTTTCCGCCTTATGGCGGCTTCTATGCTGAGTGTACCACATATTTTCCGACAGGAAAAGCCCCTTTTCACTCAGGGCATACCCAAGAGAAGCATAAACCCACACCCCGCCGCTTGCTTTCTTCTGTACGGTTTGCTACAATAGAGGCAATACATTCAGGGAGGCACACACAATGGATGACGAGCTTTTTATGCGGAAGGCCATTGCCTTATCCAAGGCGGCCGCAGAGCACGGCAACGAGCCCTTCGGCGCCGTACTGGTAAAGGATGGCGAAATTGTTTTTACCAACGAAAATCAAGTCCACACCCGGCATGACCCCACCTTCCACGGCGAGGCCGGACTTATCCGGGAATTCTGCGGCGCCACCGGAATCACGGACCTGCGGGACTACACGCTGTATTCCAGCTGTGAGCCTTGCTTTATGTGCAGCGGTGCCATGGTCTGGGTCAAGCTGGGGCGGCTGGTCTACGGCGCCAGCAACCGTGATTTGGAGCACATTTTCGATGAGGAGGGCTGCGACTGCTCCCACATTGTATTTGAGCACTCCGGCTGGCAGCCGAAAGTCACTTCCGGCGTACTGCGGGAGGACTGCCTCGCTGTGCTGGACGATTACTTCCGCCCGCTGGTCGAGCAAAAATCCTGATTTTCAAACAAAAAACCGTCCATGGCCGGAAATCCCGGTCATGGGCGGTTCTTTATTTTTCCTGCTCTGCCAATCGGTCCGGCAGCGGGACCTCCGGCATCAGCTCCCGGCTCACCACAGTCAGTATCTCCTCCAGCTTGGCGCAGTCCTCCGCCGGAAAGCGGTGCACAATGCGGTCCATGACCTCCGCCATATAGGACGAGGAAATGTTGTAGTAGTCAATATACTTCTGCGTGACCTCCAGATGATATTCCCGGCGGTCCTCCGGGGACTGTATCTTGCGGATATAGCCTTTTTTCACGAGGCTGTTGACCTTATAGGCGGCATTGGGCGGTGAAATTCGCATAAAGGTGGCAAACTCGTTTACCGAGGGCCGCCCCAGCGCCATGATGCTTTCCATACAGAAGGTCTCCACGGTAGTGAGACTGGCCTCCCGGTCCTGAAAGCGACGGAAAATCTCCTGATAAAAATGCAGCTTGAACTTTGTATACACTTCATTAAATGCTTGATTCAGCATGATGTGTCCCCCTCCTGCGGAATTCAACCTTGGTTTCAGTATACCCATTCCGGCAGGAAAAGGCAAGAGCGTCACTGGATGGCAAAAATCAGCTCTGCCGTGCAGGCGATCTCACCGCCGACACTGGCCTTACATTCGCCGATTCCCACCGGTCCCCGGCGCTTTGTCAGCACACATTCCAGCTCCAGCACATCACCGGGCGTTACCTGCCGCTTGAACCGGGCGTTTTTCACACCGCCGAACAGGGCGATCTTCCCCCGGTTCTCCGGCAGGGACAAAATAGCCACTGCCCCCACCTGCGCCATGGCCTCTAAAATCAGGACACCGGGCATCACGTGCTTCTGCGGAAAATGGCCGCAGAAATACGGCTCCCCCGCGCTGACGCACTTGATACCCTTGGCCCATACCCCCGATTCACCGTCTGTGATACGGTCCACCAGCGCAAAGGGATACCGATGGGGAAGAATTTCCGCGATCTCGTTGGAGTTTAACTGCAAGCCCATGTCAGCCCTCCCATTTTTTCA
>UQMC01000142.1 GCA_900542115.1 uncultured Oscillibacter sp. | reverse complement strand
ATCTGACACAGGAATGGGACAAGGTGTTCCCGAAAAGCGACAAGGTGGATCACAAAAAAGTGACCTTTCATAACCGCTACGGCATCACACTGGCGGCGGATCTGTACACGCCAAAGGGCGCAGAGGGCAAGCTGCCCGCCATTGCCGTCAGCGGTCCGTTCGGTGCGGTAAAGGAGCAGTCCTCCGGCCTGTACGCACAGAAAATGGCAGAGCTTGGCTTCCTGACGATTGCCTTCGACCCGTCCTACACCGGCGAGAGCGGCGGTATGCCCCGCTATGTCGCTTCGCCGGATATCAACACCGAGGATTTCTGCGCTGCGGTAGACTTTCTCTCCGTACAGGAGAATGTTGACCCGGAGCGCATCGGTATCATCGGTATCTGCGGCTGGGGCGGCATGGCGATCAATGCCGCCGCCATTGACACCCGTATCAAAGCTACTGCGGCTATAACTATGTATGACATGACCTGTGTAACTGCCAACGGCTACTTTGACAGTGAGGATTCTGAGCAGGCACGCTTTGAAAAGCGAAAAGCGCTGAACACACAGCGCACCGCAGATTACAAAAACGGCACCTATGCGCTGGCAGGCGGCGTGATCGATCCGCTGCCGGAGGATGCGCCGCAGTTTGTGAAGGACTATTACGCCTACTACAAAATGCCACGTGGCTACCATCCCCGCAGCCTGAACTCCAACGGCGGCTGGAATGTGACCTCCTCGCTGGCGTTCCTGAATATGCCAATCTTGCAATACAGCAGTGAGATCCGCTCCGCCGTGCTGCTGGTACACGGAGAGAAAGCGCACTCCCGCTATTTCAGTGAGACGGCGTACAGCAAGCTGACCGGTGATAACAAGGAATTGCTCATTATCCCCGGTGCAAACCACACTGACCTTTACGATCGGATGGACATTATTCCGTTTGAAAAGCTGAAAGCATTCTTTGCGGAATATCTGAAATAAAATGCACCAACAAAATGGCGTAGAATCGTAAGATTTGACGCCGTTTTTCGTTTTCAAGTTCATGACTGCTTTTGGGATGATTCAGCCATTTGTAATAGGACGAACGAGCAAATCGTAACCGTTCTTCTTCCGTCTGCGGTTTATAATCCTTTTTGTGCCGTCCTCGCCGGTCTTTCAGGGCATCTTCGCCGTCTTTGACATGAAAATACCCCCAGAGTATTCAGAGTTTTGTTTTTACTCTGTCTACTCCAGGGGTAGCAGATCACTTCACCAGAACGGGGCTGTGTTTTTGTATTGGTTCTATGCGCTCTGCTTTGCAGCCGGAGCGTTTTCCTGGGGGCGTTTGCCTCAATCCTGGCAAATTGCAGTTTCCATACGATCTTTCTCGGTTATCCGGCGGATGACCCGGCAGGGATTTCCGGCAGCCAGACTATAGGGTGGGATGTCTTTTGTCACAACACTTCCTGCTCCGATCACACAGCCTTCTCCGATGGTAACGCCGCCACAAACCACTACGTTGGATGCCAACCAGCAATTATCCTTTATGGTGATGGGCCGGGCATATTCCAGATTATAAATGCTTCCATCTTCTCGCTTCTGGATATTCCGTTCTTCCGGCAAAAGCGGATGCATGGGAGTTGCCAATGTGACATTTGGCCCGATCATCACATTGTCCCCGATATGGACTTCACATACATCTAAGCAGGTAAAATTAAAGTTGACAAAGCTGTACTTTCCAAAGAAGGTATTGCAGCCATAATCAAAGTAGACCGGTGCCTGCAAATACGGGAACTGCTTTGTTGCAGGTAATAATTTTCGCAGAATTTCGGCTTGTTCTTCCGGTTGGTCCTCATCCGTCCGGTTGTACTTTCTTGCCAATTTGCGTGCATTCAAGCGTAATTGCTCCAGTTCCGGATCGGATGGATCGTATAGCGCGCCATTTGTCATTTTCTCTCGTTCTGTCATTTCTGATGCCGCCTCCAAATTGGGTCTTATTGGTCAAGATAAGTATACCATACTTGCCAAGAAAGGAACACCTCTATTGCAACAAACAGGATCATTCGAAAAACGTCCGGGACCTTATCATAAGAAAGCACGGCAGACTTTGATGGCTCCGGCAGACGGTCAGCTTTTTACCCTGCGGGAATATCCCGTGGTCTATCCGGGCAGTCTGCTGGCCCGCATCCTGACAGGAGGATTCCAGAAATGAGGGAAGAAACGCTTTATGAGTTGGAAACGCCCTACCGCCAGAAGTTCAAAATCAGAGGATTTCGCTTTGAAGAGGGAGAAAAGGCCTGTGCCATGGTGGCTGCCGTGCTGCGGTATCTCAGCCGGGTCGGTTTACTGCGATACCACTGCCACAGCGGGTATCTGTCCACCGTCGTGCAGGAAAACGAGATGGCAAATGTGCTTGCCCCGGCGGGCGGGATCTTCCGCTGACAACAGAACATGAGGTCGCATTTAAGGTGATCCGGCGGCTGCATGGGGGATGTTTGTAAACAAGATCCTGGTATTTCGTAGAGAGTGAGTATAAAAATCAGATACAAGACCCAACTAAGAAAGGTGCAGTCCGTGATATTGAGCTGTACAGCAATTTCAAAACCATTGCCGAAAGTATTCCCGAAACGCCGGTCTTGTTGTATAATGATTCCGGACGGCCCGGCCAGGCGGGGCTTTGTAAAAAACCATGCCCGAAGCCGGTCTGCTGTAGATCATACCCCACAAGGAGGTCGGTTTCATGAATCTGACTCTGCGAAAGGATGCCGATGCCATCATCGCATCCAGCCTGAACGCCGTCCTGCCGGACGAAGCGGTCCGCCGCGCGCTGAAAGCCTTTGCGCCCAAGGGTGGCAGGGTGCTGCTGGTCGCAGCGGGCAAGGCCGCATGGCAGATGGCACACGCGGCGGTGGAAGCGCTGGGCCGTGTGGACGACGGCGTGGTCGTGACCAAATACGGGCATGTCAAGGGCGAAATTCTGGGAGTAAATTGTTATGAAGCGGGCCATCCGGTGCCGGACGAGAACAGCTTTGCGGCCACCGAGAAGGCATTGGAGCTGGTGCAGGGGCTGACAGCGGAGGATACCGTGCTGTTTCTGCTCTCCGGCGGAGGAAGTGCATTGTTTGAAAAGCCGCTGCTTCCCGGTGCAGAATTGCAGGACATCACCGGCCAGCTTCTTGCCAGCGGTGCCGACATCGTGGAGATGAACACCATCCGCAAGCGGCTTTCGGGCGTCAAGGGCGGGCGGTTCGCGCAGGCATGCGCCCCGGCCCAGGTGTTCAGCATCGTGCTGAGCGATATTCTGGGCGACCCGCTGGATATGATCGCCAGCGGTCCGGCGGTGCCGGACACCTCTACCTGCGCACAGGCGCTTGCCATTGCGGAGAAGTATCACCTGAAGCTCTCGGAACAGGCAAAAGCTCTTCTGGCGCAGGAAACGCCCAAGAGGCTGGACAATGTGACGACCCGGATCACCGGCAGTGTGCGGGGGCTTTGCACCGCCGCCGCTGCCGCCTGCCGGGAGCTTGGCTATGAGCCCGTCCTGCTGACCGACCAGCTCTGCTGTGAAGCCCGGGAGGCGGGCAGCTTCCTTGGCTCCATCGTCCGGACCCACGCGGGGCAGGGAAAAAAGCTGGCCTACATCGCAGGCGGCGAGACGGTCGTCCACCTGACGGGCAAGGGCCTCGGCGGACGGAATCAGGAGCTTGCCCTTGCAGCGGCTCCGGCGGTGGCCGGGCTGGATGCAGCAGTGTTCTCGGTGGGCAGTGACGGCACCGACGGCCCCACCGATGCTGCCGGCGGCTATGTGGATGGTGACACCCTCTCCGCACTGACCGCCAAGGGCTGGAATGTGTTCGACACCCTGCAGAACAACGACGCCTACCATGCACTGAAAGCTGTGGACGGCCTGATCATCACTGGCGCTACTGGCACGAATGTCAATGATGCTGCCGTGGCGCTGGTGGGGGAGAAGTAAAAATGTGATTCTGGTATGAAAGAGGGGATGGCTCTCATGTACGT
>UQMC01000141.1 GCA_900542115.1 uncultured Oscillibacter sp. | reverse complement strand
CTTTCCCTACACGACGCTCTTCCGATCTTCCATGCGCGAATCGGCTGTTGCAATCTGATACGCATTCTCAATGCCCAATGTTGTCTCCAGAAGCGGAATCAGATCCGAAAGATTTTGAATCACATAATCGGGACGAATGTCTGCCCGTGGTTCCTTGCCGTGGCAGTTAAACCAGACTGTCCGAAGACCTGCATTGTGCCCGCCGCGAATATCCGAGGTCAGGCTGTCACCGACCATGGCCGCTTCTTCAACGCGACAATTAGTGATAGCGGCAAAACTGGCGTCAAATAACGCCTTGGAAGGCTTATCGGCCCCGATTTCCTCGGAAATGAAAATGCCTTGAAAATATTTGCGGATGCCGGCGTCATCCAGACGGGGATTTTGCACCGCTGCCGCGCCGTTGGAGGCCAGATACAGACGATATTTGGAGGACAGCTCACGCAAAAGCTGCTCTGCGTCGGGCATAAAGGCGTGCTGCTTGGAGAGAAGGTACTCGTACCGCTGGCACAGGTCGCGCCCCGAATAATGGATGTTCATTTCCCGGAACAGCTGCTCAAAGCGCTGCACCAGAACCTCATCACGGGTGAGGCGGCCCTCCTCCAGTAACTCCCAGCAGGCTTGATTGATGACATGATAACGGTCCAGTACAGCCCGTGTGGGTATGATACCGGCTTCGGAAAGTGCCTGCGAAAGCGCATTGGCCTCTCCAGCGGTAAAGTTTAGAATCGTATCATCCAAATCAAAAAAGATGTATTTCAGCACAGGGACGCCTCCTTATATTGCTTTTCTGTGGCCAGTGTAGCGTATTTCGGCAAATTCCGCAAGCGTCTTTACGGTATATTTCTGGAACTTGCACCTGAAAAACGGTCATTTTTTAAAAAGTTTGAAAAAGGACTTTACATACGAAGAAAAGTTTGGTATACTAATTTGGCTTCAGAAAACCGAATAGCTTATGCGCCCGTAGCTCAGTTGGATAGAGCGTTAGACTCCGACTCTAAAGGCCGCTGGTTCGAATCCAGTCGGGCGTACCAAAAACCGTCTCAAACAATACGTTTGAGACGGTTTTTATATGCGGAAAGTTAGGAGAATTGAAACCCGATTTGACCACTACTGCACATTTTGCGATCCAACTAAGCTATTACGCTATGTCATATCTCCAGCATCCCTTGCAGTTCCGCGCTGGTGGCCTTTTTGTTCTTATCGAAGGCGTGGGTGTAGATGTCCAGCGTGGTGGAGGGCTGGCTGTGGCCGAGAATGCCCGCCACCGTTGCCACATCCGTGCCGCCTGCGATCATCAGGCTGGCGGCGGTGTGCCGGAGGGAATGGACGTTCAGTTCCTGTGGCAGGCCGTTCTTCTTGAGAATCAGCTTGAAGCGGTAGGCGAAGGTGGTGGGCGTCATGGGGAGCTGCGCCCCTTGGCGGCGGAACAGGAAGCCATCGGCGGTCAGTTCCCGCTGGTCATAGGTCTCAGTGAGGTATGCACATTCCTGCCGGTACTCCCGCAGAAGACTTTCCATCTCAGCGGAGAAGTACACATAGCGGTTGCCCGCGTGGGTCTTGGGTTCCTTGACGAAGATCTCCTCATCCGTCACCTTGACCGCGTTGCGGCAGATGTGAATGGAACGCTGCTCCCAATCAATGTCGCACCATTTCAATCCGCAGCACTCACCCCGCCGCATTCCTGTGGCGATGATGAGCTTGAAGTAGGTCTCATACTTGATGCTCTCGCCCTCCAGCGCGGTGATGATCTTCTGCGCCGTTTCCTCGTCCGCGGTCTTCTTTTCGCACTTGCGCCCGGCGTAGCGGTAGGTGCGCCACGCCGGATTATGCGAAAGAAAGCCACTCTCCACGGCATCAGAGAGGATGCTGCACAGCGTAGCGTGCACGCCCTCAATGGTGTACTCGGAGAGTGGCTTTTTTGTGTCGGGACGGATAGCTTTTCGCAGTTCGGCGTAGAAATTCCGGAAGTGCTCCGGCCGCAGCTCTGTGAGCTTGCAGTGACCCAGCGCCGGGAGGATGCGCTCGATGTCCTGCCGGTCACGGCGAATGGTGGACTTCGCCAGCTTGCCGGGGGCGATGTCCGTCAGCCACAGGTCGATGTATTTTGCCAGCGTGAGCTGCTGGACGGGCTGCGGCGCATGGCGGCACTCCCGCTCAAAGAGGACAGCCTGTTCATTGAGCCACTTTTCGACCTGCCTGGGCGTCAACTCCTCCGGTGGGTGGACGGTTTTCTGCTGGGGCTTGATGCGCTTGCCGTTGTAGTCATAGCCCATGGAGACCACGATGAGATAGCTGCTGCCGCGCTTGCGGATGCTTGCCATAAAAATGACCTCTCTTTCATTTGACCTCGGTACAATTGAGGCTTATTTTGTAAGCACAACATACCGCAAGCACGGCGGTAAAGCTATTACAATTTTCTTGAAAAATGAATTTCTACGAAAGCAACAATCATGCGCTGTGCCGCTTCGGAGAACAGGCGGCGAGATTGAAAATCTGTCCGCCGTCCGGACGGAGCATGGTGAGCATGGAGTCTGCCGCCTGCTCCTTCTGCGCCTGCTGAGGGTGGCAGTAGGTGCGCTCCAGGAATCCTGTATCAGCATGACCGACAATATCTGCTACTGTTTGCTTGTCCACGCCGCAGTGCAGCAGCGAGGTCACGAAGTAGTGGCGCAGGGTGTGGAGGTGGTACTCCCGCGGAAAGCCGATGGCGGCATAGATCTTCCGCAGCCGCTTGGTGAAGGTGTCCGGGTGGATGAGCTGCCCATGCTCGTCGGTGAAGAGGTAGGGACTGAGCTTGCGGCGCTGCTTGTCCGCTTCCATCTGCTTGCGGCGCTTGTAGGCGAGGAGGATGCCCCGCAGGTCAGAGGAGAGGTAGACTTCACGGCTCTTGCCGTTTTTGGTGCTGCCTTCCACGATGCCCTTGCCGGGAACGCTGCTGCGGGAGCGACTGACGGTGAGCAGCAGACCGTTTTGCGTAGCGGTGAAGTCTGACCATTGCAGGGCGCACAGCTCGCCCCGGCGGCAGCCGGTGTACATGGAGAGCAGGTAGAACAGGCGGTAGTGCCGCGGTTCCATTGCCAGCGCGTCCAGCAGCTTCTCCGCCTCGCTTCGCGCGGGGATGCGCTGCACCGTGCGCTGCGGTGTGGGTAGGTCTAACATTCGCGCGGGATTTTTCGCGATGATCTCGTTGCGCTTGGCGTCGCTGAGCACGGCGGAGACCACAGAGAGGTACCGCTGCGCGGTGGATTCGTTGATGAGCTTTCCGCGGTGCTTGCGCTTGCGCAGCTCGGAGAGCATATTTTCCAGCGCCATCGGCCGGAGCTTATTGAGGCGGATGCCGCCGATCATGGGATACACCACCTTCAGCATCCGCCGGTATGCGGCGATGGTGCTGGGGGCGTATTTCGTTTGCCGTTTCAGCCAGAGGGAGGCGAATTCCTCAAAGGTCATCTCACCGTCCTCGGCGTAGCTGGTCTTGAAGCTGCGCTCCAGCTCCTCAGCGGCGTGGGCGACATACTGCCCGATGCCGCGCTTGGGAACGCTGGGCGGGACTTGGATGGTCTTTGCCTTGCTGATCTTTTTGCCGTTGGGCCGGTAGCCGTTGCTGACGGTGATCTTATATCGCCGCTCGTCCAATTGCTTGATGCTTGCCATTTTTACAATCCTCCCATGATTTGCT
Organism: uncultured Oscillibacter sp.; assembly: GCA_900542115.1. Classification (GTDB taxonomy): domain Bacteria; phylum Bacillota; class Clostridia; order Oscillospirales; family Oscillospiraceae; genus Oscillibacter; species Oscillibacter faecalis_A. The sequence continues at coordinate 339 of UQMC01000141.1, read as the reverse complement.
CATGCTGTTGCTTTTTCTGTTTCTCTTGTGCAACCTGTTCATCCAATTTTTCTTTCACAGCCAGAGCCGCGCCCGCGGCGAAGCCAATCGCAGCACCAAAGTTTTCAGCGGCGATTTTCGCCTCCATGCGCCGCCGCTTTTCCTCGGCGTCCTCATCCTCGTCCATCAATGTCCCCACAGCGGTCAGCCCGGCCACGGCGGGGATCAGAGGAACAGACTGCGGATCGCCGCCGCGCCATACCAACCCGCCAGTGCCGCCGTGCCAAGGATCAGCACCAGCATGCTCCACTTGAGGGCCACCAGCAGGCTGAAATCCGGGAGCCAGTCGATCCACTTGGA
>UQMC01000140.1 GCA_900542115.1 uncultured Oscillibacter sp. | reverse complement strand
TTTATGACAAGCTTTTCAGCAGCTTGGACTTCACGCTGCCAAGGGCAACAACCGGACGGCGGGGCCCCCAAAGAAGCCATGGTCTGTACTTTTATCGCTATGAAATGCGCCCAATAGTCAAATTGCTGGAATATCTTGACTTTATGCGGATGATATGCTAAAATTTTTCCGGTTTTTAGGTGACTGTCTGCGGGTGGTCCGCCGGGAAATCCATTAGAATTTAACAGATCGGAGATACATATTATGGAAAGAATCAAGACTCTCGAGACTCGTAGCCTGTGCGACAGCGCCAAGAACGGCGGCTGCGGTGAGTGCCAGACCTCCTGCCAGTCTGCCTGCAAGACCAGCTGCGGCGTGGCAAACCAGAAGTGCGAGAACACCAACAAGTAATCAATTGCAATTTTCAAAAAGCTGCCGCCTGTTCAGGCGGCACTTTTTCTGTACGAGGAGAACGGAAGAATGGTACATCAGTATCAACTGAACGGCTACAACATCGTGCTGGACACCTGCTCCGGCGCCATTCATGTAGTGGATGAGGTAGCCTATGACATCATTGCGCTTTACCCGGATCACACGGCGGATGAGATCGTAACGGCAATGATGGAAAAATACGGCGCACGCGAGGATGTGACGGAGAAGGATCTGCGGGACTGCATTGATGACGTGGAGGCGCTGAAGCAGGCCGGGAAGCTCTATACCCCCGACACCTTCGCGGACATGGCCGGCACGTTCAAGGAGCGTTCCGGCGATGTGGTGAAGGCGCTGTGCCTGCATGTGGCGCACACCTGCAACCTGAACTGTTCCTACTGCTTCGCCAGTCAGGGCAAGTATCACGGCGACCGCGCGCTGATGAGCTTCGAGGTTGGCAAGCAGGCGCTGGACTTCCTGATGGATCACTCCGGCAGCCGCACCAATCTGGAGGTGGACTTCTTCGGCGGTGAGCCGCTGATGAACTGGGACGTGGTGAAGCAGTTGGTGGAGTATGCCCGCAGTGTGGAAAAGGAGCGGGGCAAAAATTTCCGCTTTACGCTGACCACCAACGGTATGCTCATCGATGATGACGTGATCGACTTCGCCAACCGGGAAATGAGCAATGTGGTGCTGTCGCTGGATGGCCGCAAGGAGATCCATGACCGGCTGCGGGTGGACTATGCAGGCAACGGCAGCTATGAGCGCATCGTGCCTAAGTTCCAGAAGCTGGTAGAGGCCAGGGGCAACAAGAACTATTATATGCGCGGCACCTTTACCCATGCCAATCCGGACTTTACAAAGGACCTGTTCCACATGGCGGATCTGGGCTTCACCGAGCTGAGCATGGAGCCGGTGGTGTGCGCGCCGGAGGACCCCGCCGCACTGACGGCGGAGGATCTGGAGATCGTGAAGGACCAGTACGAGCTGCTGGCCAAGGATATGCTGCGTCGGGAAAAGGAAGGCAAGCCCATCACCTTCTATCACTACATGCTGGACCTGACGGGCGGCCCCTGCATTTACAAGCGGATCTCCGGCTGCGGCTCCGGCACGGAGTATATGGCTGTGACCCCTTGGGGAGACCTGTATCCCTGCCATCAGTTCGTGGGTGAGGAAGCCTACAAGCTGGGCGATATCTGGAACGGCGTGAACAATACGGCCCTGCGGGAGGAATTCCGCTCCTGCAACGCCTATGCCCGTCCAGAGTGCAATGACTGCTGGGCGAGATTCTACTGCTCCGGCGGCTGCGCGGCCAATGCCTTCCACGCCACGGGCTCTATCCGCGGCGTTTACGAGGCAGGCTGCGAATTGTTCCGCAAGCGTATTGAATGTGCCATCATGATGAAGGTGGCGGAAGATTCTGCCAAGGCCAACGGCTGATGGAAACGCCCATTGCTGATTTTGTCCGGCGGTACGCGGATTCCGGGATGATCCGGGCGCACATGCCCGGCCACAAGGGAAAACCCTTTCTGGGTTGCGAGGCGCTGGACATCACCGAGATCCAAGGTGCGGACAGCCTGTACGAAGCGGAGGGCATCATCCGGCGCAGTGAGTCCTATGCCGGGGAACTGTTCGGCTCTGGCCGGACGGTGTACTCCACGGAGGGGTCCAGCCAGTGCATCCGGGCGATGCTGTATCTGGCGCTGAGCTGCGGAAACGGGTCCCGGACGGTGGTGGCCGCCAGAAACGTACACCGGGCGTTTGTGTACGCGGCGGCCCTGCTGGATTTTGAGATCGTCTGGCTGTGGCCGGAGCGGAGCGCATCTCTCTGCGGCTGCCCGGTATCGCCGGACACATTGGAGCGGACGCTGATGGAGCTGCCTGCGCCGCCGGCGGCGGTCTATCTCACCAGCCCGGACTATCTGGGCGGCATGGCGGACATTTCCGCTCTGGCAGAGGTGTGCCGGAAACACGGTACGCTGCTGGCGGTGGACAACGCCCACGGCGCCTATCTGCGGTTTCTGGAGCCCTCCTGTCACCCACTGGATCTCGGCGCAGACCTGTGCTGCGATTCGGCACACAAGACGCTGCCGGTGCTGACCGGCGGCGCGTACCTGCACATCAGCCGTGCGGCTCCGGCATCTCTCCGGGAGAGTGCAAAAACAGCGATGGCCATGTTTGGCTCCACCAGTCCGTCCTACCTGACGCTGGCGTCGCTGGATCTGTGCAACCGCTATCTGGCGGATGGGTACCGGGATCGCCTGCGGGAGATGTGCGGACGTCTGGAGGAAGCGCGGAAGGCGCTGACGGCTGCCGGTTGGCAGGTGGAACCGTCGGACCCGCTGCGGCTGACCGTCAAGGCCCCAGCCGGGATGACCGGCGGGCAGTTGGCGAACTGTCTGCGTGAGAGCGGTGTAGAATGTGAATACGCCGATCTGGATTTTTTGGTGCTGATGCTGACACCGGAGAATCGTGCGGCGGACATCGAGCGGCTTCTGCATGCTTTCGGAACAAATGATGCCGTTTATGCGCCGCAGCCGACGCTGCCGCTGGCCCGTGGAGAACGGGTATGTTCCGTGCGGGAGGCACTGTTTGCCCCACGGGAGACCATACCGGCAGCGCAGTCATTGGGCCGGGTCTGCGGCACCCCTACCGTGGGGTGTCCGCCTGCGATCCCCATTGCGGTGTCCGGTGAGCGAATTGGCCCGGAAGCGCTGGAACTGTTCCGACGGTATGGCGTGGAGCAGGTGGAAGTCCTGCGCTGAAAACGGTTTTGAGAAAAGCAAGACCGGCAAATCTGAATACAGACAAACCGCAGGACCGGCAAATGCTGGGCCTGCGGTTTTTACCATATCTGCTGGCCGATGGCGCGCCCAGTGCCCTGCTTCGTTTAGGGTGTGGTATGGGTGTAGGAGCGACGGGTGGATCCATCCGAATAGTGGCCCGGCACCCCCAAATAACGGTTTTACGTCCACCCCTGTTTTTCAGGGACAGTGCGGCGTAGGCATACCGCGGATCGTGGAACTGAATGCGCTCCGCGCCAATGGCCTTCGGAATTTTATCGTGCGTCCAGAGCGGCATCGCCCACCAGTTTAGTAATTCGGATTTGTGCGATAGCACCGACAATACCTGAAAATGCGTTACTACTCCCAGTAGCCGTATCCTCTATTTTGGAGATTGCCTTCTCTGTATCCCCGGCGGCCTTGGTGACGGACTTCAAATTCCGGACCATGTTATCATAGTCCGCCTGGGCCGTTTCCAGCTTCAGCTTGTCCGCTTCGCTGCGGGTTTTCGCAAACTGCTTTTCCGCATCCTGCAAGGTGCTTTCGCCTGCTTCACATCAACCCTGATGGTTGCTTTGTTTTTGCTCAGGAGCGTCAGGATGTCCTCCGTTTTGCCAAGGTTCTTCCCGGAGCTCTTCGTAGTCTCGCCCTTGCGCTTGACTGTCTCCGAGTATCGGTCTGTGGCCTTGATGACGATGGCGGATTCTTCACGCCGGCGTTCGGCGTTGACTTCTTTGACGCGTTCCAGCACCTCAAAGAGGCGAGCTCTGCCGGGTATCCCGTAGGCTTTCAGGGCTGGCGAAACCGCAAGGCATATCGTTTTCTCGGTACGGCTGATATCCGCCACCACAAGGTTTGTTGTCATAGGGTCAAGACCGCGCTCCATGCACTCGACGGACGCATAGTACGACTTCAAGAAAAGCCGAATTCGGCTTTTCCTGAATAATGCCGAGGAAAAAGAAATGCCGATATCATTGGGAAGTACCTGAAACAAATGAGGAATTCAAATAAATAGCGGCATTTCAAATCACATTAGACCGTAAAAGCGATGAGCAAAACAGTTGGAA
>UQMC01000139.1 GCA_900542115.1 uncultured Oscillibacter sp. | reverse complement strand
TGGCATCGTAAAATTATTTTTGCTTTTTTGTGCATTTACTCTTGACAAACGGCCAAAAATAACAGAAAAATTTCGGGGAAATTGCCGAAAACCCTTGACAATAGTAGGAGATACGATTACAATAAAACCACAATTTCAAAGTCCCTTATCAAGAGTGGCGGAGGGAACGGCCCGATGAAACCACGGCAACCTGATGAATCAAGGTGCCAATTCCGGCGGAAACGACAGATGAGGAGCGGAAAACGAAACGTTTCGCGCGCTCCCATGGCGGGAGTGCGTTTTGTTTTTCGTCCGGGAGGGGACAGCAAAAAAAGGAGAAGGACAACTATGGCAAGACACTATCTTTTCACCTCCGAATCCGTGACGGAGGGCCATCCCGACAAGATCTGCGACCAGATTTCCGATGCCGTGCTGGACGCCATTCTGGCGCAGGACCCCAACGGCCGCGTGGCCTGCGAGACCACGGCCTCTACCGGACTTGTGCACATCATGGGCGAGATCACCACCAGCTGCTATGTGGACATCGCCAAGATCGCCCGTGAGGTCATTCGGGACATCGGCTATGACCGGGCCAAGTACGGCTTTGACTGCGACACCTGCGGCATCATCACCAACATTGATGAGCAGTCCGGCGATATCGCGCTGGGCGTGGACAAGTGCCTGGAGGTCAAGGAGGGCGAGGCAGACGACGGTCTGGACAACGGCGCCGGCGATCAGGGCATGATGTTCGGCTACGCCTGCGACGAGACCCCGGAGCTGATGCCCCTGCCCATTTCCCTTGCACACAAAATGGCCCGCAAGCTCACCGAGGTCCGCAAGACCGGACTTGTGAACTATCTGCGGCCCGATGGAAAGACGCAGATCACGGTGGAGTACGATGGCGACAAGCCCGTCCGCGTGGACACCGTGGTGCTCTCCACCCAGCACAGCCCCGAGGTGACGCTGGAGCAGATTCGCAAGGACATGATCGAAATGGTCATTAAGCCCACCGTCCCCGCCGAGCTGATGGATGAGAAGACGAAATTCTACGTGAACCCCACCGGACGGTTCGTCATCGGCGGCCCCCAGGGCGACAGCGGCCTCACCGGCCGGAAGATCATTGTGGATACCTACGGCGGCAGCGCTCCCCACGGCGGCGGCTGCTTCTCCGGCAAGGACCCCACCAAGGTGGACCGCTCCGCGGCCTACGCCGCTCGCTGGGTAGCCAAGAACATCGTGGCTGCCGGTCTTGCCCGGAAGTGCCAGGTGCAGCTGGCCTATGCCATCGGTGTAGCCCAGCCCGTCAGCGTGCTGGTAGATACCTTCGGCACCGGCACCGTGGGCGACGATAAGCTGGAGGAGGCTGTGAAGAAGGTCTTTGACCTGCGCCCCACTGCTATCATCCGCGATCTGGATCTCCGCAAGCCCATTTACCGCCAACTGGCGGCCTACGGCCACATGGGCCGCGAGGACTTAAGCGTGGCTTGGGAGAAGACCGACCGGGTGGACGCCCTGAAGGCAGCCCTGAACTGAAAAGAGCGATCTTGAGCGGGAGGTGACATGCCTCCCGCTTCTTTTGCGGTCCGTGGCGGGGCTAAGTGGCGCGGGTCCATTGACCGCTTCGGCGGGATATGCTATAATCACTCCGTATTCATGAAAGGAGGCGGCCTATGCCTGCCATTTCTGTGATCGTGCCGGTGTATCAGGCGGAGCGGCTGCTGCCGCAGTGCGTGGAGAGCGTTCTGGGACAGACATTTTCCGATTGGGAGCTGCTGCTGGTGGACGATGGGAGCCGGGACGGGTCTCCGGCCCTGTGTGACGCCTATGCGGCGGGGGATGCCCGCGTCCGGGTCTTTCACAAGCCCAACGGTGGCGTGTCCAGCGCCCGCAATCTGGGGCTGGAGCAGGCACGGGGGCAGTGCATCGCATTTTTGGACGCGGATGACGCCCTTGTGCCCGCCGCGCTGGAAACACTGTGGTATCTCCGGGAAAAGGCCGGGGCGGACAGCGCAGGCTGCGCTCACCTGAATGTGTCCCCGACGGGGGAGGAGCGGACAGAGCAGCTGCTGCCCGCCGGCATTTACGAGCAGACCGGCCTCCGGGAGCATATCCTCTGGCCCCTGACCGGCGAACGGCTCCGGCCGCCGGTGTTCAACGGCTTCATCTGGCGCTTCCTATTTGACGCCGCTATCCTCCAGGAAAACGCCATCACCTTTGAGGGGGCGTATCTGGAGGACGAGCTGTTTTTGATGGAGTATTTTGCCAATGCCCGGCGTCTGGCCGTAACGGAAACGCCGCTGTACCGGTATCTTGAAAACCCCGCCTCCGCCACTCACCGCTATATGCCGGATTATCCGCAGGTTTTTGCCCGGTTTTTGGAGCGGAAGGCGGAGGTCGTGGAGCGGTACGGACTCTCCGCCGCCCGGCCTCAGTGGCGGGCCGACACGGTATGGGCAGGGTTGCTCATCGCCGTGGGGAACGAGTACGCGAAAAGCAACCCCAAATCCGCAAGGGAGAAACAGAAAACGGTGGAGGCCCTTTGTGCTCAGCCGGAATTTGCAAGGGCCATCCGGGAGCTTTGTCCCAAGGGCTTGGGCCGCAACAAGCAGATCGTGGCCGATCTCATCGGCAGCGGCCGCTTCGGTACGCTGACAGTCCTGTACCGCTTGAAAAACCGTATGTAAGGAGAACGTATGACACTTTGGCAAACCAGCCTGACCTACCGGGTGTGGGTCTGGCTCTGTAATGTTTATGAGGACAGCGCCCTGCACCGCATTTTAGCGGCAGTTGGCCGCTGGTGCAGCGAGCAGATTGAGGATAGCCGCGTGCTGCGGCCCTTGTGCCGGGAGGGCGCGGTGGCCCGGGCGTGGCGGGAGAGCCTGCTGTGCAGGCTTCTGAGCGTTCTTGTCAATCTCCCGGGAACGCTGCTCCACGCATGGTACAAGGCGTGGAATTTAACATTTGAGGACAGCTTTTTTGCCCGCCTTGCCTTTGACATGGGGGACAACGCCTCTATCGCTCAGTTCTGGTGCATCGCGGCGCTGTGGTGTATTCCCTACGAGCGCTGGAACAACGCCTATAGCTTTTTGACAGGCGTTTTGCTGCTGCTGCTGTTTTACGCCGGGGCTATGCGGACGGGCCGCCGTCTGGATGTGGCCCGGATCGGCTTCTATCCGGCGCTGATGCTGGCTGCGGTGACGCTGGCCGTGACCTTCTCCTATGCGCCGGGGCTGTCCGCCCGGTTTTTGATCTACCATGTGTCCGCCGCGCTGCTGACGCTCATCACCGTCAGCGCTGTGCGGAATGGGGAGGACCTGAAGCGCCTGTGCGCCGGGGCGGCGGTCTGCGTAGGCGGTACCGGAGCCTACGGCATCGTCCAGCGGCTTCAGGGCGTGAAGGTGAACCCCTCCTATGTGGATCTGAAGGTCAACGCCGGAATGCCGGGGCGGGTCTACTCCATTTTCGATAACCCTAATACCTTCGCGCAGGTCTTGCTGCTGCTGCTGCCGCTGGTGCTGGCGCTGGTCATTACGGCGAAGCACTGGCAGTGGAAGGTCATCGCCGCCGGTATTTTCTGCGTGGGAGGCATGGCCATGGCTATGACGTATTCCCGTGCGGCGTGGGTGGGTCTTGCCTGCTCCATGGCGGTGTTCGTATTTTTGTGGAAGCCGAAGCTGCTTCCCGCCTTTATCGCCCTGTGTGTGCTGGCAGTGCCCTTCCTGCCTGCCACGGTGCTGAACCGCATCCTCACCATTACCAATACGGCGGATTCCTCCACCTCCAGCCGGGTGTCCCTTTACCGGGCGGCCATTGAGGTCATTAAGCGCTCGCCCCTGACCGGCGCGGGCCTCGGCACCGCCGCCACGCAGGAGTACATCCGGGAGTTCAACCTCTATCATGACAAGGCCCCCTTTGTCCACGCCCACAACTTCTATCTGGAGGTCTGGATTCAAATGGGTCTTTTGGGTGTGTGCAGCTTTGTGGGCTCTATGCTCTGGAATATCAAAAATGCCGCTCGCGCTGCGCGGCACAGCGGTCCCTCCGTGGGTCGGACGGTGGCGGTGGCCGCCGCCTCCGCCATGTGCGGCGCCATGGTCTGCGGCCTTGCGGACTTCCTCTGGAACTACCCCCGGGTGCTGTGCATTTTCTGGTTCACCTTCGCCATGGCGCTGGCAGGCGTCAAGGTCTGCGGACTGGAAGCGGCATAACGCCGCGCTTGCGGGATGATTAAAGCAGCCGTGTCCCCTACGGGACACGGCTGAGACTGTTGTTAAAGTGGTAAATTTTCAGCAGCGGTAAGGAAGGGTGTGAGATCGGAAGAGCGTC
>UQMC01000138.1 GCA_900542115.1 uncultured Oscillibacter sp. | reverse complement strand
GTGCTGGAGGCCTACGATATGACCACAGAGGCCGTGGTGGCCAAGCTCATGTGGATTTTGGGCCAAACGCATGACCGCGCCGAGGCGGAGCGCCTTTGTTACACCCCGGGGGCAAAGGACATCCTGTTCCCCACCGGGTAAGCACCGGGCCGGGTATATCGTTTCCCAATTTTCTATACGAAGAATCGAACCAGCGGCGGAGACCATAATGGTCTCCGCCGCTGGTTTATTTAATCAAATTATCCTCGAAAGCTGTTTTATTTTTATACCAGCTTTTCAAAGTAGAAGAATGTCTCGTCCTCGCCGCTGCGGCGCATACAGGCCGAGAGCATCTTGTAGGACGCCTCATTCTCCCGGTAGCACTTGGCTACTACCCGATTGAGGTTCACCTGATACAGTCCCCATTCCGCGGCAGCCCGGAACGCCTCCGTGCCATAGCCGTTTCCGGCATAAGACTTATCAATACGGCAGCCCAGCTCCGCGCCGCCCCGGTAATCGAAATTGTAGAGCACCGCCTCGCCGATGAGCTTCCCTTCCAGCCGGACCGCAAAATTCACCGCCAGCCGGCGGGCAAAATCCCGGCGGGCCACCTCGTAAAAGCTGCGGTCTGTCATGGGCTCCGTCAGTCCGCCCACATCGTCATAGCCCCACCAGCGGTTGCGCTCCCCGTCCAGCACCAGCGCATTGTAGGCGGGAATATCCGCCTCCGTCAGCGCCGAAAGGGTCAGTCGCTCCGTTTTCAACTCGGGAATTTCCTTGACATGGTGCAGCAGCTCGTTCTGCGGCAGGAAATGGTACTTAGTTGCCAGCTTACAGGGACCGTATTGCAGCTTGGAGGTCCGCAGGCCCCGGTCCCCGGCATCATCCTCCCGGTTCACATAGGTACACCCATCTCCAAATGTCTCCACCTCCGCCTGTACCATGGCGGGGTAGATGCCGGTATAGGAATACAGCGCCTTTTCAATGTGGATAATAAGAGTCTCCCCGCACTTTTCACACAGGGACAGGGCAATGAGCCGGTCCCCGTCAAACATACCGCCCCGCAGCAGCCACGGCTTGTCCGGCATGGCCAGCATTTTCTGAGACAGCTTCAGCTCCCCCAGTGCGCCGCTGCTGGTATCGGGAAATTCCGCGGCAAAATCCACCCAGAACCGTTCAATGGCCGCTGCGTCCCCCTTGGCGCTGATGGGGCGGAAATACGCCTCCGGCCATTGGGTGCGGAATTTTTTGATGTGGTTCCGCTGGCCGGAATACCGCCGCCCCGCAAAAAGCTGCAAATCCTCTTTGTAGTAGAGGTAGTCCCGCCATGTGCGGATATTGCTGACGCGGACATAGGGGTACCGGGCCAACAGCACCGGGGCCTTGCACTCCGGCACGATGGATATCTCCGGCTGGATGCCGTTTTCAAGACAGTAGCCCTCAATGGCTGTCAGGGCGGCGTCCTCATCTCCCTCCGGTCCGGCCACCGGGTAATCAAAGGACACCCGGCCCTGACTTTCACAGCGGATAATGAGGCAGCCTGCCGCCTCCGTCCACGCATAGTTCAGTGTTTTTCGCCACATGAGCTTCACACCGGCGGAATACTCGCACAACTGGAAGCCGCAGCTTTCATAATAGCGCCGCAGCGTTGCCGCTTCACGCATGGTAATGGGTTTGAATGTCAGCATAAATCCTCGTTTCAATCGTTTTTCTTCAGAATACACCTGCAGCGCCCCATCTGCACAATGGCATTTGCAACACTCGGAGTCTTTCGGTTCAGATGAAAGCTCCCCCGGCAAGCCGGGGGAGTTATGTGCTGTTATCAGGTCATCTGCTTGCGGCGGCTGAGGTTCATGGTACCGTCCTGCATGGAGTTCAGGGAGTCCAGACTCTTGCCGGTACCCAGCACCACACAGGAGATGGCGTCCTCCGCCACGGTGGTGTGGATGCCGGTGCGGGCGGTGACCAGCTTATCAAAGCCGTACACCAGACTGCCGCCGCCGGTCATGATGATGCCGTTGGTGGACACATCCGCCACCAGCTCCGGGGGCGTCCGCTCCAGCACAGAGTGGATAGCCTCCATAATGCGCTCCACCGGTTCCTCAAAGGCGTCCATCATCTCCGTGGAGCTGACAGTCACCACCTTGGGAAGACCCGTCAGCAGACAGCGGCCCTTGACGTCCATGGTCTCCTCCTCGTCCTTGGGGAAGACGCAGCCGATCTGCTTTTTCATCTCCTCGGCGGTGCGCTCACCCACCAGCAGATTGTGCTTGCGGCGCATATACTTCACCACAGCCTCATTGAGCTGGTCGCCGGCGATCTTGATAGAGGCGGATTCCACCACGCCGGAGAGGGAGATCACAGCGATGTCCGCCGTACCGCCGCCGATGTCCACCACCATGTGGCCGTCGGGCTGGGTGATGTCGATGCCCGCGCCGATGGCCGCCGCTACCGGCTCCTCAATAAGATACACCTTCCGGGCGCCGGCTTGAATACCGGCATCGATGACGGCGCGCTCCTCAACCTCCGTGATACCGGAGGGCACGCAGATGATGACCCGGGGCTTGAAGAAGGAAAAGCCCGCGACCTTATGAATAAACTCCTTGAGCATCCGCTCCGTCATATCGTAGTCGGAGATAACGCCCTCCCGCAGAGGCCGGATGGCGATGATGTTGCCGGGGGTACGGCCCAGCATAGCCTGCGCGTCCGTACCCACCTTCAGCAGCTTGCCGGTGGTCTTATCCATAGCCACCACAGAGGGCTCGTTGAGCACAACGCCCTTGCCCTTTACATATACCAATACGGAGGCGGTACCCAAGTCGATACCGATATCTTTTGCGATCCCCATCGTGACACCTCATGTTCTTTCCGCAAATGTTGTACGGAATCTATTATAAGCGGAATTTCCGTCCGCAATCATACATTTTCAATTATAACGGTACATATCCCCGATTGCAAGACAGGAATTATGAATTTTTTCCCTTTTTCGCCGGCGGCGTCCGGGCGGCGGTGAGGCACAGCACCGAGGCGGCGCCGTTATCCCGCAGCACCCGCACACACTCGGAGAGCGTGGCGCCGGTGGTATGGATGTCATCCACCAGCAGAATGCGCTGGTCCACGATCAGTGCCGGGTCCGCCGGGTCGTAGACCCCCAGCACGTTGGCCCGCCGTGCAGCCTCGCCCTGCAGGCCGGACTGCGCCGGGTTATCCTGAATTTTATTCAGCAGGCGGACAGGCTTGGTGCCCCAATGGCGGCACATGGCCTCCGCCAGCAGCCGGGACTGGTCATAGCCTCGCTTTTTCAGCCGCTTTGCGCTCACCGGCACCCAAGTCACACTGTCAAATTCTCCCCCGAACCGCTCCGCCGCACACCGGGCCAGCAGCTCGCCCAGCGGCTCCGCCAACGCGGAGCCGCCCCGGAATTTCAGGCGCAGCAGGGTGTCCCGCACCGCGCCCTCGTACCACAGCGGCGCGGCGCAGGTCAGGTCCTTGTCGGTCATGACCACCTGTTCCTCCGGAAGCCACGGCAAATCCTTTTCACACACGGGGCAGATGCCTACCTCGTCCAAAACCTTGCCGCAGAAGGGGCATTTCGGCGGAAAGAACAGGTTGATGATGCTTTCAAAAAAATGATTCATTTTTTCTTCCGAGGATAAGGCTTCGGCTCATCGGTCAGGCCAACCAAATAGTCGATGCTGACGCCATAGTATTCGGCCAATTTGATGATTGCGTCCAGCGGATACCGTGAAACGCCAATTTCGTATTGGCTATATGTGTTTTGGCTGACATGGAGCACGTTCGCAACGTCTTTCTGCGTGAGGCCTCTGTCGTTTCGCAAATCTCGGATTCTTCCATATTTCAATATCTCAGTTCGCATATACATCACCTAAAACGAGTATATGTATCTTGAAATAAGATATTTTTACTTTATCTGGAAATCAGATAAAACCGTCTGCTCCCGCAGAGGGCAGTTCCCACTACGGGGCAAGGGGAAGGGGCCTTTGGCGCAAAGGCCCCTCCCCCTTAGACCCCCACCCGAAACATGGGAGACGCCACCCGTCCCCCATGCCCCCTCGTGGCACAAAGGGGCGGGACTGCGGTCCCTCCCCTTTGGAAACCCCTCCCGGAGTTGGACGGGGGAGCGGCAGCGGAAAGAAGAGCAGGGGATGTCCTATTTGCACCCCGTTGTGCTCCATGCCCGTAGATGCGGCGGCGCACCTGATTTGAGATTCAGGTATAGCGCAGCCGGTAGGGGAGTTTCAAGTTCAGTCGGCAGTTCGTGACGGCCAGCCCCCGTTTTGGGTGTGTTGACCGCTTTGCCGGTTAACCCATACCTCAGCGCTTTTTCTTTTGTACCGTG
>UQMC01000137.1 GCA_900542115.1 uncultured Oscillibacter sp. | reverse complement strand
AGCGGGGAGAAAAGACTTTTTCGACACGCTGACAGGGCGGAACGCTTTTTAGCGTTCCGCCCTGTTTTTTTATTGTCCTTCGGTATTTTCTATGGGAATGCTGATCTCCGTCACGAATTTTTCACTGTCCGGGGTCAGACCGTTATCAATGAGGGTGATCTCCCGGGAAAAGCCGGTGATTTTCAGGCTGTGGGCGCGGATATACGCGGTCAGGAACCGGTAGCGCGCCGGGGCGTCCCCGTGACTGCCCCGAAAGCGGAGCCGCACGCACTGGGTCTCCGGCAGTGAGAGGAACGGCCCATCGTAGTGATCCTCCCGGTCCAGCAGAAGGAAGCTGCCATCGTACTGCGAAAATTCCTCCCGGCACAGGTGCTCCTCCGAAATGCACACACCAACCTTGCCGAGAAAGACCAGCGCCTCCGTGTTTGGCCCCTCCAGCCGCCGGATGGAGGCCTCCATGTCCAGAAAGCTGCGGGGCCGCAGCCGGTCCGCCATCCAGACCATGCGGCAGGCGGGGGCACAGATCAGCTCCACGCTGTCTAACACGGCGGTGCGGGCCTCCCGGAGCTGGTGCAGGCGGTTGTCGATTTTCCGCCGGACGCGCTCCAGCTCCCGCTGCTTTTGCAGCACGGCCTCCCGCTGCCGGGAGAGCTTTTCCTCAATACGCTCCACATCCCGGTCCCGGAGAAAATCGGCGATCTCCTCCAGCGGCATATCCAGTGCCCGGAGGTAGCGGATGGTGTTGAGGACCTCAAACTGCCGGATGCTGTAGGAGCGGTAGCCGGTATTTGGGTCCACCCGCTCCGGCGTCAGCAGGCCCAGCGCCTCATAGTGCCGCAGAGAGCTGACGCTGAGGTGAAAGAGCTTGGCCACATCGCCGATGGAAAAAAGCTGCTCCATGGGCTATTCCCCGACCGCGCACAGGGCGGCTTTGCGGGTGATGATTCGATAGGCAATGACGCAGATGACCGCGGAGAGCAGGGAGCCGCCCGCCGTAGCAAGGCCCATGGGATACAGGGTATCCGCAAAGAGCTTGGAGGTCAGATACACGCCGGGAACCCGCACCAGCACGATGGCGATGATATTGTGGAGGAAGGACAGCTCCGAGCGGCCGCAGGCGCAGAAATAGCCGCTGAAGCTGAAGTGGAGTCCGGCAAACAGGCAGTCCCACACATAGCCCCGCAGATATTGTCCGCCCAGACGCACCACGGCGGCACCGTCCGCCGTGGTGCTGTCGGTAAACAGCGATACCACCGGCTCCGCAAAAAGCTGCATGGTCAAAATCACGGCCCCGCCGAAGCAAACGGCAATGAGCAGGGCGTAGCGCAGCGTGGCGCGTGCACGCTCCGGCTTGCCCGCGCCGATATTCTGCGCGCCCAGCGCGGAAACGGTAGAGAGCAGGGAGGAGGGGACGAGGAACAGGAAGCTGATGATTTTCTCCACGATTCCCACAGCCGCCGCGTCATTGAGGCCCCGGCGGTTGACGATGATCGTGATGATGAGGAAGGCTACCTGAATGAGTCCGTCCTGCACGGCAATGGGAACGCCCCGCCGCAGCAGCGTTCCCATTACGGCCCGCTGGGGCCGTAGGTCTGCGGGAGTGACGGAAATTCCGATTTGGTGCCGGCGAATCGCAATCAGCGAGATCACCACGCTGACAGCCTGCGACAGCGTGGTGCCCAGCGCGGCGCCCACCGGCCCCAAATGGAGCGCGCCCATGAAGAAATAGTCCAGAGCGATGTTGGCCCCGCAGGCAATGGCGATGAAGTACATGGGACTTTTGCTGTCTCCCAGCCCCCGGAAGATGGAGCTGATGATGTTGTACGCCGTGATGAAGGGGATGCCGAGGAAGCAGACAGTAAGATACGCCACTGTCCCCTCCACGGCTGCCGCCGGGGTGGACATCACGGCGGTGATGCTCTGCCGCAGCAAAAGCAGCACGGCGGTAAGCACAAGGGAGAGTGCCATGAACAGCGTTACCGTATTGCCGGTATACAGGGCGGCCTGCCGCCGGTCCCCGGCGCCCACGGACTGCCCGATGCTCACCGTGGCACCCATGGCAAGGCCCACCAGCATTACGGTGAGCATGTGCATGACCTGCGAGCCCACGGCCACGGCAGTGGTGCTGGAAACGCCCTCAAACTGGCCGATGATGAACAGGTCCGCCATGCCGTAAAGCGTTTGGAGGAAATAGGAAAGCAGATAGGGCAGCGAGAAGCGAATCACATTTTTCAGGACGCTGCCCTGGGTCAGATCGTTTTTCATGGTGGTGCTCCTTGTCGCGTATCGCGGAATTGCTTTCTATTATAAACTCTACAACAAATATAGAGTCAAGAGGGATTTGTACCAAAACCGGCGAAAACTGCCGCGTTCTCACAAATATTCGTTAAAAATAGCGGCCTGTGCTTGACAAACGGCAAAAAACACAACATAATAGAAGCTGTTTGAGGCGCAAATGGTACGACGGTCGGTTAACCGTCGCTTTTTTATGCGGCCTCCGATGTGAAAACGTCTCCGGGCTTGGCCCGGTGCCATAAATGAGCCGCCCCGGCGGCTCCATAAGGAAAGGAAACAGCATGATTACAGTCAACAATGTCAGCATGAACTTCAGTGGTCAGACGCTATTTAAAAATGTGGATTTGAAATTTGTCCCCGGCAACTGCTACGGCATCATCGGTGCCAACGGTGCGGGCAAGTCCACATTCCTCCGCATCCTCTCCGGCGATTTGGAGCCCACCACCGGCGAGGTCATCATCCCCAAGGAGGAGCGGATGTCCATTCTCAAGCAGGACCACTTCCAGTATGACGCCTTTACCGTGCTGGATACGGTGATGATGGGCAACCAGCGGCTCTATGACATCATGAAAGAAAAGGACGCCCTCTATGAGAAGGAGGACTTCACCGATGAGGACGGTGTAAAGGCCAGCGAGTTGGAGGCGGAGTTTGCCGAAATGGGCGGCTGGGAGGCCGAGTCCGATGTCTCCCGGCTCATTCAGGGCCTCGGCCTATCCAATGACATTCTCTACAATGAGATGTCCACCCTCACCGCTAAGGAAAAGGTAAAGGTGCTGCTGGCCCAGGCGCTGTTTGGAAAGCCGGACATCATTTTGCTGGACGAGCCCACCAACCATCTGGACATTCAGGCCATCGAGTGGCTGGAGGATTTCCTGATGGATTGCGAGAGCCTGATCCTTGTGGTGAGCCATGACCGTCACTTCCTGAACACCGTCTGCACCAACATCGTGGACGTGGACTACGGCCATATCAAGATGTATGTGGGCAACTATGAGTTCTGGTACGAGTCCAGCCAGATGGTCCAGCGGATGATGAAGGACCAGAACCGCAAGAACGAGGAAAAAATCAAGGAGCTGCAGCTCTTTATTCAGCGCTTCTCCGCCAACAAGTCCAAGAGCAAGCAGGCCACGGCCCGCCGTAAGCTGCTGGATAAGCTGACGGTGGAGGAGATGCCCGCCTCCTCCCGCCGCTATCCCTTTGTTGGCTTTACTATGGAGCGGGAGTGCGGCAAGGAGATTCTGGCGGTAGAGGGCCTGAGCAAGACCGTGGATGGCCGCAAGGTGCTGGACAATGTGTCCTTCCGAGTGAACAAGGGCGATAAGATCGCCTTTGTAGGGGAGGACGAGTTGGCCAAGACCACTCTATTTAAGATTATCATGGGCGAGCTGGAGCCAGACGAGGGCACCTATAAGTGGGGCACCACCATTACCACCAGCTATTTCCCGCTGGATAACTCCGCGTTCTTCAACGACTGCGATTTGAATCTGGTGGATTGGCTGGCCCAGTTCACCCCCAAGATCCCGGAGGCCAACACCGAGTCCTTCAAGCGGGCCTTCCTGGGCCGGATGCTGTTCTCCGGCGACGATGTGTTCAAGCCGGTGAAGGTCCTCTCCGGCGGCGAGAAGGTCCGGTGTATGCTCTCCCGCATGATGCTCTACGGCTCTAACGTGCTGGTGCTGGATCAGCCCACCAACCATCTGGATCTGGAATCCATCACCGCCGTCAACAACGGCCTGATGGACTTTAAGGGCGTGGTGCTGTTTTCCAGCCATGACCACGAGTTCGTGCAGACCATCGCCAACCGCATTATGGTGCTGGAGGACGGCAAGCTGACGGACCGTCTGGGGACCTACGAGGATTATATCGCCTCTATGGCACAGGCGTAAGCGTAGCATAAATAAAGAGGGAAGGCCCCGCCTGCCATGCCGGCAGGCGGGGCCTTTGTGCGTGCAGCTTTTGAGACCGCCTTTTGGCAGAGGGACTGCACAGCGGGATTTCTCATGAAATTGGGCGACCGTTTTCCGCGATAAATATGGAGTGCCTCTGCGGCTGAAGATCGGAAGAGCGTCGTGTAGGGAAA
>UQMC01000136.1 GCA_900542115.1 uncultured Oscillibacter sp. | reverse complement strand
GTCTGTCTGTCTGTCTGTCTGTCTGTCTGTCTGTCTGTCTGTCTGTCTGTCTGTCGTAAGTATATTGTTCAACGGCATAGTTTGTCAACCCCTTTTCCCGCAAAAAAGCGCATAATTTTCCCTTCCCCTGTATTTTACGATACGGCGTTTTGCGTGTCAATAGGTTTGGAGCGAATGAAGTGTTTTCTCTTGCGCTGCCCCCGGTACAGCTTGTCCGTCTATGTAAAGATACCGTTGTTTTCTTTCATTGCTCATGGTGTTCCTCCGTTTTTCGTGTAGAGTCCACGCATAGCGCGTGGACTCTACGTTCTATACGGTGGTATTCTCTTATTTTCGCGGGTAACCTTCAATCCGCCGCTACACTTGACGCTTACCATCATAATGTCATGAGGTCAAGAGGAAAATGGTCGAAATGATGTCACGATTTTTTGGTGGTTACGGTTTGACGGTCACAAGTAAAGGCTCCCGCCGATTTCTCGGCGGGAGCCTTTTTGCTGCTGGGGTCTGCTGGGAAAGTGGATCGCTTACTTCATGTAGCGATACAGGAAGGTCGCGATCTGGCCGCGGGTGCAGGTGGAGTTGGGGTCGAACCGACCATTGCCAACACCGGCGGTAATGCCGTTCTCCACGGCCCAAGCCACGGCCTGCGCGTAGTAGCTGTCTGCGGAAATATCCGCAAAACTGACCGTGCCCTTCGGCTCGGGAGCACCGGCGGCCCGCCACAGGAAGGTGACGATCTGTGCGCGGGAGCAGTTTTGATCGGGACTGAATGTGGTGTCCGAGGTGCCTTGGGTAACCTCGCGCTTGAGCATCCACTCCACTGCGTCCACATAGTAGGCGCTGTCCTTCACATCCACAAAGGGATTCACCCAGGAGAAGGACGGCTCCACCGTCACCTTGTCGGCGGGCATCTCAAAAGTAAACGTGCCATCGCCGTTATCCTTGACGGCCAACTGCTTGCCCTTAGAATCCCGGACGATCACCTCGTCCACCTCGTAATGGCGCTCCAGCTTCACGGTGATGGTCACCTTGTCGCCCTTGGCCGCGCTGGTCTTGGAGAGGGAAACGGAGCCGTCAGGGTCCTTGCTCACTTCCGCCTTGACGGGATGTGTGGTAGGTTTAGAGCTGCTGCTGCCGCTGCCGCCACCGCCGCCGGAGGAGGAACTGCCGCCGGAGCTACCACCGGAACTACCGCCGGAGCTGCCGCCGGTATTGCCGCCACCGGTGATCTCAAACTCCACAAAAGCGGTCGCGCCCTTCACGGTGGTGCTCGCCTTGTACTTGCCGACAGCGGTGGGACCTTCACCCATTTCTACATAATTGCCGCCGGCGGCGAGTTTATAATAGGAGATGGCGATGTCCTCCAAAAACGCAGACTTCCAATTTCCCGATCCCACAACCGTTGCATGCTTTTCCTTGCCGTCATAGGTCAAGTTGGTGGGCGCCTTGATGGTCACGCTGCCGCCGTACATATTAAATGTGCCGTAGGCGTTTACACCGCCGCCATATTTGCCGCTTTTGTGTGTGATCGTTCCCGCCGTTCCCGCCGGCTCACAGTCGGTCAAGGTAAACGTTGCATTTTTGTCCTCGGACCAACAAATGACAGGGGTATTTGCATTGGTCTCTGCCTGTTCCAGTTTGATGCTGTGGCCGTTCAGGCAGAGGGTCAGATCCTTCTCGATCTTCAGCATATCCTTCGTGTCGATGTCTGCGCTCAAGTAATAGTTGCCGCCCTTCGCGACCGCGGCTTGCAGGTCGGCCAGGCTCCCTACCGCGTCGAAAGTGACCAGCGTCTCCTTCGCGTGGTCGCCGATGTCCTTGTGTGTCTTGCCGCAGAGGCAGTGCTTGTGTTCCGCGGCGGGCGGCTGGATGGGTGCGCTTGCTCAGAAATGAGATGTATTTTTAATCGGCATAGTATGTAGGGCGGCCAATGGATGCAAAGCCGCTCTTTCCCGTCACAACCACATTGTTGTACCCGCTGGCGCAGTGGATGATAAGCACATTGCCGTTTCCGTCAAATCCACAGACAATACCGACATGGCTGTCTCCCGGATAGAACACAAGGTCTCCCGGCTGGGCATCGCTCCATGAAATATCGGTGCAATAGCTGTGCTGACTGGACGCTCCACCGCCATGGCCGATGACATAACTGCCGCCAGACTGGTTGTAAAACACCCAATCGACAAAGCCGGAACAGTCTAATCCGAATGGGCGCATCGTTCCGGTCGTAGAGCTGCCTGCCGCCGTGACCTCCATTGGCGTTCCCCAGCGGGAGTCCCATCCAAGCACAAGGCTCTTTCCGCCCCAGAAATAGTTGACCTTGCCCAGAAGCTGATACGCCGTCAGCACCACCTGCTTGCGCTCCTCGCTGAGATCCGCAGGGAGCTTTTTCATGATCTCCGCAGCTTCCTTATCGCCGAGTGCAATATCCTGGTAGCTACCGGTGAGCCGCATGAACAGTTCTTCATACTCCGGCTGCATCAGTTCTTCCAACAGCTTGTGCTGCTCGGCGTTGAACCGATACTCGTCCGCCATTTGCAGATGATCCTTGACTGTGACAGTGATGTGCAGGATGACGGTATCGCTTTCATCCTCGTCGCCTGAGATGGTTTCCACCCAATAAGAGATAGCGTTCATATCCCAGAAAATCTGCCGCAGAATATCCAGCTTTTCTTCCGTCAACGTCGCCACCTCGTCCGGAGACGCTGCATCCATCGTTGTCCGCACAGCATAGATGGCCAACACATCCCGCCAGTTCGCCACCATAGCGGCGCTGCCCGCGTTGTCCATATCCAGTTCGTCATAAGGGTTATCCACCTTGATCTGCTCGATGCGGTCTGTGAACTCCGCGTTCAGCATGGTCACAGCCTCCGGCATCGTATATCCGGTGCCGCTGTCCTCGCCGGAGAAGAAAATCCCAAACGGCGACGCGATCAGAAGCCCAATCAGGCAGATGACTAACACCATTGAGAGGACCGTGCTGCCGCCAGCCATCATCGCCGCCGCAAGGCTTCTGGCGGCGGACAGGATCGCCCGCAGCGCCCGTCCCGCCGCCTGGGATGCTTTCTGCGCGGCGGCCTGCGCCGCTTTCGCGGCTTGCTGATACCGCGTTGTCTGCACCACTGCTTCCCGTGCGGCATGGGCGCTGCTTTGCAGCATGACCGCCTGCTTCTGTGCGGACTCTGCGGCTTTCACCGCGTCGCCCGTCTTGCGTGAACGAGACAAAGTCGGTGATACTTTCCGTTCCATTGGCAGACTGTGTTTTCGCGCCGATTTTGGCAAGCTGGTTGCCGCCCGCTCTTTAATGCGAGGAGTCTGTGCTGAACGTTTCCTGTCGGGCATGGTGCTGCCGTCCCTGTCTGAATGCAAGGCTTGCGCCGTCTTGACCTGGTGCCGCGATACGGCTCGTTTTTGCTCCGCCTGCCGTCGGGCGGCTTTGCGCCCGCGTTCCTCCATAAATACTCTCTGCCCCTGCCGCTGCGGTTCCGCTGCCACTGTGACCTGTGTCTCTGTCTGTGCGCCGATATAGGCGTCTTTGGTCTTGATCTTGGTAGCTTTTTGCGCGGCGTTCTGACGCGCCTGATGCCGTCCACGCTCCGCAGCGGTCTGCGGCTGTGAAACGGCAGAAGTGGTATCTTTTCCCTTGATAGCAGCAGGCTTTTGCTCTGTGGCATCGGCAGCAGGAGCACCGCCCTCCGGCGGCTGCTCCTGCTGTTTCTTCTTCCGCTGCCGGGTGAGTTCCTTTTCTGCCCGACGCAGGCCGCGGGCGGCGGTATCCTCAATGGTGTCGCCGCCGTACTCGTCTGCCTGCCCGTGCTGGGCCGTATCCCGCAGCTGCGTCCGCAGCCGCTCAGAGCCGTCGTCTAAGCCTTTGCGTAGCAGTTCTCTGGGTGTCGATACCGCCTTTTCCTTGATGCGTTCAGAGAGCGTGGGTTTTTCTTTGATTTTTTTCATAGCACATCACGCAATAAGGTCGGAGGGGCGGGTCGTCATCATCTGATACAGCCTGGTGTGGCGGGGAAAGCTGTCCACGAAAGGCACGATGGCGCTGCCGCACTTGATGAGTCCCCGCCCGGAATCCACATTGGTGATGTAGGAGAGCTGATTATCCGAGATGTTCAGCAGGCGCGCCAGCTCCTCCCGGTCTGTGGCCGCCTGATTCAGCATGATGAGAAATTCTGAGTTTGCCAGCATGGTGCGGGCCGTATGGGACTGGAGCAGGTCCTCGATATTCTGGCTGATCCCCGTGCCGCAAGCCTGATACTTTCTCATACGCTTCCAGAGGGTGAACAGGAAATTGGCGCTGTACTCATGCTGGAACAGCAGGTGGGCTAAACTATAGACGCCTTACCGCCTCGCGGCGGCGGGTTTTCCATAG
>UQMC01000135.1 GCA_900542115.1 uncultured Oscillibacter sp. | reverse complement strand
CATACGAGATGTAGCCGTGACTGGAGTTCAGACGTGTGCTCTTCCGATCTTGAATACGCCACAGCGTTGTGCGGCCAAGGCCCAGCTTATCGGCAATGACGCTGTTGTTGTACTTTAAAATGTGCTTCATTGCGGCAACACCTGCCAGAACCTCCTCCGGCGGGCTGTTGGCTGCGTCCGTCAGGGCGGGGTATTGCCGATAGATGTCGGAGAGCAGTTCGTCCTCGCCGATGGCGCGGATGAGAATCTGCTGCTTGGCACTGGGAGAGGGATTCATGGCCTGCTGGTAAAGGAGGATATACCGCTTGCTGACAGCGGAAAGAGAAATGAGGTTAGCGGGCCAAGAGTAAAAGGACAAAATTTCCTCCAGCTCCTTCTGCGTCCGGGGCGGCATCAGAATGGACTCTCGCAGCAGAAAGAAGCGGAACAGGGTGGATACATCCTCCTGCCGGTCCTTTAGAAGCGGCAGATTCAAGGAAAAAACAGAGAGCTGGTCCCACAGGTCCCGGGGAATCCGGCGGCGCTCCTCCGGCGTTACCAGCGCTAAAAGCCGCGCGCTGAAAGGTATCGTGGTTACGCCGCCCACGGCGAAATAGGAGTGCTGAAGAAGCACCTGTCGCAGACAGGAGAAAAACGCTTCGGAGGCGTCTCCCAAGCCCTGCAAGGCAATGGTGCCGCCGCCGGCCAGCTCAAAAAGCCCCATCCGGGGCTTGGCGCCGTCATCACTGCCGAACAGTACCCGGGCGGCATCCTGCTGGGCAATGGTCCCGGCGTTGATGACAATATATGGCTTTTTGGCCCGGGGAGAACCGTTGTGGATGCACTGGGCGAAAAAGCTCTTGCCGGTGCCGTTTTCGCCGATGAGGGCCACAGGGTCCTCCATTTCCGCCAGCATTTTGCCCTCCGTCACCACCCGCCGGATGACGGAGGAGGTGCCGAGGACGTCTTTCCACTGGTGATGGGCAAAAAATTCCCGGGTGCTGTCCATTTTCTTGCGGCGGGAGTTATCCGCCTGTAAGGTTGTGAGCATCCCGATCTGCTGGTCGCCCTGCAAAAGCCGGGTCTGGATGCAGCGCACCATGGCTCCGTCAAAGAGGTGCTTGCGGTCGGACTGAATCTGTCCGCTTTTATAAAACGCTGCATAGGAAAGGGAGGGAATCACATCGGAGAGGAACTGGCCCCGGAGTTTCTGCTCCTGAAAGCCGGTGAGCTTCTTCGCCTGCTTATTGAAGGTGGTGATGCGCCCGTTTTCATCCGTGATGATGATTCCGGCAGGCACATTGCGGATGATGGCGTTAGTAATGGACTCCTTCCGGGAGGCGGATTGCAGCTCTGCCGCCAGATTGCGGGCCTGATCGATGCTGGAACGAATGGTGTACTCGCCCTCGTAGATCAAAATGCCCTTCAGACCCAGCCGCTCGGCAATCTCGTTGGCAAGGGCCGCACCGATGACGCAGTCGCAGTCCGTATGGGAGAGGTTATACTCCAGCTCCGTTTCACTTTGATAGTAAATGGTGTGGATGGGAATTTTCGTGAGGCTCTGAAGTACATCGAAATCCACCTTCCGGCTTTTGCGGTGAACCGTCACGGCGATTTTTTTCGCCCCCAGCTCCTTGGCCCGCTGAAGGCAGTACAGATAGTCGGACATATCGATGTGCAGCTCGATAAGATGCTCATAAAACCGCCGCTTGAACTCCTCGGCATTGGCGGAGCCGGCCACAAAGACCTGACAGCCTTCGCTGATGGCCTCGTTGACCGCCTGTACCAGTGTTTCAATGGAGCACTCTTTTAAAATGATAGTTGTATCGGAATAATTCAGGTGCTCAATGACCTGATGCGCCAATTCTCCCAGTTTTTTATAGCCGAGAAAGCAGATTTTGTAAGTATCAGACAAACCGTTCCCTCCCATGTTACGGAAAAACGCTCCCTGCATCGGGGAAATATGTTTCACTGCTTCAAATATACCACAAGACGGAACAAAAGTGAACTGAATTTTTCACGTTCGACAAACGATTGACCCGTCAAGGCCGAAAATATAAAATAATCGTGCAAGCGCAAACCGCCGTAAGGCGGGTTTTTTAAGATTTTCAACAGGAGGTCATATTTGGTATGGAAGGTTTGTTGGATGGAGTCGTAGTGCTGGACCTTGGCCGCGTGCTGGCCTGCCCCTATGCCGCAACGCTGTTGGCGGACATGGGCGCAACGGTCATCAAGATCGAAAATCCCAAGGGCGGCGATGATACCCGGAAGATGGGCCCCTTCGTCAACGGTAACAGCGTGTATTACGCCAACTTCAACCGCGGCAAGATCGGCGTGACGCTGAACCTGAAGGAGCCGGAGGGCAAGGAAATTTTCAAGGAAATGGTCAAGAAGGCCGATGTGGTTCTGGAGAACTACCGTCCCGGCACCATGGAAAAGCTGGGCCTTGGCTATGATGTGCTCAAGGAGGTCAACCCCGGCATTGTGTACGGCGCCGTGTCCGGCTTCGGTCACACCGGCCCTCTGAGCAAGCGCGCCGGCTATGATATCGTCGGTCAGGCCATGGGCGGCCTGATGAGCACCAGCGGCTGGCCCAACAGCCCCGCTACCCGTTCCGGCACCCCCATGGGCGATGTGCTGGGCGCTTTGAACATGACCGTCGGTGTGCTGGCGGCTCTTGTGAACAAGCAGAAGACCGGCCTTGGCGAAAAGGTGGATGTGGCTCTGGTGGACTCCGTGGCCGCTTCCATGGAGAACATCACCATGATCTATCAGTCCACCGGTCGTATCCCCCAGAGAATCGGCAACCGCTATGAGTCTACTTATCCGTATGATACCTTCCCCGCCAGCGATGGCGATGTGGTCATCGCCGCCGGCAACAACAAGCTCTATGGCATCCTGTGCGATGTGATGGAGCGTCCCGACCTGAAGACCGATCCCCGCTTCCTTGAGGTCAAGGACCGTGTTGCCAATCACGATGCTCTCCGCGCCGAGATTTGCCCGTGGACCCAGAAGCACACCATCGACGAGGTGGATAAGATGCTCAATGATGCCGGCTGCCCCGCCTGCCCCGTGAACACCATCGACCGTCTGGTGGTAGACCCCCAGATCGCCGGCGCTCGCGGTATGTTCCCCGAGATCGACCAGCCCGGCATCGGCAAGCTGCAGATCACGGCAATCCCCCAGCATCTGACCCGCACCAGCACCCAGCCCCGCAAGGCCGCGCCTCTGCTGGGCGAGGACAACGCCAAGATTTATGGCGAGATGCTGGGTCTGGACGAGGCCAAGCTGGCTGAGCTGAAGGAAAAGGGCGTTATCTAAGCCCTACGGATAAGATATCAGGAGGAAATTGAGCTATGGAAAAGAAGAAAATCAATATTATCGAGGTTGGTCCCCGTGACGGCTTCCAGTCCGTCAGAGGCGACTTTATTCCCACGGAGTTGAAAAAGGAGATCATCGACCTGCTGGTGGATGCCGGCGTGAAGCATCTGGAGTACACCTCTTTCGTCAGCCCCAAGGCCATTCCCCAGCTGGCTGACGCCGCTGAGGTCAGCGAGTATGTGCTGAGCAAGTACCCCGACCTTGACCTGATGGTGCTGGTGCCAAATATGCGCGGCGCCACCAACGCTCACAATCTGGGCGTGAAGAAGGTCTGCAATGTGGTCTCCTACAGCGCCAGCCACAACAAGGCCAACATCAACCGTACCCACGAGGAGTCTCTGAACGCCTATCGCGAGATGGTGGAGGCTTACCCCGATATGGAGTGCGTGCTGGATCTGGCCACCACCTTCGGCTGCCCCTTCGAGGGCAAGGGCGGCAAGTATCAGGACCCCGATGCCATCATGGAGTTCCTGCGCCCCTATAAGGAAGCCGGTATGAAGACCGTGAACTACTGTGATACCATCGGCGTTGCCGATCCCGAGCAGGTGAAGAAGGTCATCCGCGCCAGCCAGAAGGCATATCCCGATGTGCACATTCAGGTGCATCTGCATGATACCCGCGGCCTCGGCATGGTCAACGCCATGGCTGCCATCGAGTGCGGCGTAACGGATGTTCAGACCGCTCTGGCGGGCCTCGGCGGCTGCCCCTTCGCTCCCGGCGCCTCCGGCAACCTCTCCACCGAAGATACCGTCTGGATGCTCAACGAGGCCGGCTATGATACCGGCATCAACTTCTCCAAGATTCTGGCTGCCGCCAAGTATCAGGTCGGTAAGATTCCCGGCAACTACAGCGGCCACCACATCACCATCGACAAGGAGACCCCCTGCTGCTTCTAAGCAATATTCCGGGAATCGAATGAAAATCGAGACTGTCGATAAAGTGGTAAATCCTCCGCAACGGTAAGGAAGGGTGTGGGCAGGAAACCCAAGAAGGGTGTCCTGCGCCATTGAAATCCTTAGTTTTCAGAACTTTT
>UQMC01000134.1 GCA_900542115.1 uncultured Oscillibacter sp. | reverse complement strand
TTTTTTTTTTTTTTTTTTCTTCCAAGTCACGTTGGTGATGGTGCCATCGGAAAACTCGATATACTCGCTCTTTAAGATGTAATCCGTTTTGCCGATACGGACCTCCTGATCGCCCACCTTGGTGGTCATGACCTCAGCAGTGGGCGTTGTGGTGGTCACGGTGAAGATCAGCGTCACATGGTCCGGGTCCGTGACCCAATTTCCGTTGGCGTCCAACACCTGATAATCCTGCTTTTCCACCGCTTCGATCTGGCCGCCTACCAATGCGCCGGAGGCCATCAGGGGCGAAGGCAGATGCTCTAAACAATTTTCATACAGCTCGGGGGCCACGCCCTCCACCTTTACCTGATAGGTGACCTTTGTCTGGGGGCGTTCATAGTCGATACTGTCGCCATTTCGTCCGATGAACTTCCATGCCGCCAACACAAGTACCGCCGCAATGAGCAGAATTGCCAGCAGATCAATGATATTCAGCTTTCCGATACGCTTTGCTTTTTGTTCCATAGCTTCCTCCGTAACGGGTCAACCCCGTTTTTTCATCTGTAGACATTCGATGCAGTCTATTGTATAATACTTTTCAGCATTTCACAAGGACTTTTTTGAAAGTGTGGTCATTTATGAAAGTCATCCATCTCATCAGCGGCGGTGATTCCGGCGGCGCCAAAACCCACGTATTGAGCCTGCTGCAAAATTTAAATCAGGTCATCACCGCCCAACTGGTCTGCTTCCGGGACGGTCCCTTTGCCGAGGAGGCGCGGCGCATGGGGATTCCCACCATGATCTGCGGCGGCAATAATATTCCCCGCCAGTGCCGCGCTCTGACGAAAATCATCCATGACGGCGGCTATCAGCTTATCCACTGTCACGGCAGCCGCGCCAACATGGTGGGCGCGCTGCTGCGAAAGCCCACGGGACTGCCGGTGGTGTCCACTGTCCACAGCGACTATAAGCTGGATTACATGGGGCGTCCCTTTGCCCGGCTGACCTTCGGCGCCATCAACGCATGGGCCCTGCGGCATTTGGATTACCGCATCGGCGTATCGGACGCCATGGTTGACCTACTTATTGACCGGGGCTTCCCGCCCGATAAATTCTACGCCATTTATAACGGCATCGACTTTACGCCCCCACCGCCGCAGGGGGACCGTCTCGACTACCTCCGCTCACTGGGGGCCGATGTAGACGCAGACAGCGTAGTCATTGGCATTGCAGCGCGGCTAAACCCGGTCAAGGATATGTCCACGCTGATTCGCGGCTTCGCAAAGGCCCATGAAAGCTGTAAGCGTCTCCGGCTGGTCATTGCCGGTGACGGTGAGGAGCGGGAAAAGCTGGGGGCGCTTGCAAAGGAGTTGGGCGTTGAGCGGGAGGTCACCTTTGCCGGCTGGATCAGCGGCGGCATGGACCGCTTCTATTCCACGCTGGATATCAACGCCCTGACCTCACTTTCCGAGACCTTCCCCTACGCCCTGACCGAAGGCGCCCGCTTCCACCTCGCCACCGTTGCCACCGCCGTGGGCGGCATCCCCTATCTCATCGACCAGAATGTGAACGGATATCTCTTTACAGCCGGTGATTGGGAAGCGCTGGGCTCCTATTTGGCGGCACTTGGCAGCAATGACAGTCTGCGGCATGAAATGGGTAAGCGGCTCTATGAAAAAGCCTCCTCCAAATTCTCCATTCAAAGCACAGTGGATACCCAGCTTCACATTTACCGGGAAATTCTTCGCCGCCATAACCGCCCTGCCAAGGAGCGGGACGGTGTAGTGATCTGCGGTGCCTATGGCCGGGGCAATGCCGGTGATGACGCCATTTTGGAGGCCATTTTGCAGGAAATGCGCTCCATTGACCCGGATATGCCTATCACGGTGCTGAGCAAGGACCCCAAGGCCACCCGCCTGACCTACCGAGTCCGCACAGTGGGCCGCATGGATATTCTCGCGTGGAAGGCCGCCATGCGCCGTGCCCGCCTTTATATCAACGGCGGCGGCAGTCTCATTCAGGATGTGACCTCCCGGCGCTCCCTCTGGTTCTATCTCCACAACATCCGGGCGGCGCACAAATCTGGCTGCAAGGTGCAGATGTATGGCTGCGGCATCGGCCCTGTACTGCGGGAGGAGCACCGCCGGCTGGCCTCCAACGTGCTGAACGCCTGCGTGGATGTCATTACTCTCCGGGAGCCGGATTCTTTGAAGGAGCTTCAGTCCATGGGCGTGACGAAGCCGGAGATCCTGCTGACCGCCGACCCGGCTTTGACGCTTCCCGCCGCCGGAGCGGACGAAATTGACAGCGTCCTGCTCCGCGCCGGTATCCCGCCCCACGGAAAGTACCTCTGCTTTGCTCTGCGGAACTGGAAGGGCTTCGCGGACAAGGCCCCCCTGTTCGGTCAGGCGGCAAAATACGCCTATGAGACCTATGGTCTGACGCCGGTTTTTACCGCCGTGGAGAAGCATCTGGACCCCGGCGCGGGTCGGTTGGCTGCGGCCGGGCTGGATATCCCCCACTACTATTTGGATGACGCCGGAAACGCCAGCACCATCATCGGCGCGCTCAGCCGAATGCGGGTCGTGGTGTCTATGCGGCTCCATGCCTTGATATTTGCGGCTGGACAAGGAGTTCCCCTTGCCGGTGTTGTGTACGATCCCAAGGTCTCCGCATTCCTTCGCTATATCGGACAGGAGAATTTCCGGGCGCTGGATACCCTGACCCTTGGGGACCTGACCGCCATGATCGACTCCATGGCCGCAGCGCCTGTCTCTGCCGAGGCACAGGCCGCCGCTGTGGAAAAGCTTCGGCAGACGGAGCAGGTCAATGTGGACACCGCCCGCCGCCTGCTTCAATCTTAAAAAAATCGGAACAGATGGGTTCTCACTCCGTCTGTTCCGATTTTTCCTCATTCTGGCATAGACTGCGCTGCACGGCGATCATGGTCAGAGAGCCGCTGAGCTGCACCAGCACCGCTGTCAGCCACGCCAGCGCGTCATCGTCCAGATTTTGCGAAATGGCTACCGCCAGTGTATTGATGGCCGTGGTAATGGCCAGTGGGTCCGAAGCTCCGC
Organism: uncultured Oscillibacter sp.; assembly: GCA_900542115.1. Lineage (GTDB taxonomy): Bacteria > Bacillota > Clostridia > Oscillospirales > Oscillospiraceae > Oscillibacter > Oscillibacter faecalis_A. The sequence goes on along the minus strand of UQMC01000134.1, from coordinate 1,434 downwards.
ATTTCATAGCATCACCGCTCTATTCTATGCGTTCGGAACGCGGTTCAGCCCTACAGCCGCTCCGTCTGCCCCTTGGGCGCGGAGGGCTCCATGGGAAACACGGTCAGCTTCTCTCCCCCGTCCCATAGAGCCAGCAGTACGTCCCGCTCCTCCCGGTAGCCCTGCCGAAGCAGCGCCCGGTGCACCCAGCTCTCCTCTTTCCCCGCCTGCCGGATATTGCCGGTCAGCAGCCGCCCATCCATGATAAAGGGCGTCTGCACCACTGTTTTTTTCGGTGTCTGCCCCAAATCCGATGGTGTAGCGGGCCGGTCCGTTTCCTTCGGCAGAAAGCTGACAACGCCGTTATGCTCCAAAATTGCCGTTTGAAGCTGGTTTAGATCAAACCACCCGGCAATTCTGCAAAACGTGAGGAACTCGTTGATGTCCAGCTTCGCCTTTTTCAGATTGTCCCGGTAGAGCACACCATCCTCCAGCAGCACCAGCGGCTTGCCGGTCAGAACGCGGCGGGCTGTCAGCGAATGACTTGTCCACAAAGAGATTCCTACCGCCGCAAGGCCATAGAGCACCAGTGCTGTCAGGCTGTTCAGCGGCGCGTCCAGATCCGTTGCCAGTTCCGCCGCCACAGAGCCGATGGTAATTCCCTCCACATAGTCAAACATCGTCATCTGGGATACCTGCTTGGCCCCCATGAGCTTTGTCAGCAAAAACAGCACCACCAGTGACAGCAGCGTTGTCAGGCTTACAAGTCCAATGCTTTTCAGCACATCCATAAAAATACCTCCCACGGCACCTGTTTTCTACAGTATGCCGCGGGGGGACGTTTTTTATTTTGCCTGCGCTTCCTCCGTCGGTAACTCACCGGCATGGTGCGCGTTGGTGTGGACGTTGATAAACTGCGCCTTCAGCTTGGAATACAAAATCGTCTGGCTGGAGTAGAGGCCCTGATAGCCGGAGAGCATATAGCTCAAGCAGCAGGCCAGTGCAAAATACAAAAGGCCCTCCGCGCCGAACAGCTCCACCGCCAGCAGCGTGGACGCCAGCGGGCAGTTCGTTACGCCGCAGAACACCGCCGCAAGGCCCACAGCCGCACCAAACCCGGCGGGCAGTCCCAGCAGCGGCGCCACAGCACAGCCAAAGGTAGCTCCCACAAAAAAGGAGGGTACCACCTCGCCGCCCTTAAAGCCCGCCGCCAAAGTAATGGCCGTGAACAGCAGCTTTAATAAAAACGCCCACGGGACCGCCACAATCCCCTGCTCCACCGCCGCCGTTACAATGTCCATGCCCGCGCCGTTATAGTCCGTGCCGAACAGCAGCGTCAGTACGATTACAGCCACGCCGCCGCAGGCCACCCGCAGCCACGGGCTTTTGATTTTTTTCATCAGGTGCCCGGCCCCGTGCATAACCACGCAGAATACAATCGATACCACGGCGCAC
>UQMC01000133.1 GCA_900542115.1 uncultured Oscillibacter sp. | reverse complement strand
TTTAGTCCAAAATAAATCAAAACCTCCGGCTAAGCCGGAGGCTTGAGTAAGCCCTATAAGGGCTTTATACGGGCAATGCCCCTTAAGGGGTTTTGGTTATGCCTTAGTATTCTTGCTCCCCGTAAACGGGTCTATAAATTCCTTGATGCTTACTTGGTCGGCTATTTGGCCTTCTTGCAGTTGGTTCTGTATGTAAGCTTTAATCGCTTTTTTGTTTCATCCTACTGTAAACATGGCTCTTTGCAGGAAGGTCATGGCCTGCGCTCTCATGCAGGTGGCATCGGGAGAGAACTTTCCACCGCCCGTTCCTGTGTAGGCACCGTTTTCCACAGTCCAGACCACAGCCTTGGCATATTAAGCACCTGCTGGGACATCAAAGAAGATGCCCATCTCCGATGATACTTCGCTGATTGCCGCTCCAGTCTGCCCCCAATCTCTTTATGCTGGGCTTTGGCCGATGCCTTGGAGCGGCGCTCAAGTACCTCGCTTGGTTTGACCGTGATCAGATGACTTGTAAAAAATACTGTTTTACCCCCTGACGGTGTCTGTGATCGATGCGGACAACGGAAGTGTTACGGCCAGCACACTGCCGCTGTCATTGCTTTCCTCCACCCAAACGCGGCCGCCGTGGAGCCGTGCGATCTCCCACACCAGCGGAAGGCCGAGTCCCGCTCCGCCAAGCTCGCGGCTGAGGGACTTGTCCACGCGGAAAAAGGGCTGGAAGATACTCTGCCAGAACTCCTGTGGGATGCCGCGGCCAGTATCCGCTACATGGATGACCGCCTGTCCGTCCCGTTGCTGAACATCCACCTTCACCATACCACCGGGACGGTTGTATTTGACGGCATTCTCCACCAGATTGAAAAACATCCGGCAAAGCAGCATATCGCTGCCGACAACGGTAACATCCTCCCCCTCACGCGAGAGGGAAATCCCGCTGCGCTCGGCCCGCAGGGCGAGGTCAGCAAAGACCTCATCGATCATGGGCGAAAGCAGAATGACATCGTCGCGTGGAACGGACTGAAGATCGCTCATGTCCAGCAGCGCATGCGTGAGCCGACTGAGCCGCTGGACTTCGTCCTGCAGGGCGTCGAGGAACGCCGCGCTTTCCGGCAGAATATCCGGATGCTCATCGGAGAAAAGCTCCAGTTGTGTTTGCAGCAGCGTCAACGGCGTGCGCAGTTCATGGGCGGCGTTGCCGACGAACTGCCGCTGGGCGTCAAAGCCGCGGCTTAGGCGCTCCAGCATTTCATTGAGAGCGTGGGTGAGGGAGCGAAGCTCCGGCAGGGTCTCTTCGTCGAGCCGGATCTCGGAAAGGTTGCTTGTCTCCACCTGTTCGGCCTGCCCGGCAAAACGGCGCAGCGGACGCAATGCACGACCGCTGACGAAATAGGCCAACATACCGCCGAGCAGTGCGATTGCTGCTGTGATGTACCAGTTTGTTGTGCGGAAACGCGCCTGCGCCCCACTGACAACGATTGTCAAGCCCTCACCGGATGGGACGAGCTGTGGGTCAAAGCTGGCAGTCTCTCCGTCCTCGAAGACAATAGGACCATAGTCTTGAAGTGAATCCGCGATGGAGTCCATATAATATACGCCAGACGAGCAGAGCAACAGATTCATGGAGATGCAGGTGACACCTGTAAGCAGGACGGTCATCAGCGTGATGCGCCATTGGAGAGACAGCTTCTTCATTCTTCCGGTCCTCCCAACAGATACCCTTCTCCGATGCGGTTATGAATGGGATCATAGCCCATCGCAGCGCGCAGCTTTTTCCGCAGTGCGGAGATGTGGACGCGGATGGCATTGCTGAAGCCGTCCACGCTATTGTCCCAAACATGGTCGATCAGTTCCTCCTGACTGACCGGACGGCCCTGATTGAGCAGCAAATACTCTAAAATGCCGCTCTCTTTTTTGGTGAGGGAGACGTCCTGTCCGTTCACCGCGGCGATGCGGCTTCTTGTGTCGAAGCGCAGTGTGCCGAAGGAGAGACACACATCCGGCTGAATGAACTGCCGCTGGGTCAAGCTGCGGATGCGCGCTTCCAGCTCGGCCAGCGCAAAGGGCTTGGAGAGATAGTCATTGGCACCTGCGTCAAGGCCATCCACCTTGTCGGCGGTGCCGCTGCGGGCTGAGAGAATCAGCACCCGCGTTTCGCGGTCAGTCTGCCGCAGTGTGCGCAGCACGCTCATGCCGTCCAGCTTGGGTAGGTTCAGATCCAGCAGCACCAGATCGTAGCATTCCACCTCCAAAAGCTGCAATGCCTGCTCGCCGTCATAGGCGAGATCTACGCTGTAACCCAACCGGCGCAGTCGGCGTGCGACGGCATCGCACAGCGTGCGTTCATCTTCAATGAGCAAAAGAAGCATGGTATGCCCTCCTTTTCCCGTATAATCTATCCGAAGTATAGCACATTGCGATAAAGTTTTTGTTAATTTTCCGTTCTTAACATCAGCTTTAGGGGCGAAGCGGTATGATGAGATGCAGAAAAAGCGAAAGGGTGAAGAAAATATGAGAGTTGACCGCAAGACTGCGGTGCAGATTGCGCTGTTGTTCGCCGGAGCTGCCATGCTGTGCGTCGGCGTACTGCGGGGCGAAACGGCCACGGTGCTGAGCAAGGCCATTAAAGTATGTCTGGAGTGTGTGGGTATTGGATAAAAAACATCAAACAATTTCCCATCTCCTTGCCCGCTGGCGGGGATGGATCCAGGCGGGGGCGGCGCTGCTGACCAATCTTCACCTGCCGAACTTCTTCAAGGGAAGCCTTTATCAGGGGGCGGGAAAAACCGTCTGCGTGCCGGGGCTGAACTGCTATTCCTGTCCCGCGGCGTCCGGGGCCTGTCCCATCGGCTCCTTTCAGGCGGTGGTTGGCTCATCGAAGTTCCGTTTCTCCTATTATATCACAGGCTTTCTCATCCTGTTAGGGGTTTTGCTGGGACGCTTCATCTGCGGCTTTCTCTGCCCCTTTGGGTGGTTTCAGGAGCTGCTGCATAAAATTCCCACAAAAAAGCTCTCCACAAAGAAGCTGAAGCCTCTGACCTACCTCAAATACGCCGTTTTGCTGGTGATGGTCGTTTTGCTGCCGGCGTTTTTGGTGAACGACGTGGGTATGGGGGACCCCTTTTTCTGCAAGTACCTCTGTCCGCAGGGCGTGCTGGAAGGGGCGATCCCGCTGTCCCTCGCCAATTCCGGCATTCGGGCAGCGCTGGGCAAGCTGTTTACCTGGAAGTTCAGTATTCTGCTGGCGGTGGTTGCGCTGAGCGTGGTGTTCTACCGGCCGTTTTGCAAATGGCTCTGCCCGCTGGGGGCGTTCTACGCCCTGTTCAACAGAGTGTCCCTCCTTCAGATGAAGGTGGACGGGCATAAATGCGTTTCCTGCGGGAAATGCGCCAGAGCTTGCAAGATGGATGTGGACGTGACGAAAACGCCCAACCATACCGAGTGTATCCGCTGCGGGATGTGCGTCAGCGCTTGTCCCACCGGGGCCGTGAGCTTCCGCTATGGCTTTGGAGACGGAAAACAAAATATCAACATTGAAGAAAACACGGAGGAAACAACATGAAGATGAAGAAATTGACCGCGCTGCTGCTGGCAACGCTGATGGTGCTGTCCCTGGCCGCCTGCGGCGCGAAGGGTGACAGCAAGACCGAAAACAGCGGCGACACGGCCCAGACGGAGGAGGCTGCCGCCACCCACAAGTCCCTGATGGATCGGGAAAACGAGATTCTGTCGGAGAACACGGAGCTTTGGGAAAAGGTCTTTCTGGCGGCGGACAAGGGCATGGCCATGATCGAGGACGGCAAGAATTACGGCGATTTCCTGCTGGACACCATCGAATCCGCCAAGGACCAGTTCAGCGATGAGGAATACGCGCTGCTGAAGAAGTCCGCGCAGGAGATCAGCGAGATCGAGAATAAGCTGACCGAGCTGGAAAAGCAGCATCCCGAAATTCTGAATGAGGAGACCGACGCCAACGGCGATGTGCAGAAATTCCCCTCCTTTGAGGGCAAGGATCTGGACGGCAACGAGGTCAAAAGCGACGAGTTGTTCTCCGCCAATGCCGTCACCGTGGTGAATTTCTGGTTTACCACCTGCAGCCCCTGTGTGGGTGAGCTTGGCGATCTGGACGCACTGAACAAGGAGCTGGCGGAAAAGGGCGGCGCCCTCATCGGCATCAACGCTTTCACGCTGGACGGCGACGAGGCAGCAATCTCGGAGGCGAAGGATGTGCTGGCCAAGAAGGGTGCGGCCTATCAGAATGTGTATTTTGACTCCGACGGCGAGGCAGGAAAGTTCACTGCCAATATCTTTGCCTATCCCACCACCTATGTGATAGACCGGAACGGCAACATCGTGGGCGAGCCTATTGTGGGCGCTATCACGGAACAGAAGCAGGCGGAGACACTGCAAAAGCTCATCGATCAGGCCCTTGCCGCCGATATGGGCTGAGAGATCGGAAGAGCGTCGTGTAGGGAAAGAGTGTAGATCTCGG
>UQMC01000132.1 GCA_900542115.1 uncultured Oscillibacter sp. | reverse complement strand
CCGCCATTTCAAGTGGGGGCGTGGTTGCGGGGCGGCTCGTTTAGGTTCCGCCGCCTGCGGGCGGCGGGGGTTTGGGATTATATTCAGTTATGATACCAGCGGTTTTCACGTATGTCACCTCAAAGCGGTTACAAAAAAGTGTCAATTCGGTAAAAATGGTGATTGTATCTCGCGAAAGTTCTGCTATAATGAGATAAGAGAGTTTGCGTAAATGCAGACGTCATACTGACATTGTAGCTTAATTATGGAAAGCTGGCAAGGCTTTCTCAAAAGAAGAAGGAGATTCCAACGATGAATATTCTGGTTATCAACGCGGGCAGTTCCTCTTTGAAGTATCAGCTGCTGAACCCCGAGACCGGCGTGCTGCTGGCCAAGGGCCTGTGCGAGCGCATCGGCATTGACGGCAAGTTCACCTACAAGCCTCAGGTAGAGGGCAAGAAGGTGCTGGACGCCATTGACGTTGCCATGCCCACCCATTCCGAGGCCATTCAGGCTGTGCTGGACGCACTGGTGGACAAGGACAACGGCGTCATCGGCTCCATGAAGGAGATCGACGCTGTGGGCCACCGCGTGGTGCACGGCGGCGAGGCGTTCAACAAGTCCGTGCTTATCACCGATGAGGTCATGAAGGCACTGGAAGAGTGCATCCCTCTGGCTCCTCTCCACAACCCCGCCAACATCACCGGCATCAACGCCTGCACCGCTGTGATGGGTAAGGATGTGCCTCAGGTGGCTGTGTTTGATACCGCGTTCCACCAGACCATGCCTGCCAAGGCTTATATGTACGCCCTGCCCTATGAGTATTATGAGAAGGACAAGGTCCGCCGCTACGGCTTCCACGGCACCTCCCACAAGTATGTCTCCCAGCGCGCCGCTGTTATGCTGGGCAAGAAGCCCGAGGAGCTGAAGCTCATCTCCTGCCACCTCGGCAACGGCTCCTCTGTCACCGCTATCGACGGCGGCAAGAGTGTGGATACCTCCATGGGCTTCACCCCGCTGGCCGGCCTTCCCATGGGCACCCGTGCCGGTGATCTGGACGCCGGTATCCTGCAGTATCTCATGAACAAGTACGGCATGAGCATTGACGAGATGCTGAACATCCTCAACAAGAAGTCCGGCGTGCAGGGCGTGTCCGGCGTGTCCTCCGACTTCCGTGATCTGGAGAACGCCCACAAGGAGGGCAATGAGCGCGCAGGTTTGGCTGTGGATATGTTCAACTACGGCGTGAAGAAGCTCATCGGCGCTTATGCTGCCGCTATGGGCGGCGTGGACGCCATCATCTTCACCGCCGGCGTGGGCGAGAACAGCGCTTCTCAGCGTCTGGATATCGCCTCCGGTCTGGAGTTCATGGGCGTGAAGATGGACGCCGAGGCCAACAACGTCCGTGGCAAGGAGGTCGTCATCTCCGCCGCTGACTCCAAGGTGAAGGTCCTGCTGATCCCCACCAACGAGGAGCTCATGATCGCCATGGACACCGCCGCCATCGTGAAATAATTTCGTCAAAATACTGCAGTATTTTGACGAGTTGGGGCTGCACCCTGCTGCGCACACTTACGTTGTTCGCACACTTGCAGGGTGAGCGGAGTTTTTCCCGCCGCACATGTCGCCGGGAAAAACGGACTCAATTTGTGCAATTCCAGTTGGAATTGCACAAAGATGAAGACAAGAAAAGGGACTCTCGTTGGAGGGTCCCTTTTTCAATACGGAGGGGGGAAATCATTGATGCAGCTCAATACGCTGAGCATGGTGCATGACTTCCTGACGCGGACGGTGAAGCCCGGAAGCGTCTGCGTCGACGCCACGGCGGGCAAGGGGCGGGACACCGCCCTGCTTTGCAGGTTGACCGGGAAAGCAGGGCGGGTGCTGGCCTTTGATATTCAGGAGGAGGCCATCCGGCAGACAAGGGCGCTGCTGGAGGCGGAGGGGTTGTCAGCAGAGGTCGTTTTAGACAGCCACGCCAATTTGGAACAGTACGCGGAGCCGGGGACGGTGGACTGCGTGGTGTTCAATTTTGGCCGCCTGCCCGGCGGTGACCCGTCTATCTTTACCCGGTCGGATACATCCGTAGCGGCGTTGGAGGCGGCTCTGCGGCTGCTGAAGCCCGGCGGCGTCATCGCCATTGCCCTGTATTACGGCGGCGCCAACGGCTATGGGGAGCGGGATGCCGTGATGACATGGCTGGAAACGCTGGATGACCGGAAATTTTCCGTCCTCCGCTGCGATTGGGCCAACCGGCGCAATGACCCGCCCATGCCGGTTTTTATCTGGAACAGGTAATGAGTTTCAAGGGCCTTGCAGGCAATAGGGCGGCCCAGTTAGCAAACCGTATTACCTCTGATGATAAGCGGCCATCATTTTTGGTTATTTGCCATAATGCGTTAAAAATGATATAATCAATGAACCAGGGAGACCGGGACAGAGCGGTGAGACGTGCGCCGCTCCAAAAAGACAGGAGGAAAATGTCCATGCGTGATTTGAAGGATACCTGCCGGGTGGCAGTTGTACAGTGTGCCCCTGTGATGTTTGATAAGAAAGCCAGTACGGAGAAGATGGTGGAGCTGATTCGCGAGGCCGGCAAGAACGGCGCGGAGCTCATCGTGTTCCCGGAGCTGATTATTCCCTGCTATCCCTACGGCATGACCTTCGGCTTTACCGTTGGCAGCCGCGATAAGGTGGGCCGCTTGGACTGGAAGCGGTATTATGACAATTCCCTCTGCATTCCCGGACCGGAGACGGAGCTGCTGGGACAGGCCGCCAAAGAGGCCCATGCCTATGTCAGCATTGGTATTTCCGAGCGGGGTGAGGACAGCGCCACGCTGTATAACTCCAACATCGTGTTCTCTCCCGAAGGCGAGCTGCTGAACGTGCACCGCAAGCTGAAGCCCACCGGCGCGGAGCGTTTGGTATACGGTGACGCCAATAAGGATTACTTCCCCATTACGGAAACGCCTTGGGGCCCCATGGGCAACCTGATCTGCTGGGAGAGCTATATGCCCCTTGCCCGCGTGGCGCTGTATCAGAAGGGCATTACCATCTACATTTCCCCCAATACCAACGATAACCCAGAGTGGCAGGATACTATCAAGCACATTGCCATTGAGGGCCACTGCTTCTTCATCAACGCCGACATGGTGTTCACCAAGGAAATGTATCCCAAGGACCTCCATTGCCCGCAGGAGATCGAGAAGCTCGGCGATATTCCCTGCCGCGGCGGCAGTTGCGTGGTGGACCCCTTCGGCCATTACGTGACGCAGCCGGTGTGGGACAAGGAGGAGATCATCTATGCCGACCTCGATATGCAGCAGGCTATCGCCAGCCGCATGGAGTTTGACGGTGTGGGTCACTATGCCCGCCCCGATGTGCTGGAGCTGCGGGTCCACGAGTAAGCGGCGCTTCAAAAGCGCACTCGCATTTTGAGCAAACGAAATCAAGTCCCCGGCAGACCGCTGTATTTGCGGCCTGCCGGGGATTTTTATGCCGTGTTGATTGGGGAAAGGGTGCAGACAGGCAGTCGGGATCACTTTTACAGGAACCCGATTGAAAAGCAACTGAATTTATGCCCTGCAAAAGCGATGAAAAAACAGGCGCCCGCCATTTGGCGGACGCCTGTAAATCGCAATCTGTTAACGCTTGGAGAACTGAGGTGCGCGACGGGCGGCCTTCAGACCGTACTTCTTGCGCTCCTTCATACGAGGATCGCGGGTCAGGAAACCGGCCTTCTTCAAAATGGCGCGGTTATCCTCGCTGGCCAGCAGCAGAGCGCGGGCCACACCGTGACGCAGAGCGCCGGCCTGACCGGACACGCCGCCGCCGGTGACGGTAGCCACAATGTCCATCTTGCCGGTGTTGCCGGTAGCCTCCAGAGGCTGACGGACGACCATCTTCAGAGTCTCCAGACCGAAATACTCGTCGATGTCACGGCCATTGATGGTGATCGCGCCGGTACCGTTGGGGAACAGATGCACGCGGGCCACGGAGGACTTGCGGCGGCCGGTGCCATACAGATAAGGCTTCTTAGACTGATACATTCTCTTACTCCTCCTTACTCCAGCACGATGGGCTTCTGAGCCTGCTGCTCATAGTTGGCGTCAGCGTAGATGTGCAGGCGCTTGAGAGAATCCTTGCAGACGGTGTTCCGGGGCATCATGCCGCGGACAGCCACGCGCATGGCGGTCTCGGGCTTCTCTGCCATCAGGATGCGGTACTTGGTCTCCTTCAGACCGCCGATCCAGCCGGAGTGAGTCCGATAGATCTTCTGCTCGGGCTTCTTGCCAGTGAGAACGGCCTGACCGGCGTTGATGATGATGACGTTGTCACCGCAGTCGGCGTTGGGGGTGTAGGTAACCTTGGTCTTGCCGCGCAGCAAATCGGCAGCCCGGACGGCGGTCTTGCCAAGAGGCTTACCGGCGGCGTCCAGGATGTACCACTTGCGCTCGATGTTGGCCTTGTTGGCCATAAAAGTGGACATGGAACATTTCCTCCGTATATAAATTTGATTTTCTTTACAAATCAAGAGCTCCGGGTTAAAATCGGAGCAAG
>UQMC01000131.1 GCA_900542115.1 uncultured Oscillibacter sp. | reverse complement strand
CTACACTCTTTCCCTACACGACGCTCTTCCGATCTCCAGCCGGTGAAGCCCCGGCCCTGTCTCATGGCATCAGCCTCCCAGCCGGAGCCGTGACCGGAATAGCCTGAACCGGGAGAAAAACTGCACAGAAACGACGCAGCAGCAGCCGAAGCCCAGCAGCCGCAACGAAAATATTTAACTGCCCCTTAAATCTCACCGGAAAAGCGAATCGCCCCCGCCGAATTGCCCCCCCATCAGCCGCCGCCAGCCACCAGCCCACCGCCAGCCCCGCCCCATTTGCGGTCTACCTTGCAATAGCTTCGAATACCTCGCAAATACTCCGTTTTGCTCACGTTTATATCTATACCCAGAGAATATATATATATCTCTTTTGGGGGGGTGTGCTAAGTATTAGACGCTAATACTAAGCATCTAACGCTTATTAGACGCTTGTAACACTCTCACTCTCTTATTCTCCCCCCTATAGTCCCCCCTCCTTCTCCCTCTCTCCCTCTGCCGCTGCTGCTGCCGCCCCGCCCCACACAAAGAGAAAAGCGCCGGGGGTGTTATCCCTCGACGCTCTGGTGCTCGTTACAGCTTATCCCGGATGGCCTCAATGATCCAGGCGTTGACGCTCTGGCCTGCGGCGGCTGCTGCCGCTCTGATCTGTGCCTTGCTGGGGTCGGTGCCGGTCCTCAGCTTGATTGTGATTTTCTCATTGTTCGCGTGCTCCCATTTGAGAGAGGCGCGGCGCTGGGCGTCGCTGGTCCTCAATGTCTTGCGCTCCAATGGCTACACCTCCTTTTGCGTCTTATTATATCGCATATGCGCGTATAAGTCAGCCTGACAACTTGCACAAAAAAGTCCGCCTGATACTGTGCGAACCTGCCAAACCTGCACGAATTTGTGAAAACCCCCTTGACAGCTCGTATCAGTCCGCCTTATAATTCAGGTAACAAAAGCAAACACGACAAAATCGGACAGGCCGACAGACCAGAAAGGACAACACCATGAAATACATGATTATCTATTGCAAGACTACTCCCGCCATCAGCTACCGCAGCACCATTGATGCAGCGCAGGCCCTCGCACAACAGCTCAAGCGGCGCGGCTACACCGTCGAGATCTGGGAGCAGGGCGCCGAAGGTTCCCGCCCCATCCGCTAACCCACTAACCGCAATCACGACAAAAAATTTTAGGAGGATCACAAAATGACTACTTACTTTATCAACTGCCGCAACCTCGACGAACTGAAGAAGGCTTACAAGGCCGCCGCCATGAAGAACCACCCCGACATGGGCGGAGACACCGCCACCATGCAGGCCATCAACGCCGAGTATTCCGCCCGGTTTGAAGTCCTGAAGCGCAGCCAGAACGAGCAGGCCGCCGAGGACACCACCGGACGGACCCACGCCACCACCGAGAGCGCCGGCGACTTCATCGCCATCATCGCGGCTCTGCTGAAGCTGGACGGCCTCGAAATTGAATTATGCGGTCGATGGCTCTGGATCGGCGGCAACACCAAGGAGCACAAGGAAGCCCTGAAGGCTGCCGGGTGCCGCTGGTCCTCCACTAAGAAGCTATGGAGTTGGCATTTCGCCGAGGAAGGCCAGCGCTGGCACAAGGGCACCAAGACCATGGCAGAGATCCGCAGTAAGTACGGCAGCACCACCTTTGCCCGCTCCGCTGCCACCTCCGACGCGCTCCCGGCTTGACCGGGGCGCGCCACCCACTGAAAGGAGAATGAACCATGATCCAGATCAAAAATATTTTCGATAGCCTACGCGACGATGTTTTAAGCGGCAAAATGACGCTGAAGGAAGCCGCCGAGGAACTTTACAGAAGCGGATGCATCAACTCCATCGACGAGGAAGCCACCCACCGCTGGTTACATTTGGCCGACTGACACCACCGCCCGCCCCGGAGGTAACGAGGGCAGAAAGGCAAATTTATGTGGATTGCAGTTGCAGAGTATGCAGACGGAACGAGAATTGAAAAGAAATTCCCATATAGCGAGGGCGGAAACTACAACAAAGAATGCGAAAAGCAATACGAACTTGAAGAGTGGCTAATAGGGCAGCACGATGATTGTGTTTTTTACAGCGTGAGCTATGAGGAGGCTACCCAATGAGCTATCTTGATCTATTCCAGCGCTACGGCCGCCCCAGCCGGGAGGCGGAAATACGGCTGACCGCCTATCTGCTCCGGCCCGACGCCCTGACCACCGACCGTATCAAGGCCCACGATGACAGCGCCGCCCGGATGATTGCCCGGTGTAACGAGCTGATCGACCAGCTGACCGAGTACCGCGCAGCCCTGGCGGAGCGATACGCCGCCCTTGCCACTGCCGCCTACCGTGACCGGCTGGAGCTGACCCGTGACCCCGGTTACAGGGGCAAGCCGGTAATCTACTTTGTGCGGATCGTTCGCACCTATGAGGACGGAACCACGGAGCGCGTTTTGGACGAGAAATATTTCGGCACGGAGCGCCGGAAAGCCTTTGCCCGATTTGCGGAACTCAAGCACCAGCGCCCCGGCATTGAGACCATGCAGGACACCGACAAGCGCAGCTGGGAGCGTTGACAAGTCGCGCGGACCATGTTACCATCAACTTACAGACCGGCCCCCGCCGGAGAAAGGACTGATTGCCATGGCAAACTACTATATCCGAGACGCGGCCCACGCCGCCGCAATTCTGGGCGAGTACCGCCGCTGCGGTAACTGCGGCAACTGCGGGCTAACCACCCCGGAGGGCTGGCGCTGCTCCCACATGGCGGAGCAGGCCGAAAAATACTTGAGAGATCACAGAGAGGAGACCCGGAACAATGGCTAATCTGATGGACAGCTACAAGGCCCAATATGGCGCCGCTGCGAGTGGCTACCTGTATATGCTGGGCGGAAACACTGCCGACATCGTGGCGGAGGTGGAGCGCAAGCATGCAGAGCCGGAGGCGGACACCCTTGCATTTCCGACCCCACTAATGTCCACCACCCCGGAACAGGACGCACACAACGCCATCATGCGCGAGATCCAGCGCTTGTATTTTCTCCCGATCTCCCGCGCGTCCGCGCTGGCCGTGTGTAACGTGCTAAGCGAGTTGGGCGAGCTGATCCCCTTTCCCAGTCTGCCGGATTTCCGTTTCAACGCGTGGACGTTCAAGGATGCATGGAATGATGTCCACCCAGATGAGGCACAGATCATCGTTAACGGTGCCGCCATGTTGAGCATATGACAGCCGAAAAAGATCAGCGGCCCGGAGCCATCCGAGCCGCTGATTTTTTATGCCTTTTTGTCATGCTTCACAGTACTTTCACAGTATAGCCATAAATCCCTTGTCATTTCCAAAAAAGTCTTACAAAAGTATTAAATCAATTCAGGAGCACCGCTTTTTTCCTCGCCCTGCCGCTTTTGCCGCAGACCATTAAAGAAATCCGCCAGCACCGCCTGACACTCCTCCGCCAGAATCCCCCCCACCAGCGCGGGCCGGTTGGGGAACTGCTCCATGAAAAGGTTCGTCACACCGCCGCAGGCGCCGAAGGCGCTGTCCCGCGCACCGTAGTAGACCCGGGTTATGCGGGCATTGAGAATGGCCCCGGCGCACATGGGGCACGGCTCCAGCGTGACATACAGCTCACAGCCCTCCAGCCGCCATGAGCTGACAGCCGCGTTGGCCTGTGCCATAGCCTCCAGCTCCGCATGGGAGCTGACCGCCTGCTTTTCCTCCCGGCGGTTCCGCCCTCGGCCGATAATGGCTCCATCCCGGACGATGACGCACCCCACCGGTACCTCCCCCGCCGCTGCGGCCTCCCGGGCCAGCGTTAGTGCCTCCCACATATAAAATTCCTCTTTCGGCATGGTCATTTTTGCACACTCCCGTATGAATATTGGCATATTTGTCCAAACTCTCCGTAACATGGATGTATGGAGGGATCGCAATGAAACAGTCCAGAAAATCCGCCCCTGCCCCGGAGCTGGCAGCCCTGCGCGCCGAGCTGAGAGACGCCCAGAGCGAGCTGGCGCTGGCCTACCGGCAGTTCGATCAGGCTACCGCCCCGGAGCTGGTGGAGGCCTGCATTTACCGCATCAGTGCCGCCAAGGCCCGCTGCGACTACTATCTCCGTGTCCTGAAGGCGCAGGAGCCGGAGGCGGCGGGCAGCGTCAGAGGAGGCGCCCTATGGACCTGAACCAGAAGATCATTGCCGGTCTGCTGCTGGCCTTTTTTCTCATCACGCTGCTGCGGGTCCTCCGCGCGCCGCTGCGGCTGGCCCTCAGGCTCCTCGGAAACACCGCCCTCGGCTTTGCGGCGCTCTGGTGCGTCCGCGCCACCGCCGCTCTCACCGGCATCACGCTGGGACTCAACGCCTTCAACGCGCTGGTCATCGGCATTTTAGGACTGCCGGGCTTCGTCCTGCTGCTTTTGACGCAGTGGGTGCTGTAGAACTACATAGCTCCGTCTGCCGCGGAGGGCCTAAACGCCCCTCGCGGCATTTTTAAAAATCGATTTTCAGAATTTGAGAGCTATCGTTAGAAAATCGGAGTTTTTAAGAGCTTTTCGAGATATAAATAAAAATCGTGTTGACACC
>UQMC01000130.1 GCA_900542115.1 uncultured Oscillibacter sp. | reverse complement strand
TGGCGAAGAAAATTCAATCCAGTGTTTCTGTTCCAAAGGTGCTGCCTATCTATATGAGCAGTGTGTTCACGTTTGATGACGTGCCCTCTCTGGATGCTGTTTATGCAGGAGAGGCCGATGGCTATGTGTACTCCAGAATGACCAATCCCAGTACGGATGCCGCGGAAGAAATGCTGGCGGCAGCTGAGGGGGCTGATGGTGCGCTGGTGTTTTCCTCAGGCATGGCGGCGATCATCAATGCCATTATTGCCAATGTGCAGGCCGGTGACCATATTGTTTCCTCACCAGTCCTATATGGCGGCGTATATGATTATTTTAAGCATGAACTGCCCCGCTTTGGCGTGGAGGTCACCTTTGTGGAGTTTGATGACCCAGCCAAGGTGGAGGTTGCTATCCGCCCCAATACCAAGGTGGTCTACACTGAGACCATCAGCAATCCCTTGATGGAAGTGAATGACCTGCCCGCCATTGCCGGGATCGCCCACGCCCACGGCTGCAAGCTCGTGGTAGACAATACCTTCGCCACCGCCGCCGTGGCCCGGCCATTGAGCATGGGCGCCGATATTGTGGTCTACAGCGCCACGAAGTATTTGGGCGGTCACAGCGATTTGATCGGCGGCGCGGTGGTGTCCGACAAGGAAAACATTGCCCAGATCCACCGCTGCTTCACGCTGTACGGTGCCATTATGGGTCCCATGGAGGCGTGGCTGCTGTGCCGGAGTCTGCGGACCTTGGATCTGCGAATGGAGCAGCACTCTAAAAACGCTTTGAAGGTGGCGCGGTTTTTAGAGGGCCATCCCAAGGTTGAGAAGGTTTACTATCCCGGTCTGGAATCCTCTCCCTCGCATGGACTGGCCGCCAAGCTGTTTGTGGACGGCCGCTGCGGCGGTATGCTCAGTGCCGATATTGCCGGCGGCGAGCAGGGGGCCAGCGCCTTAATCCGTGAGTGCTCCACGATTAAGTTTGTGCCCAGCCTGGCCAGCTTTGCCACCACGATCTCCTATCCGGCCAAGACTTCCCACCGAGCCTACAGCCCTGAGGATATGAAGGCCGCAGGCATCTCCATGGGGCAGCTGCGATTCTCCATTGGTCTGGAGGATGCGGAGGACATCATCGCCGAATTGGATGAGGCGCTGGAGAAGGTCTAAGCGTTCTATTGCATGATCTCCGGCTGCTGCGGGACACAATTCCCACGGCAGCTGGTCTTCATAAAACATGAAAAGTGAGGAAGCTATGAACGAGGTATTGAAAACGATCGCCGCGAAGTACAAGGACGACATTGTCCATACCGCTTCGGAGCTGATCCAGCGCAACTCCCAATCTCTGCACGAGGGCGAAGTGGCCGCTTATGTGCAGGAGAAGATGAAGGAATTGGGCTACGACAAGGTGGAGGTGGACCGCTATGGCAACGTGTTCGGCACCATGAAGGGTACCGGCGGCGGCAGCTCTGTGATGCTCAACTGCCACATGGATGTGGTCTACGAGGGTGATGAGAGCCTGTGGCCTTACCCCCCCTACAGCGGCGCGATCGCCGAGGGCCGGGTCTGGGGCCGGGGCGCCTCCGATACCAAAGGCACCATGGCCATTCAGATCTATGTTCCCTTTCTGCTGAAGGAAGCCGGCCTGCTGCCCAAGGGTGACATCATCACCGCCGCTGTGATCTCCGAGGAGATCGCCGGCTACGGCGCTATGGTCCACACCCAGGAGAACCGAATGCTGACGGATTACGCCATCGTAGGTGAGGCTACGGAGAATGACATTGCCATCGGTAGCCGAGGCCGCTGCTGCGGCGTCATCACCATTACCGGCAAGTCCTGCCACGCTTCTATTCCCCATGTGGGCCACAATCCCTTCGATTTTCTGGCCCAGTTGCTGCCGGAACTGCAAAAGGTCCCCATGGGCAGCGACGGACTGTTCGGCAGCTCCACTATGTCCTGCACCCGCATCACCTCCTCTGAGGAGGGCACCAATATCATCCCCAATGAGATCGTGCTCTATGTGGACTACCGCCAGAGCGGGGACGATACCCCGGAGGAAGTCCAGCGAAAGCTGGAAGCTGCCATCGCAAACTGCCATGTGGACGGCGTCACCGCTAAGGCGGAGCTGCTCTACTTCCCCCTGACTACCTATACCGGCGTGGAGGGACGCGGCTATCAGGGTGAGAATCCCTTCGTCGCCAGCGCTGACGCCGACTATATCCAGAAGGTCAAGGCCGCCATTGAGGACGCCGTGGGCCGCGAGATTCAGACCAAGCCCTGGGCCTTCGCCACCGACACCGGCCACTATGCCGCCAAGGGCGTCAAGTGTCTGGGCTATTCTCCGGCAGAGATCAAGCTGTGCCATACCACCCGGGACAGCATCGACATTGCCATGATGGAGGAGGGCACCGTAGGCTATCTGGCGGCAGTTCAGACCCTGGCCAACGAGCCTAAGTAAGCGTCCGGGCTTTCTGCGCCCATAGGGAATCCCTGCTTTACGCAGCTTTGATATTTGGAGAGGAGAAGAAACCTATGAAACAGAAGAAACCCTTAAACCTAAACCCCTTTGTCCTGATTTTCGCGGTAGTTGTTGTGGCGTGGCTGTTCACGTTCATCATTACCCCCGGTACCCTGGTAGACGGCGTTTATACCGCTCTGCCCAAGAACGCCTTTAACTTTAACAATGTATTCAACCTGTTCCGGGCCGTGCCCATGGGCATCAAGGATACCTCCAATCTGGTGATCCTGGTGCTGGTGATCGGCGGTGCGCTGGAGATCTACAAGAGCACCGGCGCCATTGACTCCAGCATCACCAAGATGGTCCATAAATTCGGCTCTGGCTCCCGCACGTTCCTGCTGATCGCCTTGATGGTGCTGTTTTCCGTCATCGGCGGCTTCCTGGGCTGGATCGAGACCCTGATCCCCTTCGCACCCCTGGTGGTGGCTATGATCCTGGCACTGGGATATGACGGCATCGTGGCCTGTGCCGTGCTGATCATCGGACTGATGGGCGGTTTCGTTACCGGCCCTACCAATCTCTACACCGTAGGCGTGTGCAACGGCATTTTGCAGAACATGGGCCTGCTGTCCGCTGACAGCGACGTGTTCGTAGGCTTGGGCTTCCGCGCCGTGCTGTGGGCTATCATGACCATCATCGGCGTGGCCTACACCGTGGTGTATGCCAACCGTATCGCCAAGGACCCCGCAAAGAGTTTAGTCCACGGCGTAGACGTCTCCGATCTGGTGCTGGACACCAGCAAGGACGTCACCGTTACCGGCCGCCACGTGGCGGTGCTGCTGAGCATTTTGGCCGCTATGATTATGACCGTCATCGGTATGCAGAAGGGCTTCGGCGGCGTGAAGTGGGGCATTGATGACGTATCCGCCGTTTTCTTGGCTTCCGCGCTGTTCTCTGGCATCGTAGGTAAGCTGCATCCCTCTGAGATTGCAAACTCCTTTGTTAAGGGCGCCGGCGGCGCTGTGGGCGGCGCGCTGGTGATCGGCTTCGCTCGTGGCGTGTACTGGGTCATGAACTCCGCCAACATCAACGCCACCATCGTTTATAACGCCACGCAGCTGCTGAAGGGCCTGCCCCCGCTGGCCGCCGCTATCGGCATCGTAATTCTGGTGTCCTTCATCAACGGCCTGATCCCCTCCGGCTCCGGCAAGGGCGCTCTGCTGGCTCCCATCATCGTTCCCATCGCTATGGAGCTGGGCCTCACCAGCCAGACCGCTGTTCTGGCCTATCAGTTCGGCGATGGCATCACCAATATGTTCTGGTTCAGCTACGGCACCCTGATGATTTTCCTGAACTATGCCAAGGTGCCTGTCCAGAAGTGGTACAAGTTCTTCCTGCCCTTGATGGCCATCTATTTCTTGTTCGCGTTCGTTTCCATGGGCGTGGCCATTGCCATCGGCTTCTAATCTGCTTTACCATAATAATTGCTTTGCCGGGGCCGCTGGTTTGATCCCAGTAGCCCCGGCATCCTTATAACAAGGAGGCTCTCCGTGTCTGTTCAGAGGAAACAACGATTGATTCATGCGGTGGAAATGCTGGCAGGCGTCACAGTTTTGTGCGCAGGCGTCACATTGGGCATTATCGCGGGACTGGGGCAGACCACCTCCACGGCGGCGGCCTCCGCTATTGCGGGCGCCGCCGGAATCAAGGTGGGGACCGCCAGCATTTACCTGTACGGCGTGTTCTTTTTGCTCCAGATTCTCATGCTGCGGAGCAAGTTCAAGTGGGAGCGCTGCTTCCAACTGCTTCCCATTTTGGCTCACGGCGTTCTGCTGAACTTTTTCCGCTACCGCTTTGCGCCGTTCCAGCACCTTGCTCCCCAAGGGTATCTCCAGCAGATGCTTTGCTTCTTGTGCGGAATGGGGCTGATCAGTCTGGGCTTTACCATTACCAAAAACTGCAACTTCACCAACTATCCCGCCGAGGCGTTCTGTGCGCTGGTAGCGGAGCGGGTCCGTATGCGCTATGGTACCTGCAAGATATTTTTGGATTTTGCCTATGTGATTTTTGCTCTGCTGATTTGCTGGCGGGCCGGTCTGGGGCTGGGCGTGGTGCGGGAGGGCACGGTGATCTTTGCCTTGCTGGACGGTGTGCTCATCAACCTGATGACCCCGGCAGTCCGGGGCTGCTTTGACCGACTTGACCATATCCTAAAAACGTAAACGATGCTGAAAGAAAACCAATATGAGATTCTTAGGAGGAAGAACGAATGAACCTCATAGTGAGCCTTGCAGCATCGTTTACGTTTTAGAT
>UQMC01000129.1 GCA_900542115.1 uncultured Oscillibacter sp. | reverse complement strand
GGCGACCACCGAGATCTACACTCTTTCCCTACACGACGCTCTTCCGATCTGGTGAGAGGCCCAACTCACCGGCGATGGTCTTGATCCCCGGCCAGCAGACGCCGGAGGCATCCGCGCGATCCCGGAGGTAGATGTAGACCGTCTTTTCCCGGTGGCTCAGATCCTCGGCGTAAATAAAGTTAAATTTGCTCATTTGCTATCCTCCGTGTTGTAAGGGCTGTTTTCGCGGCGGTTCTGAATATTGCGGGCCAGCTCGTCGCGGTTCACATAGGAGATTTTTCTGGCCGCCCGCTCCGGCATCCGGTACCCATCGGGATCGAAGGTGATGCCCCAATCCAAAAACAGGCGCAGTCTCGTCCGCATGGGATGTGTTCCTGTTTTCATCACCACAAATTCGCCCTTGGGGATGGACTTCAATTCGTCTGGCGTCATGAGCGGGCGCTCCATCATCTGCAAGGACTGGCTGCTCTCCTTGCCCTGGCTGACGGAGCCGGAGAGCACCGTGCGGCTGCCAAGGGCGGCGGAGAGTGCTTCGGCGGTTTTGCTCTGGGGCGAAAAGCCACCGAAGATGGTGTCCTGGCAGTTGTCACATATAATTTCCGCGCCCTCTTTTCCGTAGTTCTTTTCCAGTTGGGCAAGGCTCTGGATGATGGGCACCAGCGTCAGCCCGCGGGAGCGGCCCGCACTGAACAGGGGCAGGATGTCGAAGGGCGGCATGGTGCCCAGCTCATCGCAGAACAGCACCACGCGGTTCTTGAGTCTGCCGTCATGCTCATCCGCCACGGAGAACAGCTCGCGAGAGAGGTTCTGGATCATAAGGCCCGCAATGAAGTTCTTGGCGGGGTCTTCTTCCGGCAGGATGAGAAAAATGGCGCACTTCTCCGAGGCGAACATCTCCGCGTTGATGGGGCTGTCGTAGCAGATGACCTGCTCCAACTCCGTATCCAGAAAGGCGTTCAGGCGGGAGAGGACGGTGGACATGACCGAGGCCATCGCCTGATCCGCCGCTGTCAGCGCCGCGCCCGCCAGCCACCGTGCCTTATGCTCCGGCGGCAGAATGTCCACCAGCAGTTGAAAACCGTTTCTGCCCCGTGAGCTCGGCATCGCCAGCAGATCCTGCACCAGCTTGAAGGCCGACACGATATGCCGCTTTTCCGGCTCTCCGTCCTTTGACGGCACGAATTCCGCCAGCAGCAGCACAACGGCCGCCAGCAATCCCTCGGCGCTGTCATAGAAGTAGGCGTTATCACCATATTGGGAGGCGTCACCGTCCGGGCTGATGATGGTTTTGGCAAGGATCTTGGCGTACTTCTCCGCCTTGGCTCGCGCCGCCAAATTGGACGGATCTGCTCTCGCCAGATCCATGTAGTGATTCATTAACGTCAGGAAGTTGAAGCCATCTGAGCGGGTGGGATTCCGCAGGTCGATGACGGATACCCGGTAGCCGTAGTACCGGGAGGCGATGGCGCCGTAGTTCCGCGCCAGATCCCCCTTGGTATCCAACGCCAGAAAGCTCATGCCGCAGGCACAGGCGTATTCCAGATTGGGGTACAAGAAAAACGCCGTCTTGCCCACGCCGGAGGCGCCAATCATCAGACAGTGGATGTCGTCGCTGTCCACCAGCGCCCGGATATCCCCCTGCTCCTCGATCATCTTTTTGACTTTTGAAAGCACCTTTGATTTTTTCTTCGGTTTCCGTTTCTGCTTTCCCGCCACAGGACGGCGCAGCTTTTCCAGCAGCTTGCGGGAGGTCTTCAGCAGAATTCCCGCCTTGCTTTTACGCTTGCCGCCGCCCACGCTGCCGAGGATGAGCCCCTGCTCCGTGGGCAGCTCCTTCCCCTTGCGCCAGCGGCGGGGGCGGAAGGGTACGGTGTGATAGGTCTTGCTGATCTCCTTGGGCGTCGCCCACCGCGCCGTGCCGTGCTGACCGTCGCCCACCGTCTTGCTCTTGATGCGGTCAAGGGAGTAGCTCTTGGAGAGGAAGGATGCCATGAGCAAAAACACCAGCAGAGCGCCGCAGAGGGCGAGGAAGATCCAGGTATCCCCGTTCATGGTAGGTTCTCCTTTTTCTCAAATTTGGCGCGGAGGTCGTCGTTCCAGTCCTTGCGTACCGGACAGAGCCGCTCCACCTCCAAGCCCATGTCCTCCAGCGTATCCGTCATGCGGTCGGAAGCGTCATTGCCCGCGTCATCGTTGTCGAGGCAGAGGTACACCGTGTCCAGCTTGGGATTCTGCCGCAGCCGTTCCAGCACCGGCTGGATGGATGTCCCGCAGCAGGCGACGTAGCTGTGCTCCTGCCAGCCGTAGGGGTAGAGGGTGATGTGGGACAGGAGATCGATGGGGGCCTCGAACACATAGAGGGACTTGTCCGTGCCGTCCTTATGAAAGCAGTGCTCGCTGGCGCTGCCCTCGATGTTCATGCGGAACATCCGTCCCTCGCTGTTGGTACTGCGGATGTGGGCGTGCTTTGCTTCGCCGCTGCCATCCAGCCCCACGAAAACGCAGTTGTGATGCTTGTCCTCGTAGAGCAGCTTTTCATGTACGAAATAGGAGATGACCTCCCGGTCGATGTGCCGCTGGCGCATGAGGTAGGCGTACATACGCCGCATGGTTCCGTAAGGCTCCGGCAGCGCGAAGGGCTTCGGAGCCTCCTTTGCGGGCTTTGCCTGCTCATACGATTTTCCATTCTTTCTGCCCAGCAAAAGCAAAACCGCCTCCTGATAAGGGAGACGGTAATAGCGTTGCACGAAGCTGACGGCATAGCCGCCCTCGCGTTTGGAGTGGTCGAACCATTTGTTGCCCCGGACGGTGATGCTGGGATCGTTGGGCGTGCGGAACTCCCGGCCGGAGCGCACGGGGCGTTCCCCCTGGGCGCGCAGCAGCGACACGAGGTCTGTGTTTTGCGCCCGCGCCTTTTCCTCCGGCGTGAAATAAATATATTTGCTCATGATATTTCCTTTCCAAATTCTGCTTTGCGCTATCTGAACGTCTGTTCCTCGTGGTCATCCGGCTTGTGTCCCATCGCCAGCCGCTTGCGCCGCAATTCCTGACGGCGCTTGCGGTCGATCTGCAACCCTCGGTGGATCTGATCCGCTTTGCTGTTGTCCTCAAAAATTCCGCTCATGTGATGCAGCATCCGCACGACAGTCTCGCCCACCGTGGGAGCATGGTACTCTGCTCCTGCCGGTGCGGTTTTCCCTGCTTGACCGGATTCTGAGTGCGTCGGAGTCATTTCGCCCACGGGCGGCGCGGTATCTTTGGAGGCGGCAGCGTCAGCGGAGTCGGTATCTTCCGATGTGGCGCTGGCCGCACGGTCAGATTTGGGCTGCGCCGACGCGAGAGATGCCGTGACCTCAGAGTTCTTTGGTGCGGCTTCTGCGGCATTCTTTTTGATGATAGGTCCTTCCTGCGCGGAAGGTGTTCTCCGCACATCCGCGTACCGCTGCCGCTCTGCTATCCATTGCAGTGTTTCCTGAATGACCATGTTGCGGACACTCCGGAACTCCTTTTGCCGGGAGAGCGGCAACCGCTTGGGCGGCCGCTGATCGTAGTCCAGGCACACCTGCTCGTAGAGCGTCTGCCACGTTTCGTAGGCGGCGGACACCCGCTCGTCCTTCGCCAGTTCCTCCACGATGGCATCCACGATGGCCTTGACCCTTGGCGGTAGGTAGCCGTAGACCTTTCGGCCCTTGACCGTCAGCAGACGCTCTGCCAACTCCTCGGTGAGCTGCTCCAGCCGCGGGTTATCCACTGCACCATGTTTCAGTTGTGCGATGCATTCCACCATGGCCTTGCGGGTCTGCGTCTGGAGCTCCTGACGCGCGATGTCCTTTTGCTGGTAGATGTGCATCCGATCTGCGTGGTAGATCCGTCTGGCGAAGACGGACTTCACCTGCCGGATGCCCTCCTTGGTGAGATACCCTTCCTTTGGGTCCGCGGAGAAGAGGATCATGTGGATGTGTACCTGATTCGGCTTTTGGTGGAAGGCGGCATACCAGCGCAGGTTGTCCGGCTGGATCTTATATGCCGCGGCGATGTCACAGACGGAGGCGTTCACCAGAGCCTGCCAGTTTTCTGCGCTGTCGTAGCCCAGCCGCTCTGCGTCCTCACGGCGCAGCGCGATCACCGGCGTCCACACATTTCCCGAATGCTCCGCCACCTCCCGTACCGCCTGCGCGAGATTTTGTACCTTACCGTGAGCGTCCCACAGACCGTGCTCGCCATCTTTCTGGACGCCAGGACGGTGAGAGATGTAGTCGATGAAATTTTCCTTTTGATCCAGCGCCTCCATGTAGTCTTCCCGCACCTGCTGGATGAATGCGGAGGCGCTGCCCTGAGTGGGGTGATCCAGATATTCCTCGTACTCAATGAGTTCCCAGCAGGATGGGAAGGACTTCAGCAGCCGTGTGATAAAATCCCGCTGCTTTTTTGTAGCGGGGAGTGTACTGCGCTCATCCGCCAGCAGCTCTACGCCGGGACGGGTGGCGACATAGAGGGTACGATGGGCCAGCTTTGCGGCATTCTGTCCGCCCTTGAGGTAGGGGGAGATCAGTACGATCCGGGCCATGCGTCATCCGGCTCTATGCGCCGCTGGCTCCGCACCGCGTTTTCAAAACTCACCTGACCGTTGGTGCGCTTCACCTCATCCACGGCGTAGGCCCGCAGCTCCCGCGTGTGGATGGGATCGGTACGGAAGTGGGCGGCGATGGTGTGACAGAGCATATTCAGCTCCACCGCGCACTTGAAAAGAATACGGCAGAGCCGATTGTTGT
>UQMC01000128.1 GCA_900542115.1 uncultured Oscillibacter sp. | reverse complement strand
TTTCCATTTGCCTGTTTGCGGGCTGCTCCTTCCGTCCGTTTTGCTCATCTCTTTTATATGAAATAAGTTTTACGGCTGTGCAGACATATCGCCAACACCGTGCTATACTGTACGGGAAATTGAGAGTACTATCCTTTCAAGGAGGTGTGCACGGCAAAACCGATGTAAACATCTCGCCGGAAACCATGCTGGACGGAAGTCTGACCTTGCTGATGCTAGGAGAAAATCAAAAGCTGAAAAATACTTCCACCTGTAAGAATCTGTACAGGTAAAATTCTTAACGTCCTTTAGCAGGCGTCCTTCTTGACAATGTGAAAAGAATGGTGTATCCTTCGTTTAAAAGGGAGTAGCTTGCACAGCTTTGTGTATCCGTTGGCGTCAGTACGGGCCGCTTGGCCCCGCTGCGGATTGAAATGGCGAGACTTTTGTATCAATGTGAAGGCATTGACGCAAAAGGGCTCGCCTTTTTTGCGTCCGCCGAAAGGAGACGTAAGCATGAAGCAGGAAAAACAAATTTGGGAACAGTCCCGCGTGGAGCTGTTCCGGGAGCTGGACTGCCGGGAGGCCGGTTTATCTCAGGAAGACGCGGCGGAGCGTTTGGCAAAATACGGCGCCAATGAACTGCACGCCGGTAAGCAAAAGAGCGTTTTGCAGATTTTTCTGGGGCAGTTTGCGGATTTTCTGGTGTTGATCCTCATTCTGGCCGCCGTTATCTCCGCCTGCATGGGGGATGCGGAGAGCATGATCGTCATTTTGGCGGTCATCACCATGAATGCAATTCTGGGCACCGTTCAGACCGTCAAGGCAGCCGCCTCGCTGGACAGTTTGAAACAGATGTCCGCCCCCACCGCCAAGGTACTGCGGGACGGTCAGATCGTACAGATCCCCGGCTGGGAGGTGGTCCCCGGTGATGTGGTCATATTGGAGGCGGGAGATTCCGTCTGTGCCGACGGACGCCTGTTGGAATGTGCCAGTCTGAAGTGCGCGGAGAGCGCCCTTACCGGCGAGAGCCTGCCGGTGGAAAAGGATACGGAGCCGCTCAGTGGGGAAACGGCCTTGGGCGACCGGAAGAACATGGTGTTCTCCGGCAGCTTCGTCACCTATGGGCGGGGCCGCTTTCTGGTGACGGCCACCGGCATGGACACGGAAATGGGCAAGATCGCCCAGCTTCTGAAAAACACGGAGGAGCGGAAAACACCGCTTCAGGTCAGTCTGGACCAGTTCGGCAGAAAGCTGTCGATCATCATTCTGGTGATCTGCGCGGTGCTGTTTGGCGTCAGTGTGCTGTGGCGGCACGAAAACGTGATGAACGCCTTCCTCTTTGCCGTGGCGCTGGCGGTGGCGGCCATCCCCGAGGCCCTCAGCTCCATCGTGACTATCGTGCTGTCCTTCGGCACCCGGAAAATGGCCAAGGAAAACGCCATTATCCGCCATTTGCAGGCGGTGGAGGGGCTTGGCAGCGTGTCGGTCATCTGCTCGGATAAGACGGGTACGCTGACCCAGAACCGCATGACGGTGCGCAAGCTCTACACCGGAGGCGAGGTGATCGACGCCAAGGACGCGGACTTCCGGGACCCGTTACAGGAGCCGCTGCTGCGGACGGCCCTGCTGTGCAGCGATGCGGTCATCAGCGGGGATACGGAGATCGGCGACCCCACGGAAACGGCACTGGTGCGGCTGGGGGAGACCAACGGCTTTGACGAGGATCTCGTCCGGAACCGCTGGCCCCGTTTGACGGAGATCCCCTTCGATTCCGACCGGAAAATGATGTCCACGGTCCACAAGCTGGCGGGTGGCCTGATGCTGGTCACCAAGGGCGCGACGGACGTGCTGCTGGACCGCTGCGTGGTGACGCCGGAGGAACGGGCGAGGATCGAACAGGTCAATGAACAGTTTTCCAACGAGGGCCTGCGGGTGCTGGCCTTCGCCTGCCGCAGCGTGGACAGCACGGCCATCAGCCTATCGGATGAAAACGGCCTGACCTTCCTCGGCCTCATCGCCATGATGGACCCGCCCCGGGAGGAATCCAAGGCGGCGGTGGCGGAGTGCATCCGCGCCGGTATCCGTCCTATTATGATCACCGGCGACCACAAGATCACGGCGGCGGCCATCGCCCGTGAGATCGGAATTTTGCGGGACGGTACGGAGGCCGTGGAGGGCGCGGTCATCGACGGCATGAGCGACGAGGAATTGCAGGACTTCGTGCCGAAGGTCAGTGTCTACGCCCGTGTGTCCCCGGAGCATAAGATCCGCATCGTCCGGGCGTGGCAGCAGCGGGGCAATCTGGTAGCCATGACCGGCGACGGTGTCAATGACGCCCCCGCTCTCAAACAGGCGGACATCGGCGTTGCCATGGGCATCACGGGAACGGAGGTGGCCAAGGATGCCGCCGGTATGGTGCTGGCGGACGATAACTTTGCCACCATCGTGAAAGCCGTGAAGAATGGCCGGAACGTGTATGCAAACATCAAGCGGGCCATTCAGTTTCTGCTCTCCGGCAATACGGCGGGCATTTTGACGGTGCTCTATGCCTCCCTGATGGGACTGCCCGTGCCCTTCGCGGCGGTGCACCTGCTGTTCATCAACCTGCTGACGGACTCCTTGCCCGCTATTGCACTGGGGCTGGAGCCTCATACCGATGAGGTCATGTCGGAAAAGCCCCGGCCCCGGAACGAAGGCATCCTGACCAAACCCTTCCTGTTCAGCGTGGGCATTGAAGGACTGGTCATCGCCGCCGCCACCGTCACAGCCTTCTATCTGGGGCTGAACACCGGCGGCGCCGCTGCTGGGCAGACCATGGCCTTCGCCACCCTGTGCCTGAGCCGGCTATTCCACGGCTTTAGCTGCAAATCCCAGCATCCGGTGCTGCTGACCCGCCACTTCTGGAATAACCGTGCCCTGTTGGGTGCCTTTGCCATCGGCGCGCTGCTGTTGGGGCTGGTGCTGCTGGTTCCCGCGCTGGAACCGCTGTTCGCAATTGCGCCGCTGTCTGTTGGCATGGTCGGTGCCATTGTGGGACTGGCGTTTGGCTCTATGCTGGTGATTCAGCTTCTGAAATGGATCCGGCGGTAAACGAGCAATATTATTTATATCGTGAACGAAAAGAGACAATGGAAAGGGCGTCTCGAACCCGGTGAAAGTCTTAAAGGCGGAGGGATAGATCTATGAATAAGCAGATGAAGCAGCAGATCCTTGTAGTTGCCTTCGGTGTGACGCTTTTTGCGGCGCTGATGAATCTGAATGCTGTGGCAGGCTTTTTTCGCACCTTTACAAGCATTTTGTCACCCGTATTTTCAGGACTGCTGCTGGCATTCATACTAAGCGTCCCGATGCTTGGCATTGCACGGCGGCTCACAGGCATCTTTCCAAGGCTGAAAGAAAAGACAGTTGATGCCCTGAGTCTGGCACTGACAATGGCCTGTGTTGTGGTGTTGGTATGCTTGCTGTGCGTATTGGCAATCCCGCAGTTGACTGCGTCGGTCAAAAGCATTGCTGAACTGGCAAGGGCAAATTGGCCGAACTGGGCAGCTCTGCTGAATAGTTATGGAATCGACACCACGGAACTGACTAAGCTTGCGGCGTCATTCAATTGGAAAATGGCAGTGGAGAAGCTTTTCACCGGTGCAGGAGCTGTGATTGGCTCAGTTGTTGACCTGGCAGGCTCAACCGTCACGGTTACGGTAAACGCTGTGTTTGCAATCGTGATCATGTTCTATGTGTTGTTAGGCCGCCGTGAGCTTGGCAGACAGTGCCGCAGTTTCCTGTACGCTTATTTCAAGAAGCCAACAGCAGAGCGTATCTGTCACGTTGCAAAACTGACGCACGACACCTATACAAAGTTCTTTTCCGGTCAGTGCATTGAGGTGCTGATCCTCGGCACAATGATCTTTCTCGCGTTTTCGCTCTTCCGCATTCCTTACGCGGCTCTGACCGCGGCTCTGACTGCGGCGTTTGCGTTTGTTCCATATATTGGCGCATTTGCCTCCTGCTTGATCGGTGTGCTGCTTACGCTTATGGCTGTACCGGAAAAGGCAATTTTGTGTTTCATTGTTTATCAAATGGTGCAGTTCATTGAGAATCAGTTCATCTATCCCCATGTGGTCGGCAGCAGTGTAGGTCTCTCACCATTGTGGACACTATTGGCCGCCCTGCTGGGCGGAAAGCTGTTCGGCATTATTGGCATCGTGTTTTTTATTCCACTGGCTGCGGTGATCTCACAACTCCTGCACGGTGATATCGATCATCGGCTCGCCGTGCGCTAAACGATAAGCCATACAAATGGCAGGGCAGGCCGCTAAGCTGCCATATAGGAAAACCGACTCTTCTGAACAGCCAGATGCGGCGGATATTCAAGGATTGCCCGGATGCTCAGCAAAAGGATATGTTGAATGAACTGCTTGTCGACCATTACAGCAATACACTGTTCCTTGTGTGGCAGTGGTCGGCTGTGAAATGCAAAATTTGTGATAAGGAGCAAGCAATCAAGTATTTGCTGAGGCTTTTGTTAATACAATAGGGTTGAGCAAAACTCCGATTTGCGCATAAGGATATACAACAAATAGCACTATAAGGCTCGCTCAAACCATATATATCGTGTCTTGATTTCGCAATAATTGAGTTTTGCTCATCCCTATTACAGAATTGTGCCTGACCCAGTTTTGACCCAGAACACGAAAAAAGCGGGCAGGGCTGGACGGAAACAATGGAAACCCCGCCGAGTGAACGGTGGTAAAAAGCACAAATCGGAGCCGAAACGACTCCGATTTGTGCGTGAGACAACCT
>UQMC01000127.1 GCA_900542115.1 uncultured Oscillibacter sp. | reverse complement strand
GCCCTGTACACTTTTCATATACAGTCGGAAGGGCAGCCAGTACCGTTGATTCCCTCTGTTTTGCGTGGTAGACTGCAGGGAGATGCTGACCGTACTGCCATTGTTAATCGTACAGTTCTCCGTTTTCTTTCCGTCGGTGGTGAGCGTCAGAGCTGTTCCATCGAGCTTGTACTCCGTCAGACAGAACGGGGCATAGGGTATCGGGTTTGCAGAAATATAATTGCCATACGGCGCAGAGCCATTATAGGCAGCTATGTCTCCGCTCCAGCTAAACTCGATGCTGGCGTCGATTTGGTATGGCTGATAAGATTTGGTGGAGTTGCTGGAAGACACCGAGTTGCGGGCACCCTCCAAAATTCCGATGGTATTGCTTAGCGCAATAAAGTCCGAATTGTCGGCACTGCCGCCAGTGTAGCTTTCTGCCAGCAAAGGAATAAACAAATCATCATATAATACGGTTGTATTTTTGAGTTCTTCAACATAACTCGGCGCGGTCATTGATGTTTGTATTGTGGGGGCGTCAACCGTCTTTTTTAGCTTGAGCTGACAGTGGTCGGCATAACCGGCGCCGTCATAGAACACCAGATTTTCCGCATCGTAAAATTCAATCATCCCCAGCAGGTCACCATAGGAATAAGAATTATCGTGCCAGGCTTGGGTACTTCCTTTGGTTGTAACTTTGACAGTGATTTTACAACCACCTAAACTGAAAGTCGAGCCTACGTCATAGGTCAGCTTGTAGGACCCGTCGCCTTGGGCGACCCCACTCGTCTCGCCTATCGAGACCTCCACATCGGTGATATAATCGCTGAGCTGGCCTTTTTGAATGCGGTAGGAAAAGCCGACCGGTTTTCCGCCGTATACAGTAAAAGTCCCGGAGCTCCAGCTGTTGGTTGCGAGATCCCCCAGCGTTTGGCTCATCATGCCGCTCATATCCACCGTCTCAACGCCCACAGGCGCTGTGGCAGAGGCGGAATACTGCAAACTGATGCCCCGCAGCTCCAACTGCTCCATCAGGCTATTGAGATTCTCCAGTGCTTCCCCGGTAAACTCCCTGCCGGAGAAATAGGTGTCCTTGATCCGCTGCAACTCCTGTTCGATTTGGATCATGGTCTTCAAATCGCCCAGCGCCACCGGAGTCCCATCCACGTCGGCTATGCGGGTGAGATCCGTGGCGGGATTTTCCAGCAGCTCCATGACAGCCGCCAGTGTCAACACCTGGCTGTCCAGCGTGATGGTTTGATCCACCTTGAAATTGCCGGCTTCGTCCAGCAGCCCCAAAGCGTTCAGCATGGAAAGCACCTGGTCGCTACTATCGCCGGTCAAGGCGGAGAGCTGCTCCAAAATCGCCTGATTTTCCTCGGGTGTGTTGCCCATCGAATCGCTCACCGCTGCAAACGCCGTAGTTGGCAGCAGCGTGAGCGTCATGCACAGGCTCAGCAGCGCCGCTAAAAATCTTTTCTTCATGTTTCCTCATCCTCCTTGGTTTGTTCCTGCTGTTTATTGTTTTTTCTCAATCGTGTGCAAAACACGGTAACGACCACCGCCGCTGCAAAGCAGACAACGCCTACCAGCACAGAGCCGCCCGCATCATCCCGCAGTAGCATCGCGCCGAACACCCCCATGCGGCTGTCTGCCCCTGCACTGCAAACACATCCGCCGCCTGCATCATCACCGCGAACAGCATCATACACGCTGCGCTCAGCCCATATATACCGCGCCGCTGCCTCCGGCGGGTGTTTTCCCGCACCCGCTGCTTGACGAGTGCGACTCGTTTTGCGGTATCGTACATTTCGTTTGAACCTTCTCTCTGGATTTATTGAAATGCGGCTTAAAAACCCCTTCATTTATATAGGTACAAAAAATCGAAAAAACTCTCACCCAAAACGCAAAATTTTTCAAAAAAATTTGAGAGCCGCCAAAAGGCAGCTCTCAGGGAGTGGGTATTCGGTTATTTCCTCCGCGATAAGCGGAATGCAGACCATCTTCCCGCCGCCACCAACAGCACCGGCAGGGCGTAGGCGATGTACTGCGCCGCACCGCCGTAGGCGATGAGCAGATTGTATATGGCATGGAATGTTATCGCCGCGCCCAGCAGCCCGCACGTGCCTGCGATCTTCAGCCACGTCCGCCGCCACGCATACGCAAGTCCGCCGCCTACGATCAAACCGCAGAGGACGTGCATGGCTCCCGTGCCGAAGCCACGGAAGAAGATGAAGGAAAAGCGGTCTGCGCCGTTCTGAATGAGATAGCACACGTTTTCAAAGGTGGCAAAGGCGAGAGTGACTGTTATTGCGGCGGCCTTGATTTTATCGCCCTCCGGCTCGAACACCAGAAGATAAAACACCAGCGGCAGCAGCTTCATCGTTTCCTCCACCACCGGCGCGATCTCCGCCGTGGCGGCAAGGGCATCCGCCTGACACACCGCCGCAAGGAAGGTGTTGATATAGGCCGAGAGCAGACACACCCCCATCCCGGCAATGCAGAACAGGAAAAAGCGGAGCTGCCGCCTGCCCATGCACAGGGCAGCCACCAGTAGGGGAGATACCATGCAGAGGAAGATGTTTTCGATGTAGGTCACGCTTCCACCGCCTTTCTCGTGGCGGGCAGCAGCCCCAGAATCGCAAGCGTCAGCAGCATATCGCACCAGAAGGTGGGGCTTGCCGGTGAGGTATCCGGCCAAAAGCAGCCCACCGTCCACAGCAGATATTCCGAACCGGCAAAGCACAGCACGCCGATGTGGAAAAACCGCATATTCCGTGCCGTGCCTGTCTGTCCCTTGGCGTAGACCAGCCCCCGAATGGCGCAGTAAGAGAGAACGATCATCATGCCGCACCAGATCAGGTTGGAGAGAATATCCCCGAAGGTGCAGTAGAACACCAGCAGCGGCACGCCGAAAGCAGGCGCAAGCCATGCCCTGCGGCAGCGGAAGCTGCGCTCATCTGCTCCTGCCAGCGCTGCTTGCAAAATGCGCAGGAAAATTACGCTGGCCACCCAGCCGAACTCCGACACATAGAAAACGCGCGGTGTGGTATCGAACAGCAGCAGATACAGCGTCCAGTAGAGCGCACCGAGGGCAAAGCAGCCATAGAAGCACAGCAGCAGAAAGTACGCCTGCCTGCGGCTTTTCCGGTAGGATATGCCCGAAAGCAGCGCGCCGACGAACGTGGTCAGCAGTTGCAGCAGGTTCTCAATCAGCTCCATGCGCATCCTCGCTTTCCCTGTTCTGCCCGTCTTCACAGCTCATCTGTCGCAGCCGGAAGCACAGAACCGTTACGCATACGCCGAGTAAAAACGCCAAAAGTCCGATGACGATGTAGCCCAAAGCCGCGCTGCCGCCGTACATACTGGCTGCCGTTTCAAAGCCCACATAATCGCCTGTCTGGATTTTCGCGGCAATGCCGGGCATGGCGAGGGACGCGCCGATGAGCAGCACAAGGCACGCCGCCACCGCGGAAGCCATGGTGATCGTATTGCGCCGCAGCCGTTTCTCCCGCTCCATTTTGGCAATGCGCCGCTTTGTCTCCGCGACGCGCTCCTCATGACTCCGCATTTGTGATTCCCTCCCGTTCTAAGAGCCTTCGCAGACTTTCTTTTCCGCGATACACCATGTTGGTGATCTGCTTCACCGTTTTTCCTGTGACCTCCGCCGCCTGCGCGTAGCTCATGCCTTCAAAATAGGTGAGGTACAAAACCTCCCGGTAGTCCGGGTTCATTTCATCCATGCAGAAGTGCAAGACGCGGTTTCGCTCCTCCGTCTGTATGACCTCCTCTGCCAGCAGCCGCCCCTCCGGCTCGCCGGTCAGCGCATCGAGGCTGAACAGCGGCTTTCGTTTGCTCTTGTGGCGCAGCGCCATGTGCCGCGCCGCCTTATAGAGATACGCCTTGAAGCCGCCGTCCCGGATGCGGGGCTTTTTGGTGAACAGATAGGCGAAAACATCTAGCATCAGCTCCTCCGCCTCGTGAACGTCGTGCAGATAGCCGTCGATATACAGGGTCAGCGGGTCGCCGTATTTTTTCATCAGGGCATTAAGCCCTTCGTCGTCGCCGCTCAGATATTGGCGGTACAAAGCCTCGTCGCAGGTCATAGCGTTCACTTCCTTTTTGCGGATGCTTCAAATGCAGCCGGGTGTCCGTCAGGTGCTTGTCCTGCCGGAATCGCGGTGCTGCTTCTGAAAGCGCGGGTCGGACGGCTTTTCCACGTTTTCCGGGATCGCCCATGAACGCCCGAACCGGGACGCACCAGGGATCCGCCCCTCGGCGCAATACTGATTGACCCGCCGCTCCGACACGCCCCAACGGTAAGACGCCTCCCGAATGGAGATATAGTCCTTGATCCCGTTCATTACCGCACCTCCGCATGGATAATACTTAACATGATACATTGTATACGAATATCCGAAGAAACACAAGGTGTCCGGCGAAGTGGGCAGCGAAAGGTTACGGATAGGAGCGACATTTTTTTGAAAAAGTCCTCCGAAATCTGGCCAAAACGCCCTGTTCAGATTGTAGTATGGGTAGAAGGAGAAATACGGGGGTACGAAGTAGTCAGCAAGCACAGCAAGCGAGTACCCGCTTGCGAATTTTGAGATTTTCAGGCCCCTTACCCGAAAATTCAAAATTGCTTGTTGGGATAATCCCAAACCCTTATGAAGAACGGAGGCGGCGCATGGCAAACCGAAAGCGGAATATCCAAATGAAATTCTATGTCACGGAGGACGAAAAACGACTTATAGACGAGAAAATGAGCCAGCTACCCACACGCAGATATGGCGCCTATCTCCGCAAGATGGCGATTGACGGGTATATCATCTATACTGACACCGCAGATATCAAGGCATTTACCAGAG
>UQMC01000126.1 GCA_900542115.1 uncultured Oscillibacter sp. | reverse complement strand
CATACGAGATGTAGCCGTGACTGGAGTTCAGACGTGTGCTCTTCCGATCTGTCCAGCACTGCCGGAGGCGGTGGCCGAGGGCCGCTGCTTCGGGGACTGGATATTGCTGCCGCTGCTGTGCCGCCCGGAGGCGGCGCCGCTGCGGGAAAGAGCAGGCGTTGAGGTCGAAAGCCTGTATACCGGCGATACGAGTCCGTGGCAAGTATTTATCCATGACGCAAATGACTACGGTGAAGCACCTAAAAAAGAGATACTTCAGGCAGAAAACGCCTCGGGACATACGGAATTTGACCCGGCAGTGCTGAACTACCGCTATCCCTATCAGCGGGAAACGCAGCTTCCGGCCAAGCTGACCGCCACGCAGCTAAAGGGCCGTGCGCTGGACGAAGAAATCGCGGAGGACGCGCTGCATACGCCCTATATCCGCCCGCTGTCGCAGCCGAAATTCCGGCAGCAGGATCGGGGCCTCACCCCGGCGGAGCGGGGAACCGCCACGCATCTGGTGCTGCAATATCTTGATTTGAGGAACCCGAACGTGCCGGAGCAGGTGGCGGCGCTGCGGCTGCGGGCTAAGCTGACGCCGGAGCAGGCGGCGGCAGTGGACATCCGTGCGCTTGAGCGGTTTTTGTCATCCCCGCTGGCGGAGGAAATGCGTAGGGTCGCGGCAATGGAGCGCGAATACCGCTTCACGGTTTTAATGGATGCCCGGGATTATGACGGAATGTCCGTCGGCGGCGATGAAATTCTGCTTCAGGGCGTGGTGGACTGCTGGTTTGAGACGCCCGATGGACTCACGGTGGTGGATTTTAAGACCGATCGTGTGTTCACGGAGGAGGAACTGACCGAACGGGCAGAGCTGTACCGGGGCCAGCTTTCGGCCTACACGCTGGCACTGGAACGGGTCCTTGAACGGCCGGTGACGCGGCGGGTTTTGTACTTTTTGAGCGTCGGCAGAGCGGTGGAGGTCTCCTGAGCGGCCTGAAGGGCGTAAAAAAAATAAAAAATATGAAAAATTGCTTGCAATCCGAAAGAATATATGGTACGATAATTTGGCTTTTGCAGGGTGAAAGCTCTGCAAGGGTAGTTTTGTACCAGAAAGAGGTGAACGAGAGCAATGAAGGAAGGAATCCATCCCAATTATCAGCAGACTACGATTACTTGCGCCTGCGGTAATGTGATTGAGACAGGTTCTACCAAGAAGGATATCAAGGTGGAAGTCTGCTCTAAGTGTCACCCCTTCTTCACTGGCAAGCAGAAGCTGGTCGATACCGGCGGACGTGTGGCCAAGTTCAACAAGAAGTTCGGTCTGGACAAGTAAGCTCCATACACTTCGTCACATCAGTGAGGGTCTGCGTCGGCGGACCCTCATTTTTTATTGCATTTTCCCGGGAAACGGATATACTGGACACATGACAAAAAAGGAGAGGTGCCTTTGTTACCGAAAAAGGATGAAATTCGTGATAAGGTTGTTTTAGTGGGCCTGAATTCTCCGGTTCTGAAGGAGGACAGCGCCACGGACGAGAGCATGGAGGAGCTGTCCGCTCTGGTGGAGACTGCCGGAGGGGAGGCTGTCGGCATCGTGCTGCAGAACCGGCCGACCCCGGACCCGAGGACGTTTATCGGCGAGGGCAAGGTGGCGGAGGTGCAGCTCTACTGCGAAAATACCGGGGCGGACATGGTGATCTTCGATAACGATCTGTCCCCCTCTCAGCAGCGGGTGCTGACAGAGCTATTGGGCGTGCAGGTTTTGGATCGCTGCGGGCTGATTCTGGATATTTTCGCCCAGCGGGCCAAAACCAAGGAGGGCCGTTTGCAGGTGGAGTTGGCGCAGTACCGCTATCTGCTGCCCCGGCTTATCGGAATGTGGAGCCATCTGGAGCGGCAGGGCGGCACCAGCGGAAAGGGCCCCATCGGCTCCAAGGGTCCCGGCGAGACCCAGTTGGAAACGGACCGCCGCCTCATCAATAAGAAAATCGACAAAATCCGCGCTGATTTAGAGGAGGTGCGCCGTGTCCGTGCCACCCAGCGTCAGCAGCGGCGGAAAAATGAGATTCCCGTAGTGGCTATTGTGGGCTATACCAATGCCGGAAAATCCACGCTGCTCAATCATCTGACCGGGGCCGGTATCCCGGCCAATAACCGGCTGTTCGACACGCTGGATACCACCAGCCGCCTGCTGACGGTCAGCGATACGCTGGATGTAGTCATCTCCGACACGGTGGGCTTTATCCGCAAGCTGCCCCATCAGCTGGTGGAGGCGTTCAAGGCAACACTGGAGGAACTGGAATATGCCGATTTGCTGCTCCATGTGATTGATGTCTCTAACCCCGAATGGCAGCATCAGGCCGAGGTGGTGGAAAATCTGATCGTGGAGCTTGGGGCCAGCGACCTTCCGCGCATTGACGTATTCAATAAGTGTGACTGCGTGGAGGCCGGAGACCTCCGACCCCACGGCACGGATATCTGCGCTATTTCTGCCCGGACGGGGGAAGGCGTGGACCGTCTGCTGGAAATGATCGACCAACGGCTGGACAAGGGGACCCGACGGGTGCGTATTCATCTGCCCTATGACAAGGGCGGACTTTTGGATATGCTGTACCGGGACGCGAAGGTTGAAAACGTAGAGTACGGCGAGACCATTGATGTCACGGCGGTGTGTCCGCCCCGGGTGCTGGGGCAGATCGCGGACTATACCCCGGACTGGGAGCCGCCGAAAGAGGATTGGGAATGACAGAGTATATCGTTCCATTTCAGGACGCGGAAAGCGAGTTTACGGAAAAGCGATCCCGGTTTATTACCCATCTTTACAAGGTGGAGACAGAGGCGGAGGCCCGCGCCCGTATTGAGGAAACGAAAAAGAAATACTATGACGCGCGGCATAACTGCTGGTGCTATCTTCTGCGGGATGGCGGCGTAGTCCGTTACTCGGATGACGGGGAACCGCAGGGTACGGCGGGCCAGCCCATGCTGAATGTATTCCAGCGGAAGGAGGTCTGGAACGTCTGCTGCATCGTGACCCGGTATTTCGGCGGTGTGCTGCTGGGGGCAGGCGGACTAACCAGAGCTTATACCAAGGGAGCGTCCGATGGGCTGCTTGCGGCGGGAATCGCCCGTATGGGCCTGTGGACGCTTTGGGACGTTCCGTGCACCTATTCGCTGCTGGAGCGGCTGAAGCTGGAGATCGCGGCTATGGGCGGCGTAGTCAGGGACGCGGAATACGGCGCGGACATTACGCTGAAGGCCGCGTTTCCCGCGGGAACGGCTGAGAAATTTCAGGCACGGCTGACGGAGCTTTCCGCCGGGAGCCTGACCATGACAGCGGTAGGGGAGGAGTTTCTGCCGGGACTCCGGGAGGAAGCAAACTGACAACTGCCCCCTGATTTTTCGGCGTTTCGGCTGAAAACACCGGATTTTCCTTGCATTTTCTCCATAGCTTCTGTATAATGCCAATTTATGATAGATTTTTTCAGGAAGGACTGACAGCAATGGCTGACGAGATCAAGACCACGGCGGCGGAGGCCCCCGAAAGCCGCAATTTCATCCACACGTTTATTGAGGAGGATATTGCCCAGGGCGGACAGTTTGAAGGCATGACCGTCCACACCCGGTTTCCGCCGGAGCCTAACGGCTATCTGCATATCGGCCACTGCAAGGCCCTGACCATCGACTTCGGCACCGCTGAGAAGTTCGGCGGATTGTGCAACCTGCGGATGGATGACACCAACCCCACCAAAGAGGACGAGGAGTTCGTGGAGGCCATCAAGGAGGATATCCACTGGCTTGGCTTCGACTGGGGTGACCGCTTCTTCTACGGCTCCGACTATTTTGAGGAGGATTACCGTCAGGCGGTGGGCCTTATCAAAAAGGGATTGGCCTATGTGTGTGAGCTGTCTCCCGAGGAGTTCCGTGCCCACCGGGGCGACATCGGCGTACCGGCGACCTCTCCCTATCGAGACCGGCCTATTGAGGAGAGTCTCGATCTCTTTGCCCGGATGCGGGCGGGGGAGTTCCCCAATGGTACCATGACGCTGCGGGCCAAGATCGACCTGACCTCCGGCAATTTCAATATGCGCGATCCCGTGATCTACCGTATCAACCATATGCACCATCACCGTCAGGGGGACAAGTGGTGCATCTATCCCATGTATGACTTCGCCCATCCCATTCAGGACGCGCTGGAGGGCATTACCCACAGCCTGTGCTCTCTGGAATTTGAGGCACACCGGCCCCTTTATAACTGGGTCATCGAGCACTGCGACCTGCCTGCCCATCCCCGGCAGATCGAATTTGCCCGCCTTGGCATTGACCACACGGTCATGAGCAAGCGCAAGCTGCGGCGTCTGGTGGAGGAAGGCCGGGTCTCCGGCTGGGACGATCCCCGGATGCCCACCCTCTGCGGTCTGCGCCGCCGGGGCTATACCGCAAGGTCCATCCGTAATTTCTGTGAGCGCATTGGTGTTGCCAAGTCTACAAACGTAGTGGAGTACGGATTTTTGGAGCACTGTCTGCGGGAGGACCTGAACGAGACCGCCCAGCGGGTGATGGCCGTTCTGCGGCCCATCAAGCTGACCATTACCAACTATCCTGCCGGAAAGACGGAGACCGTCACAGTGGAGAATAATCCGCTGGACCCCTCTGCCGGGACCCGGGAAGTACCCTTCTCCGGCAGCCTGTGGATCGAGGCCGATGACTTTATGGCTGAGCCGATCCCCAAGTACAAGCGTCTGACCCCCAACGGCCCGGAGTGCCGCTTGAAGGGCGCGTATCTCATCAAGTGCGTTGGGTATGAAACGGATGAAAACGGCAATGTGACCGAGATTGCTGCCGAGTATGACCCGGAGAGCCGGGGCGGCGACCCCGCCGATGGCCGGAAGGTCAAGGGTGCAACGATTCATTGGGTGGATGCCGCCACGGCGGTGAACGCCGAGGTGCAGATCGGAAGAGCGTCGTGTAGGGAAAGAGTG
>UQMC01000125.1 GCA_900542115.1 uncultured Oscillibacter sp. | reverse complement strand
GGCGACCACCGAGATCTACACTCTTTCCCTACACGACGCTCTTCCGATCTGATTTAAAAACAGCAAGCTGTAAAAATTCGTTTTTCAAGTAAGCAACCAGCTTGGCACAAACCGGGTCCTCTGTTGGGAAATGGCCTGCATCGATTAGGTTGATACCCTTGGGTACAGCGTCCAAAAACTGGTGATACGTCAAATCCGATGTAACAAAGGTATCACACCCGGCGGCGATCACCGTATCAATATAATCACCGCAGGCACCGCCGCCTACCGCTACACATTGAACGGGCCTGCTCCCGGCATAGCGAACGCCGTTTGCCCCCAGTGCCTCACACACCGTATCTGCAAAGTCTGATAACTTTATAGCATTCTGCAAATGTCCCATGCGGCATAGATGGTCCGCATCTCCCGGCAGAGGTCCGGGGTCCTCGATTCGCAGCGCCTCGGCCAGCGCATCGTTTACGCCACCGGGGGCAATATCCAGATTTGTATGCATGGATATAACGGAAATATCTGCCTTGACCAATCTTCGCAGCAAATGCCCCAGATAGCGGTCCGGCCGCAGGGATTGCAGCTCCTTCTCATGCCAGCGGACATTCATCAACGGATGGTGAGAAATGATCAATTGACAGCCCTTTTCCTCTGCCTCGGATACAACTGCCTCCGTAACGTCAAGCGCAACCAAAAGCCGCTGCACACTCTGTTTTGGATTCCCCTCCAGATGACCCACATTATCCCACGCCATCGCAAGTTCCTTCGGCGCAAGGCGGAACAGCGCTTGTTCAATTTCACTTACAGTTGGCACAGCGCCACTCCTCTCTTGCACGAAGCAAAGCCGCCAAAATCTCCCGCAGCTCTCTCGTCTTTTTCGCATCGGCACGGCCGGAGCGCTTTGCACCGGCCAACGCCATCAGCGTCCGCACGATTCTTTCGATCAGATACCGATCTGCCAGCGGATCGTGCAGCAAGCAAGCGCCGCCCCATATCTGACTGAAGGACAACTCCATTTTCCCTGCCTTCGCTTCCATCACCGTATATAGGGTGCCGCGATCCTGCACCAGCGCCTCCCGCGTAATCATAAAACCGTTATTCGCAAGATAGGCGCGCACAAGCTCCTCGTGTGTCTGAGGCTGTAACAGCAGTGTGTGCTGTCCGTCCGCAGTCCATGGAGTCCCCTTTAAAACGGAGAGCATGGTCTCGCCCCCCATTCCTGCGATGACAACGGTATCCACTTCAGTCCGCCGGATGCCGGAAAGGCCATCACATAAGCGGTAGTCAATCCGCTCCACGCCGTAAAGCGCCCCGGTGGCCTTCGCACGCTCCAAGGGACCCTTTCGCAGATCACTGGCAATAGCGCCGCGAATACTCCCTCTTAAAAGGAGCCATGTGGGAAGATAGCCATGGTCGGTGCCGACATCCGCAAGATAGGCGCCCTCCGGCACCCAATCAGCGATTAAGCGGAGCCGGGGCGGCAGTCCCAATGCGCGCACGACGTTCCTCCCCTTTCTCTGATTGCACAGTTACAGGACGCATACGGTCTCTCCCGTATGCGTCCCAAGCAGCGCAAAAATTACTGTGCCTTATTGGCTTCCTCGTTCACCAGCGCCAGCAGTTTATCCACATCAATGCCGTGGACCATGCAGGCCTCCTCAACAGTCTCGCCGCGGGAAGAGGGGCAGCCCAGACAATGCATACCAATAGACAGGAAAATGGGTGCGGTCTGGGGTGCAACATCCAGAATATCACCAATAATGGTGTCCTTCGTTATGCTGATCATAAAATGATCCTCCTATCGTGAAAATTAGCAAAAATATTATAAACAATTTTCTCGTGAAATTCAATAGAAAATTACAGAAAAAATAAGCAATTCAGAAAATTTCACTTCAAAATCCGGCAACGTGCAAGCAAAATTTGAAAAAATCAGTACAGGAACATCGCGTCGCCGAAGCTGAAAAAGCGATACCTTTCCCGAACGGCCTCCTCGTAAGCGGCTAAAATGTGCTCCCGCCCGGCAAAGGCCGACACCAGCATGATGAGCGTACTCTCCGGCAGATGGAAATTCGTTATCAGCCCATCCATCACTTTAAAGCGGTAGCCCGGATAAATATAGATATTTGTCCAGCCGGCTTTGGCCTCCATGTGTCCGTCCTCTGCCGCCCACGATTCCAGCGTCCGGCAGGAGGTGGTGCCCACACAGATGCAGCGCCCGCCGTTTGCCTTTGTGCGGTTGATGAGGTCCGCCGTTTCCTGCGAAATCACACAGTATTCACTGTGCATTTCATGGTCGGTGATCTCATCCTCCTTTACCGGACGGAACGTCCCCAATCCGACATGAAGCGTCACATAGCCGATGCCAACGCCCTGCGCCGCGATTTTTTCC
Source organism: uncultured Oscillibacter sp. (assembly GCA_900542115.1). Classification (GTDB taxonomy): domain Bacteria; phylum Bacillota; class Clostridia; order Oscillospirales; family Oscillospiraceae; genus Oscillibacter; species Oscillibacter faecalis_A. The sequence continues at coordinate 2,637 of UQMC01000125.1, read as the reverse complement.
AACAGCTCCGGTGTAAAATGCAGTCCCGCCGTGGGGGCCGCTGCGCTGCCAAGCACCTTGGAATACACAGTCTGATACCGCTCCTGATCCTGAAGCTCCTCCTTGATGTACGGCGGCAGAGGCATCTTACCAAGGTGTTCTAAAACCTCAAGAAAAATCCCCTCGTAATCAAAGCCCACCAGCCGGTTGCCGTCCGGCAGAACCTTTGTGACTTCCGCAGTCAGCTCACCGTTGCCAAAGGATAGCCGTACCCCCTCGCGCAGATGCCGCCCGGGCCGCACCAGACATTCCCAAGTCTTATCCCCCCGGTCAATGAGCAGCAGAATCTCGCACGCACCGCCGCCGGGCATCCGCTGGCCCAGCAAGCGGGCCGGCAGCACTCTGGAATTATTCAAAATCAGGCAGTCGCCGGATCTCAGAAAATCCGGCAACTCATAAAAATGATGATGCTCCCATGCGCCGGTATTCCGATCCAGCGTCATAAGTCTTGAGCCGTCCCGCCGCTCCAGAGGTGTCTGTGCAATCAGTTCCTGCGGCAGTTCATAATTAAAATCACTTGTTTTCATCGTTTCACTCCTCACTCAATGGTGATATCCGTATAATAAAATTTCAGAATTTCCCGATAGGAATAGCCCTGTTCCGCCATGGCCTTTGCTCCGTACTGGCTCATGCCGAGATTATGGCCGCTGCCGGTACCTGTAATGGTAAACAAACCGGCGGCGGAGGTCTTTGCTGTTGTTCCGCCGCTGACCTCAGAGACACCGGATGCCGACAGAACTGCCGCCTGCTTTTCCAGCTCGGAGGTTGTTCCGCTGCCGCTGAGCACATTGACCCCCTCCAAGGAATCAAGGCGCGTACTGCTATTATTCACATAAATACCGCTGTTTACCGCGCCGCCGCCATTGATCGTAAAGCGCTGGCTTTTTACGGATTTATTGTAGGTACTGGAATAAAAAACCGTCCGGCACACTTCGCCCTTTACGGTCACATCGCCCTGACTGCCCTCAAACGTTACCTTGCTGACATTTCCAAGCGGGGTGAATTCCGCCACATAAACATTCTTCACTGTGCCAATGGAATAGCCCTTTTGCTCCAATATCCATGTCAGCTCATCCGCGGTGTAGGTCACAGACCAATTATAATTGGGAATATTAGTCAGCGCTTCGTAGGGGTCCTGCTTCCCTCTCAGATACGGAATGTCCGCGTTCCAGACATTCCCCGCATCCTCGGAAGCGCCGCCATTGGATGCACAGTAAACCGCCGTATCAACGGGCGTACCGTTGTAGTACAGCATCTCTCCCTCCGTATTTTCCACGGCCTCGTCCGTCTGCGCCGTGGCCCGGTTGCGTCCGTAATAGACCTGACAGTCCGTTCCGGCGCAGACATCAAAGCCCAATGACGGATGCCGCGTCTTTGCGGCATAGGTACGGGCGCAGACAGCCTGCGCTTCCAGTGCCTCCAAGGGCCAATCCTTATCCATTTCGTAGGGCACAACACCCTTCACGTAATCTTCGATATCCACTACGTTAATTACCGTCAGTGTGCCGTTGTCATTGCAGCGGTACTCAAACCCGCCGGGATATTTATAGCCCTTGCACCATGTCTCTGTGTCCCGCCCCTTGGGACGGACACCAAAGCAATAGCCGCTTTCATCAAACCGAAACAGCACACTTCCGCTGCCGGTCTCCGTCACAACAACGCCATTCCTCGAGCCGGTCACCCGCATGGTAATGGTGGTCTCATCCGTTTCATCCAAATAGACAAAATGCCTACTTTCATCGTAATAGCCAAACTCATAGCCGGAACCCACCGCGTTTTCCAAATTCGCCGCCTCAAGCGCCGTGGAACCCCAGCGAATACCGACTTTCAGAATATTGTTCGTCAGCGCCGAAGCGGAAACCGCCGATGCGCTGAACAATGTGATGACAAAAAGCAGGGATAGCAACCGTTTTTTCATAAAACCTCCCAATGGTGAATATCTTGACGATAGATAAGGCAAGTGTTAGTATATAGACAAACGTCCACGTGTCAAGCACACGCAGAATTTTAAATCATAAGTATTATAATACAGCTTTGCCCTATATTCAACCGCATTCGCTGATTTTTGAACAGGCATCGGAAGGGAGCTTTTTATGACAAACAAAGAAAAATTTAAAGTAGGCGTCATTGGCGCCACCGGTATGGTGGGTCAGCGCTTTGTCACACTGCTGGAAAACCATCCGTGGTTCCGGCTCACCGCTGTTGCCGCCAGCGCCAAAAGCGCCGGCAAAACCTATTGGGAGGCCGTTGGCAGCCGCTGGTCTCTGGACATCCCCTGTCCGGAGGAGGCAAAGGACATTCGGGTACTGGACGCCGAGGCCGATGCGGAAAAGCTGGCTGCCTCCGTGGATTTCTGTTTCTGCGCCGTGGATATGAAAAAGGAAGAGATCCGGGCATTGGAGGAGCGCTACGCCAAGCTGGAATGTCCCATTGTTTCCAATAATTCCGCCCATCGCTGGACTGATGACGTTCCTATGGTCGTGCCGGAGATCAATGCCGACCACATCGCTATTATTGACGCGCAGCGCAGACGCCTTGGCACAAAGCGCGGATTTATCGCGGTGAAGTCCAACTGCTCCCTGCAAAGCTATGTCCCCG
>UQMC01000124.1 GCA_900542115.1 uncultured Oscillibacter sp. | reverse complement strand
GTCGCGGCCCCGCTGGACCGCGTGATCCGGTGAGTACGCTATGGATTATGTGGTGAGCATTTGTACGCTGGACGACAACAACAATCGGCTCTGCCGTAGGAGCAGAAACTCATGTTTTTGTGCTTGCGGGGGCGGGCAAATTCAGCACCACAATTGATTGAAACGATCCCCCATCGGTCGGCTGCCGGGTGGGTGTTCATTGTATATCACAGGCACTGTGACAAATCTGTGACACTTTTTCCACACTTTTGCGGGGGAAGTCAAAGGCTTCTTCTGATATGATACAGACAAGGTTGAAACCCAACCAAAAATACTTCAAAAAGGAGCGTAACATACCATGAAAAAGAAAACGATTTTGAGCCTTGCACTGGCACTGGCATTGATGGTATCGGCCATCGGCGCATCGACCGCAGCTTTGGCGGCTGCGCCTGACACGGCAGGGCAGACAACTGCCATCGCAACAGAGAATGAGGACGCCATCTGGGAGCAGATCGAGGCGGTGGAAGAGAAGAGCGACGCCATCTTCCAGAGAAACGCGGCGCTGTGGGAAAAGCTGGACGAAATCTGCAACGCCCTGCCCGACGACTACGACTTCACAAACTTTGACGAAGCAGCGTTTATCCGCAGCACCAACGCTCTGACGGAAGCGGAGAAGGAAATGCTTCTGGCGGACATCAAGGAGCTGAACGACCTTGACGCCGAGATGGAGGCGCTGTACGCTCAGCTGCCCGACTGCGACAATATGCCGCTTTACGAGAAGGCACTGGAAAAGGCCGACCCCAAGGTGTTGGACGAGATTGACACTCTGGAGCAGGAGTATGACCGCGTCTGCGAAAAGCACGCCGACCTGTGGGATAAGGTAGATGAAGCGTATTTCGATCTTCCGGACGACTACGACTTCGAAAACTATGATGAGGCCGCCTTCATCCGCAGCCTGAACTTCCTGACCGACGCGGAAAAGGACGCGCTGGTCGCCGACTACAACCGTCTTACGGAGATCGACAGTCGGCTGTGCGAACTGTACGATACCATTTGGGGCAACACCGGCTGCGAAAGCGGCATCTGCCCCCTTTGACGGAAAGGAGATATTCTGATAGTATAAAATCAACATCATGCCGATGCTGCGCCCACGCGCAGCATTTGGCGCTGCTTTCAAGGAGGTCACTATGGGACATTCCATCTATTTGGCGGACGATGAAAAGAGCATACGAGAACTGCTGCACAGCTTCCTCGCAAGCGACGGATATACCGTGCGCTCCTTTGAAAGCGGCGATGCGCTGCTGGAGGCGTTTCGTCAGGAGCCTGCGGAGCTGGTGATACTGGACATTATGATGCCCGGCACGGACGGACTGACGGTGTGCCGGGAGATTCGCTCTGTTTCCGATATTCCCATCATCCTGCTTACGGCCAAGGACAGCGAGCTGGACTACGTCATGGGCATCAGTCAGGGCAGCGACGATTATCTCACCAAGCCCTTTCGCCCAACGATATTGCTGATGAAGGTGAAGGCGCTGCTGCGCCGCGTGGAGATGGACAGGGGAAAAACAACGGCAGCAGAGGATAAGTTGCGCTACGGGGACCTGCGCTGCTCCGCCACGGAAAACGCCGTCTTTTGTGGAAACACGATCGTGGCGCTGACCCAGACCGAACTGCGGCTGCTCAGCTATATGATGAAGCAGCCGGAAAAGGCCTATTCCCGAGAGGATCTGCTCAGTGCGGTGTGGGGCTTTGACTCAGATGTAGAGACCCGCGTGACCGATGAAACGCTGCGCCGTATCCGAAAAAAGCTGCTGCAAGCGGGCAGCACCGTCAGCGTAAGCACCATCTGGGGCTTTGGCTATAAGCTGAAGGGAGCGGAGTGTACATGAAAAACATCAAACTGCGGATCGTGTATTTGATCCTCGGCTCGGCTTTACTCCTGTTTGCTCTTTTTGTGCTGGCGGTAAATGTGATCATCCCGTCTCACTTTGTAACCGAGGCAAAAAAGGCGCTGCGCAGTGAAGCGGAATATCAGAATCGAACCGTTCCCTACACCTGTGACGAACCGGACTATGATGAGGACTGGGAGGAGGGCTACTTCTTTACGCCCAGCATCGTCTTTTTGGAGCTGGAGGACGGCTACCGGCCCAACACATGGAATCGGGATGCCTACCTGCTGGAGAAAAAGCTGCTGGAATACTGTGCCGGACGGGATATCACACTCGATCAGTGCTACACCTTCAAAACGGACAGGCATCATCTGATCTTCATGTCTGCGCAGGAGGATTACGGCGATGGAGAGGAACCCTACTCCTATATCATGTACATAGACATCGGTCCCATCACGCGCTATATCGTAACGCTGAACTGGGTGTTCTTTGCGGTACTGCTGGCGATCTCCTCCGTCATGTGCCTACTGGGGTTCCGCTTCGGCAGAGATATTGAAAAGGAGGCGGAGCGGCAGCAAACCTTCTTCCAGAATGCCTCCCACGAGTTGAAAACGCCGCTGATGGCGATACAGGGCTATGCGGAGGGCATACAGGCAGGCGTAATGGATGCGGGCAGCGCGGCGGACGTGATCCTGGAAGAAAGCGACCGCATGACGGAGCTGGTGGAAGAACTCTTGGACATTTCGAAAATCGATATGGGGCGGCAGCGGCTTACCCTTTCCGAAACGGATATTCGGGAACTGCTTTACGACGGCATACGCGCCGTTGAACCGATAGCCGCCGGCAGCATCGTCATCGTGCCAGACTTCCCTGAGGAGCCCGTTATGGTCAGCTGCGACGATACCCGGCTGCGCAGAGCGGTCGCCAATATCCTATCCAACGGCGTACGCTATGCCCGCAGCGAGCTGCGCCTGACCTGCCGCGCGGATAAGCGGCACGTGACCATCCGGATACAGGATGACGGGGACGGCATCGCCGAGGAAGATATTCCCCACATCTTTGATCGCTTCTACATGGGGCGGAGCGGAAAATCCGGCATCGGCCTTGCCCTGACCAAGGAGATCATCCATCTGCATAGAGGGACGATCCGCGCGTATAACGGGGATAGCGGCGCTGTTTTCGAGATTTCCATTCCGGTGAGCCGATGAGAAGAGCACCGCGCCGCCTGTGAGCGCCCCTCTTGCAAAAAGGACGGACTTGGAACGGGCTTTTGCGGTGCCGGGCGGCGAGTTTCCTGTGATTTCCTCTTGTGCCGACATTGTTAGAATGGAGTACATCTATGGGTTGCAAATCAAAAAAATATCTGCATATTCATGACTGGAACTACTGGTGGGGCTATTACCGCTGCGGCAAGGACTGGGAGCCTTTCCATGGGGCTGAATTTTCTCTTACCGAGGACGAGGCGGGAGACGCGTCCTTTTTCCACTTTGATTTTTATAACCTCCCCGCGCTTCGCCAGATGATCCGGGACGGTGAGTTTGTGGAGCCGGACAGTCCGGATCATCCGAGCTTTCTGGAGCAGGCGGAGCGGCTCAAAAACGGTGAACAGGACTGGTTCATCGGGGCGCTGTACTATCCGCATTTTTCACCGGAGACGCGTTTCTGTAACGCCTCCGTCCGGAGCGGTGTCCCGCTGACACAGCTGCTTTCCCCATCTGTACCGCCCTATTACGGGGTGATCTTTCTCCGAGAGGAGCGCCCCCTCACTCCGGAGGTGCTGACGCATTGGGTGGAGACACTGTCCCCGCCCCTGTTCGGTCAGCCGTTTTCCTGCACGCTTGCACAAGTTCCCAGCCGGCAGGAGGCGATGGAACGCTTTGAGAACGAGATGCGGCTGACGCAATGAAATGCACGGTATCGTTTACCACTGATTTCCCGTTGAAAAGCATCTGAGAGGGAGGCGGCGCTTATGGAATTAAGGCTCACGGAGCAGGAGGCTCTGGCGCTGTATCGAATCATTCTGCGGTGGGATGAATTGGGCAGCTTGACCACAGAGGATGACGAGGAACGTCAGCTGCTATGGGGATCTATCCTGTACGCTGGAAAAAGAACTAGAGCCGGTGGATGATGCCGTGAAACGCAGACTGCTTTGACCGCGTAAGAGCCCACCGGAGAAGCGCCGCCCCCGTTCGGAGCGGCCTATCCACCGATACAAAATTGGAGAAACGCACTGGCAGGATGGCTTTGTTCGGATGTAGGCGCCCTATAAAGGCAAAAACGCTCCGCGGCGAACCGCGTTTCAGGAAAATTTTCTTTTACTTTCTCTGATTTCATGGTATATTTATGTTAGCAAAGGGGTGGTTTTATGGCGCCATACAGCATTGAAGAACTCCGTAATATTGTTTCCCCCATCGCGCGGGCCCACGGTGTGGCAAGTGTATCCCTTTTCGGCTCTTACGCCAAGGGCTTGGCTGATGCTGGTAGCGATGTTGATCTTAAAATCGACAAGGGTGCTCTGCGCTCCCTGTTCCAACTCTGCGGGTTTCGGCTGGCCATTGAGGATGCCTTAAAGCTGCCGGTGGATCTGGTGACAAGCGACTCCTCCGATAAATCATTCTTAGACATGATCCAGAAAGACGAGGTGGTGCTCTATCGAAACGCGTGACCGACTTATTTTGCAAAAAATCGTTCTCTATTGCCAGCGTGTTGCTGACAATTTGGAGCGCTACCATCATGACTTTTCCGCTTTTGAGCAGGACTATCTCTTTCAGGACGCTTGTTGTATGTGCGTTGTCCAAATTGGCGAATTAGTATCGCAGCTTTCCGACGAAACTAAGGCACAAAACAAAGCAATTCCGTGGCGTATCATTAAGGACACCCGGAATTTCTATGTCCACGCTTATGGTGCAATCGACATCCCCTCTGTGTGGGATACACTGATAAATGACATTCCTGCTTTGAAAATTGCCTGTGAAGCGATCCTGACCCAGTTTTGACCCAGAATCCGAAAAAAGCGGGTAGTGTTGGACGGAAACAATGAAAAATCCGCCGAGTGAACGGTGGTAAAAAGCACAAATCGGAGCCGAAATGACTCCGATTTGTGCTTGAGACTGCCTCATAACCCGGAGGTCGCAGGTTCGAGTCCTGTCTCCGCAACC
>UQMC01000123.1 GCA_900542115.1 uncultured Oscillibacter sp. | reverse complement strand
ACTTCATAAAAGTTCTGAAAACTTAGAATTTTAATGGCGCGGGACACCCTTCTTGGGTTTCCCGCGCACACCCTTCCTTACCGTCGCGGAAAATTTATCACTTTATCGACAGCCTCAGGACCGGCCCGCAGGCCGGTCCTTTACTTTATTAGTAGCTATTTTTAGAGAACATCATCCAGAGAAGTTGGAGAAATATCCTCCTCAGCTACTTCCACATCCGAAGTCTGGACTGGCTCCGCCATATCCTCATGCTCGGTCAGCGCCATGGAAATGACCCGGTCACCGTCCTCCTTGAACCGCATGACGATCACGCCCTGGGTTGCGCGGTTGGCCGTTTCCTTGATGTGCTCCACCGGTGTGCGGATCAGAATGCCGCTCTGGGTCACCAGCAGCAGGTCCTCGCTGCCATCCACTACCTTCACGCCCACGATCTTGCCGGTCTTGTCCGTGACCTGATAGTTCTTGATGCCAACGCCGCCGCGGTTCGTCACCCGGTATTCCTCCACCGGCGTCCGCTTGCCGTAGCCCTTTTCTGTAATGGTCAGCACGCTCTTGCCCTCTCTTGCCCGGGCGGCGCCCACCACATAGTCACCCTCCCGGAGCCGGATGCCCCGGACGCCCACGGCCGCACGGCCCATGGGGCGGACATCATTCTCATCAAACACGGCCGCCATACCGTCATGGGTGGCAATCAGAATTTTCTGATTGCCATCCGTCTCCCGGACGGACACCAGCTCGTCGCCCTCATCCATGGTCAACGCCCGGATGCCGTTGTTCCGCAGGTTTTTCAGCGTTTCCACCGGCAGACGCTTCACGGTGCCGTTCCGGGTCACCATCATCAAGTAGAGGTGCTCCTCGCCCATCTCCCGGAAGTGGAGCATGGTCTGGACCCGCTCGCCCTGCTCGATCTGCAGAATGTTGATGAGGTTCGTCCCCTTGGCGGTCTTGCCGGACTCGGGAATTTGATAGCCCTTCTTGCGGTACACCTTGCCGGTATCCGTAAAGAACAGGATATAGTCATGGGTAGAGGCAGTGAACACATCCACCACAGTGTCCTCCTCCCGGGTGGTAATGCCCTTTTTACCCATGCCGCCCTTGGACTGGGCGGTATACTCGCTCACCGGCGTCCGCTTGATGTAGCCGGCCTCCGTCAGGGTAAAGACACACTGCTCCTCCTCGATGAGGTCCTCGATGTCGATCTCGTCCTCCACATCCTGAATCTCCGTCTTGCGGTCATCGCCGAACTTCTCGGCAATGGCGGTCAGCTCCTCCTTGAGAATCTGACGCACCAGACCATCGTCGGACAGCACGCGGTTGAAGTAGGCAATACGCTCCTCCAATTCTTTGTACTCGTTTTCCAGCTTTTCCCGGTCAAGGCCCTGCAATGCTTTCAGACGCATATCCAGAATGGCCTGTGCCTGCACATCGTCCAGCCCGAAGCGGCTCATCAGGTTTTCCTTGGCGTTATCGTAGCTGGTGCGGATGATCTTGATAACCTCATCAATATTGTCCTGCGCCACCAGCAGACCCTCAAGAAGATGGGCCCGCTCCTGTGCCTTCCGCAGATCAAAGCGCGTCCGCCGGACGATGATCTCCTCCTGAAAGCTCAAATACTCATCAATGATGTGCCGTAGGGACAAAATCTTCGGCTGGTGCTGGTTATCCACCAGTGCCAGCATATTGATAGAAAAGGTGGTCTGAAGCTGGGACTGGCTGAACAGGCGGTTGAGCACCACCTGCGGGTTGGCGTCCCGCTTCAGCTCAATGACCATCCGCATACCGTTGCGGTCGGACTCGTCCCGGATATCGGAAATGCCCTCCAGCCGCTTGTCCTCCACCTGATCGGCAAGGCTCTTGATCAGCATCCGCTTATTGACCTGATAGGGAAGCTCCGTAATAACGATGCGGGTGCGGTCATGGCCAAACTCCTCAAATTCATGCCGCGCCCGGACCACAATGCGGCCCCGGCCTGTTGCATAGGCCGCCCGGATACCGGACCGGCCCATGATAATGCCCTTTGTGGGAAAATCCGGTCCCTTGATGTGCTCCATCAAATCGGTGAGGGAGGCATTGGGGTCATCCAGCACGCAGATGCACGCGCCGATGACCTCCCGCAGATTGTGGGGCGGGATATTGGTGGCCATACCAACGGCAATGCCGCTGGAGCCGTTTACCAGCAGGTTGGGGAAGCGGGAGGGAAGGACACGGGGCTCCTTCCGGCTCTCGTCGAAGTTGGGGTCCCAGTCCACGGTGTCCTTTTCGATGTCCCGCAGCATTTCATCGGAAATTTTGCTCAGCCGGGCCTCCGTATAACGGTAGGCTGCCGGGGGATCGCCATCCACGGAGCCGAAGTTGCCGTGACCGTCCACCAGCATATAGCGCATGGAAAAGTCCTGCGCCAGACGCACCAGCGCGTCATACACAGAGGCGTCGCCATGGGGATGGTACCGGCCCAGCACGTCGCCCACGCAGGTAGCGGACTTTTTAAAGGGCTTGTCAGAGGTCAGATTGTCCTCGTACATGGCGTACAGAATACGCCGGTGCACCGGCTTCAGACCGTCCCGCACATCCGGCAGGGCGCGGCCCACAATGACACTCATGGCGTATTCGATATAGGAGTTCTCCATCTCCGGCACCAGAGGAGACTCCACAATTTTTTGATCCGGGTAACGAATCTCCTCCGGATCGTATTGGGGCTTTTTACTCATTTTTTCTCCTCCTTGGGGAATCAATAATCCAGATTGACAGCGTACTTGGCCTGCCGCTCAATGAACTCCTTCCGGGGCTCCACCTTCTCACCCATGAGGATATTGAAGGTCTCGTCCGCCCGCACGGCGTCATCCAGCGTGATGCGGCGCAATGTCCGCTTCTCCGGGTCCATGGTGGTCTCCCACAGCTCATGGGGGTTCATTTCGCCCAGGCCCTTGAACCGGGAAATGTCGATCTTCACATTGGGATTGCCGCCCCGCAGCTCGGCGGAAACGGCGTCCCGCTCCTCTTCGCTGAAGGCCAGCCGGGTGGTCTTGCCCCGGCTCAGCTTGAACAGGGGAGGCACGGCGGAGTACACATAGCCCCGCTCAATTAAGGGCCGCATAAAGCGGAAGAAGAACGTCAGCAGCAGCGTGCGGATATGGGCGCCGTCCACATCAGCATCCGCCATGATGATGATTTTATGGTACCGCAGCTTCGCCGCGTCAAACTCCTCGCCGATGCCGGCGCCCAGTGCCGTAATGACCGGCTGGAGCTTATCGTTGCCGTAAACCTTGTCCGCCCGGGCCTTTTCCACGTTCAGCATCTTGCCCCACAGGGGAAGGATTGCCTGAAAGCGGGAGTCCCGTCCCTGGGTGGCGGAGCCGCCTGCGGAGTCACCCTCCACGATGTAGATTTCTGTCAGCTCCGGGTTATTTTCGTTGCAGTCCCGCAGCTTGTCCGGCATGGCCGCGCCGCCCAGCGCCGTTTTCCGGCGGATGGACTCTCTGGCCTTTTTCGCGGCCTCCCGGGCGCGGTTGGCAGTGAGGGCCTTGTCCAGAATCATCCGGCCCACCTGCGGGTTTTCCTCCAGAAAATCGTTGAGCTTTTCCGTCACGATTGCGTTGACCAGCGTGCGAATCTCGCTGTTGCCCAGCTTTGCCTTCGTCTGGCCCTCAAACTGGGCGTCCGTCAGCTTCACGGAAATCACGCAGGTCAGGCCCTCCCGGCAGTCCTCGCCGGAGACCTTTTCATCGTCCTTGAGCATTTTGATTTTCCGGCCGTAGTTATTCAGAACGGTAGTCAGCGCCCGCTTGAAGCCCTCCTCGTGCATACCGCCCTCCGGCGTGTGCACGTTGTTGGCGAATGAAAGGGTTGTTTCATTGTATCCATCGTTATACTGCAAGGCGATCTCCGCCATGGAATCGCCCTTCTGGCCGCTGACGTAAATGACCTCGTCATGGAGCGGCGTTTTCGTGCGGTTGAGATATTCCACAAATTCCCGAATGCCGCCCTTATAGTGCATGGAGTGATAGCGCTCCTCCTCCGGCTTGTCGGCAGAGGCCGCACGCTCGTCCGCAATGGTGATTCGCAGACCCGCGTTCAAAAACGCCTCCTCCCGCATCCGGGTATGGAGCGTATCGTAATTGTAAACCGTGTCCTCAAACATCTCCGGGTCGGGCTTGAACGTCACGGTGGTGCCGGTATGGTCCGTGGTGCCCACCACGGTCATCGGCTCCGTCACATGGCCCCGGGCGAATTTCATCTCATAGATTTTTCCGTCCCGGTGCACCTGCACCGTCAGCCATTCGGACAGGGCGTTCACCACGCTGGCGCCCACGCCATGGAGGCCGCCGGACACCTTATAGCCGCCTCCGCCGAACTTGCCGCCGGCATGGAGCACGGTGTATACCACCTCCAGCGCGGGCTTACCGGTCTGGGCCTGAATATCCACCGGGATGCCCCGGCCGTTATCCACAACGGTGATGGTGTTGCCCTCGTTGATGGTCACGGAGATCTCCGTGCAGAAGCCGGCCAGCGCCTCGTCGATGGCGTTGTCCACGATCTCGTATACCAGATGATGCAATCCGGAGGTAGAGGTGGAGCCGATATACATACCCGGCCGCTTCCGCACGGCCTCCAGCCCCTCCAGCACCTGAATTTCCGATGCGTCATACTCGTTGGCGGCGTCCACCGCCGTGGATTGCAGAATTTCGTTCTCTGCCATACAGGTTCTCCTTTCGCGGCAGGGCATTAAGAGCCGGCCCGGAACCGTTTCCGGTCCGTTTCTTCATGCCCTGACTGAATATGTGTTTCTGATTGAATGGAAACGGCGCTCTCCGCGCCGGGAAACTGCTTTTAAAGTACCGGCTTTTCACTCTCCGCCCGGTTTTTCAGGGTAGAGGTGTTGAGCTGGCTCAGATATACGATCTGGGCGTGGTAGGGGTGGTCGCACACCACAAAGGATTTCGGCAGCTCACCGGACACGTCCAGCACCACGCCCTCCCGCTCTGCCCGGGCCAGATAGTCCCGGGTCCTTTTTTCATAGCTGCACTTGTCCAAATCAAAAATACCGATGATGCGCCGCTCCGGCACGATCTCGTTTTGTCCTAAATGCAAATACATCGGCGTCCCTC
>UQMC01000122.1 GCA_900542115.1 uncultured Oscillibacter sp. | reverse complement strand
TTGCCTTTGGCAAGACAATGCAAAAAATTCCCGCGACTTTTAAAGTCGCGGGAATTCTTATTTGACAACGGAAACAGCTTACTTCAGCTCGACCTTGCCGCCAGCCTCTTCGATCTGCTTCTTCAGAGCCTCGGCCTCGTCCTTGGAAACACCCTCCTTCAGGGTCTTGGGAGCGCCCTCAACGGTAGCCTTAGCCTCAGCCAGACCCTGGCCGGTGATCTCGCGGACAACCTTGATGACCTTGATCTTGGCAGCAGCATCGAAGCCAGCCAGAACCACGTCAAAGTCGGTCTTCTCCTCAGCAGCGGGAGCAGCAGCGCCGGCAGCGGGAGCAGCCATGGCAGCGGCGGAAACGCCGAACTCTTCCTCCAGAGCGTGAACCAGCTCGGACAGCTCCAGAACAGTGAGACCCTTGATCTCTTCGATCATAGCGGTAACTTTCTCAGACATTGTATTTGCCTCCTAATAATTATTTTGATTTGTGTGGGTTGCGCTGAATTATTCAGCGGCGGGAGCTTCGGCGGCAGCCTCCTCAGCGGGAGCGCCGTTCTTCTCGGCGATCTGCTTCAGGACAACCGCCAGACCGGTGATGGGCGCCAGCATGGTACCCAGAAACTGAGCCCGCAGAACAGGCAGAGCGGGAATTGCAGCCAGAGAGTTGATGGTGGCCAGATCGACAGGCTTACCATCCATGAAGCCGCCCTTAATCTCGAACTTGCCGTCCAGCTTCTTGGCATAGTCGGCCATGACACGGGCAGGAGCCACGGGATCATCGGCCAGAGCCAGAGAAGTGGTGCCGTTCAGCAGATCATCCAGATCGTTCAGGCCGGTGTTGTTGAAAGCAAAGCGCAGCAGGGTGTTCTTCACAACCGCATAATCCACGCCGCCCTCACGACACTCCTTACGCAGAGCAGTGTCTTCTTCAACGGTAATACCCTTGTAGTCGACGATGACGCCTGCGGTAGCCTTCTGGATCTTCTCGGTCAGCTCGGCAACGATTGCCTGCTTCTCGGAAAGGACCTTTGCGTTAGGCATACTTGGTTTCACCTCCATGAGAATTTGCGGCGGACCTCCGTCCGCCCGGGTCAGAGGCGTTCAAAAAGGAACTGTCCTCATGCCGAAAGACATGAGGACAGAAAAGCATCATCAAAATGATTTTGCCATCCTCGGCAGGACTTACGGGGTCTCCCCCACCTGCTGTCTTTGGAACGCGACTGTTATTATATCAAATTTCGCCGCAATGTCAAGCATTTTCGCAAAATTCAATACGATTTTCTTTCTATTCCGCAAATTGGGAAAAATCCCATTCGCGCAATGAAAATTCAATTCGGCATTTGTCAGCCTGTATGCCTGACAAATACTCTCCCTGTGCCCCACAGGCAAATACGCACAGCAGAGCCATAGGGCAATGGGAAACGGCCGAAGCGCCGCCTGCAACGAAAGCAGTGCTGCTTTCAGCCGGTGGTGTGGGGCCGCGCCTCTTTAAACAATCAAACGAGCTTCGCGGTGTTCATCTTCACGCCGGGGCCCATGGTAGTGGCGGCGACGCAGCTCTTGATATACTGGCCCTTGGCGGAAGCGGGCTTGGCCTTGACGATAGCGCCCATCAGAGCGTTATAGTTGTCGGTCAGCTTCTCAGCGCCAAAGGAGACCTTGCCGATGGGGCAGTGAATGATGTTGGTCTTATCCAGACGGTACTCGATCTTACCGGCCTTGGACTCCTGAACAGCCTTGGCAACATCGGGGGTCACGGTGCCGGCCTTGGGAGAGGGCATCAGGCCCTTGGGGCCCAGCACCTTACCGAGGCGGCCAACCACGCCCATCATGTCAGGGCTGGCGATGACCACATCGAAATCAAACCAGTTTTCCTTCTGAATCTTCTCAACCAGATCCATATCGCCCACATAGTCGGCGCCGGCCTCGCGGGCGGCATCGGCCTTGTCGGCCTTGGCAAACACCAGCACGCGGACAGTCTTGCCGGTGCCATGGGGCAGCACGATAGCGCCGCGGACCTGCTGGTCAGCGTGACGGGAGTCAACGCCCAGCTTCACGTGAAGCTCAACGGTCTCGTCAAACTTGGCCTTCGCGGTCTTGCAGATGAGGTCCATACCCTCAGCGGCTTCATACTGAGCGCTCTTGTCGATCAGCTTGGCGCTCTCCTGATATTTCTTGCCTCTAAACAATGTTATTTCCTCCTCATAGTGGTTCTTCGGAACGTGTCCTCCCACTGTATCGAGCGGTCGGTGACCGCACGGCTTAGTTGTTAGTCGCCGACCACAACGCCCATGGAACGAGCGGTACCGGCGATCATGCTCATAGCGGCCTCAAGGCTGCCGGCGTTCAAGTCACGCATCTTCATCTCAGCGATCTTCTGAACGGAAGCCTTGGAAATGGTGGCGACCTTATTCTTGTTGGGGACGCCGGAGCCGGACTCGATGTTGCATTCCTTCTTGATCAGGACAGCCGCGGGGGGCGTCTTGGTGATGAAGGAGAAGGAACGGTCGGCATACACGGTGATGACCACGGGGATGATAAGGCCCATGTCATTCTTGGTACGCTCGTTGAATTCCTTGGTGAAAGCGGCGATGTTGATGCCGTGCTGGCCCAGAGCGGGGCCAACCGGGGGAGCAGGAGTCGCCTTGCCTGCGGGAATCTGCAGTTTTACATAACCAGTAATCTTCTGTGCCACGGAGAGCACCTCCTAAATCATAAATGTGGTAGCGGACAAATATCCGCTTTTGGCGGGGCCATCGGCCCCTCCCACGGTTTTGCCGGACACGCCGGCGGAAAATCAGTCTACCGTTTCCACCTGATCCAGCTCGAGCTCCACAGGAGTCTCGCGGCCGAACATGGAAACCATGACGCTGACTTGATTCTTTTCGGGTTCGATTTCCTCCACCACACCGGTAAAGCTGGCCAGAGGACCGTCCACGATTCTCACATGGTCACCCACGTGATAGCCCACAACAACCTCGTGCTTTTCCATGCCCATGGCAAGCACCTCGTCCTCCGTCAGAGGGATGGGCTTGTTGGCGCTGCCGACAAAGCCGGTCACGCCGCGGACATTCCGCACCAGATGCCACGTATCGTCCGTCATGACCATTTTAATGAGCACGTAGCCTGGGAATACCTTCCGCTCGACTTCCTTCGTCTCGCCGGACTCCGTAACTTCCTTCACGGTTTCCACGGGAATCTCCATCTGGAGAATCATATCCTCCATGTTGCGGCCGGTGACAAACTTCTCAATGCTGGTCTTAACGGCATTTTCATAACCGGAATAGGTATGGATCACATACCACTTCGCGTTTTCCGACATTGTGGTTCTCCTTAACCCTGAAACAGGTTCAGGATCATCTGGACCAGAGAATAGGCCACGCCATCAAAGATCCAAATGCACGCGCCGATGAGCAGGGAGCACAGCAACACGGTGCCGGTGTTCTTGAGCACGGTCTTTTTGCCGGGCCAAGTGACCTTCTTCAATTCGCTTTTCATCTCGCGGAGCCATGCCCCACGGGTCTTCTTCGCTACTTCTGCCATAAAGCTACACGTCCTTTCTCAGTGTGATCCGCTCTTACTTGGTCTCGCTGTGGAGCGTGTGCTTCTTGCAGAAACGGCAATACTTGTTCAGTTCAAGCTTGTCCGGGGTATTCTTCTTGTTCTTCATCGTATTGTAGTTTCTCTGCTTGCACTCGTTGCATCTCAAAGTGACTTTTACGCGCATTAACGGCACCTCCTTATTATTGGTATCATTCCCGGCTTGCCGGGGATACCGACTGCCTCCCTGCAGATTTGAAAGCGGCCCTTCTCTCCATGCGAAAAGCGAAAAAACGCATAACAAAAAAGCCCTTTTTCACAGGTAATGAGTATTTTAGCATACCGGGCATATCCAGTCAATCCTTTTTTGCTAAAAATTTTGCATTTTTCGTAAGAGTGCTCTGGTCGATTCGCCTGATACCGTCCCGGTTCCCTCCTTGCATTTGGCCGTTTTGCACGTTGCATTCCGCCGTGCGCCCTCCTATAATGGAAACATTATCCCCTGCACATATTATAAAGATTGGATGGAAGGTGCTCTTTCTATGAAGTATGACCGCGTTTACAATTTTTCCGCCGGTCCTGCCATGATGCCGGAACCGGTGCTGGAGGAGATCGCCGCCGAGGTATTGAACTATCACGGCAGCGGCATGAGCGTGATGGAGATGAGTCACCGCTCCCGTGTGTTTCAGGATATTCTGGCGGAGGCTGAAGCTGATCTGCGAACGCTGATGCACATTCCCGAAAATTATAAGGTCCTGTTCGTTCAGGGCGGCGGCACGGTGCAGTTCGCCATGGTGCCCATGAACCTGATGAAAAACGGCGTAGCCTGCTATGTGGAGACCGGTGCGTGGAGCAAAAAAGCCATTGCCGAGGCCAAGCGGTACGGCGAGGTGAAAATTGTTGCCTCCTCTGCCGACCAGAATTTCTCCTACATTCCCGACTGCTCCGATCTGGACATTCCCGATAACGCCGATTACGTCTATATCTGCGAAAACGAGACCATCAACGGCACCACCTACCACACACTGCCGGATACCAAGGGCAAAATTCTGGTGGCGGACCAGTCCTCCATGTTCCTCTCCCGTCCCTGCGATATCAGCAAGTATGGCCTGATCTGGGCCGGCGTCCAGAAGAACGTGGGACCTGCCGGTATGGCTATCGTCATCATCCGGGAGGACCTGATTCGGGACGATGTGCCAGAATTTGTCCCCACCTATCTCCGCTACAAGACCCACGCCGATGCCGACTCCCTGTACAACACCCCTAACTGCTGGGCCATTTACTGCTGCGGCAAGGTGTTCAAGTACCTGCTGGCCAACGGCGGGCTGGAGGCCATGGCACAGCGTAACGAAGAAAAGGCCACCGTTCTGTACGATTTCCTGGACCGGAGCCAATTCTTCACCGGCGCCGTTCGGAAAGAGGACCGCTCCTATATGAACGTTCCCTTTGTCTCCCCCTCCAAGGAGCAGGATGCCGAGGTAGTTGCTGCCACCAAGGCTGCGGGCTTTGACAATCTCAAGGGTCACAAGAGCGTGGGTGGCCTCCGGGCCTCCATTTATAACGCCATGCCGAAGGAAGGCGTGGCGGCTCTGGTGGACTTTTTGAAAAAGTATGAGGCCGAGCACGCATAAAAATGC
>UQMC01000121.1 GCA_900542115.1 uncultured Oscillibacter sp. | reverse complement strand
AAAGAAACAGCTATTCAACATCTTAAAGATAGCATTAAAAGCCTAACTCAGAATAGCGTTTCTAAGGATGAATTGATACTTGAGCTTTCTAATGCATTTGAAAGGGTTCTAAGCGAATTTCAATACCCAAAACTATCGTCGGCATATATTGATGAGAAAAGCTATCTTCCCTATGTTAGAGGGAGAAAGTACGATGATATTGGAAGCTTAGCTGGTGTTACGTTAATCACAATGGCGTATTATATTTCTCTACTTCTTGTCGGTATAAACGAAAGCTATCGTCATCCAGGTATGCTTATCATCGACTCACCGCGTAAAAATTTAGGTGCTCAGGCCTCAAAGAATGAGGATGATGAGTTTAAGGATGAAAAGATATTTAATGCGACTATGAAGCATCTATACGAAATTGCGGAACGCAATAAAGAGTGCATTCAAGTAATTGTGGTCAACAATGGATATCCAGATTTTATTCCTAATGAATGTGTTGTTGCAGAATTACAAACCATTGATTTTAATGGGTTTTGTCAGATCCTTTAATGACACTCGAACCAGTTAAAGCAACAAGACTTTCCCGCGTATTGAAGCGCTCTTTTGGCCCGGTTTAGAGGGGTATGTAACCGCACTAACCGGGAGAGCGCTTGACTGGCAGTCAAGAGGTCAGCGGTTCGATCCCGCTATTCTCCACCAAGAAAACCTGTAACCACAATGGTTACAGGTTTTCTTTTTATTACACGAAAGTCATCTGAAATTGGAAAAGAGTGCTCTATTACCCATCGATTGCCCACTATTTTGTAATCTTGACGGCCTTATGATAGTATACCGTGGGCTTTGTCAATCCCTGTCAAACAAAATAGCACTTATCGGCTGAATTTTAAAAAAGGAAGTCCGGCGGATGCTTTTTGCCGGACTTCCCTTTTATTATCATCGTTCTAAATAGCCGCAGACGGTCAATGCGAAGGGTTCAGGCCTCCTTAGCCTTATGCTTGCTGTACTCAAACACCCAGAAAATAGCCGCCAAGATCACGATGGCACCCACAATGGAGGTCAGTGTCAGAGTCTCTCCGAAAATCAGATAGCTCAGCAGCGCTGTGAACACAACACCGGAATACTGATAGATACTGACCTCGGAGGCCGGTGCCTGCTGATAAGCATACGTCAGCAAATACTGGCCGCCCGCCGCAAACAGGCCTACCATCAGCAGCATCCCCATTACCTTAAGAGAGGGCACCACAAAGCCGGGAATCATCAAAAGTCCCGCGCAGACCGTGCTGAACAGGGAAAAGTGGAAAATGATAACCGGCGCGCTGGTAAAGCGCTTTGTGTAGGACAACAGCGTGTAGGCAAGGCCCGCCACCATGGCTGCACCCAACGCGGAAAACAGCGGCAGAGGATTGGAATCAAAGGAGGGCTGCATGGAAATGTACGCGCCCACAAGGCAAAGGCCGATGGCGCAGACCTGCACCTTTGAGATCTTCTCCTTTAAAATCGGCCCGGCAAACAGGGTCACAAACACCGGCGACGCCCGGTTCAGCATGGCAACATCCGCCTGCCGTGCATGGCCGGTGGCGTAAAAGAACAGCACAATGCCGAGGAAGCCGAAAAAGGACCGTCCCCACAGGGTCAGACCACCCTTTTTGATTTCGGGAATCAAATCCAGCTTTTCTCTATAGACCGTGATGCCCGCGATGATCATACTGACCAAATTGCGGAAAAAGACCTGCTCAAAGGTCCCTACCTCCGTGGAGCTCATTTTGACAAATACCTGCATAATGGAAAAGGACAGCGCTGACAGCAGCATCAGCGTGACCGCTCTTGTTTTGCTTCCGCTCATATTGAAACCTCCGTTTTTTCCGGCGGAATTAGCCTCCCGCGGCCTTTTCCGCCATATCGCTTCTGCGCGCAAAGGATAGGCGGTTTGACCCGCCTATCCTTTCGCCGTATCATCTGAACATCAATAGTCGCCGTTGTAGCTGGTGCCGTGAGGCGTTGTCCAGCTGTAGTCACCCAGCTTTTCGGCCTTGGTCTCCTCGCCATTGGCCACGCGGAGAATCAGGTCATACAGTTCGCGGCCGCTCTCCTGCAGGGTCTTTTCACCGTAAAGCATGGGCTTTGCGGAGTAGTCGATCATATCCTCCAGCATCGTAGCGGTGGTGGGATTGCCGGTGATCTTGATGGTGGTCATGCAGGCGTTGCCGATGGGGTTGCCGCGGCCCGTGGTGAACAGGCAGATGTGGCAGCCGCTCATGGCCAGCGTGGTAGACGCATAGGCGTCATTGGCGCCCTGTGCCTGATTGATGCCCCAGTTGCCGGGACCGGGAACGGGATCGCCGCAGTCCAGAATACCGAGAATACGGCCGTGGCCCTGGGTCTTGAAGCTACCGAGGTTCTTCTCGGTCATGGTGGTGAGGCCGCCGGCCTTGTTGCCGGGGGTGGGATTCACCTGAGAGAGACCCTTGCCGCCTCTGCGGGTGCAGTCCTCATTGAAGAAATCGCCGATCTCCATCAGGCGCATACCGATCTCGTAAGAGCCGGCATTGGTGGGATAGCCGCCGCGGCCGCAGATCTGCACAGCCTTACCGCCGATGGCCAGATGCATATCAATGGCCTCGCCCACAGCGGGGTTGGCGGACAGGCCGCTGGTCCAGTCGGAGCCGCCGTTGTAGCCGCTGATGATGAGGCCGCTGGTGGGACAGGGCTCCCGCTTCTGAGCCGCAGCCTGCTCCTTCAGCTCGTTGACAGCCTTGATACCGTCGGCAATGGCCTTCGTCACGCCGCCGTCGGACTGGATGCTGATGTTCACCACGGGGCGGCCGGTCTTACGGATGGCCTCGGCCACCTCCTCGGGGTTCGTCTGCTGGCAGCCCAGAGACAGCAGCACCACGCCGAAGGTGTTGGGATGGGTACCGGCAGTGATGAAGCCCTTCAGGGTACGGGCAAAACGGTCAGGGAACTCGCCGCAGGCGGCGTCCACAAAAGTGGCGGGCACATTGCAGGCATTGCTGATGCGCTGTGCGGCGTTATTGGAGCACTGCACCAGAGAAATCACCAGCACCTGATTGCGGATGCCGAAGGAACCATCGGCACGCTTGTAGCCCATAATGGTCTCGGGGAGATGAAGCTCCTCCTTGGTATAAATGCGCGGATCGGTATAATCCAGCGCATCGGGTGCCATGGAACGGTAATAGGCCCGCTGCTTCTGGTTGATCTCCTCGAAGTCATCATACACGTTGTTCTCGTGGACCCAGTCGCCCTTTTTGATGTCCTGGGTGGCGACGCCGATATGCACACCGTACTTGATGATCTCATCGCCCTTGGCAATGTCCGTGCGGGCGATCTTATGGCCCTCCTTGATGAACTGGTTGGCAACGATCTCCTCGCCGCCTACCATGGTGGCCTCACCGGCCTCAATGGGCTCCACTGCTACCGCCACATTGTCATGGGGCTCGATCAGCATGGATTTTTTCAGGATACTCATTCCTAATTCTCCTTAACTTTTCTCACAATTTCTCAAAATAAATTTACGCTCAGGCAAAGGCCTTGGCCATACGCTCCATCACTTCTCGGATGATAGAGCGGGGCGCCGCCAGATTGATACGTTGGAAGCCTGCACCTTCCTGTCCGAACATCGTGCCGCCATCCAGCGCCACACCGGCTTCCTCGATCATCCGCCGGTCCAGCTTTTCGGCGTCCGGCTCTAAAGCATGGAGGTCCATCCACAAAAGGTAGGTGCCCTCCAGCGGTGCGATCCAGACCTTGCCGCCCCATGTCTTTTCCGCAAAGGAACGGACAAACGCCTCATTTCCCTGAATATAGGCAAGACATTCCTTCAGCCATTCCTCGCCGTGCTCCCACGCGGCCTTGGCAGCCACGGGGGCAAAGAACGTGGGATTGGCCCGGCAATAGCGGTTGAACATGGCATCAAACCGCTGGCGGTGCGTCTCGTCCGGAATCATAATGCAGGAAAAGGACAGTCCCGCAAGATTGAACGTCTTGGAGGGGGCATGGCACACGGCGCAGTTTTTGGCATACGCCTCGCCCAGAGAGGCAAACACCGTGTGGTGATGGCCGGGGAAGATCAGATCGCTGTGAATTTCATCAGCAATGACGAAAACATTGTGCTTCAGACAGATGTCGCCCATCCGCTGCAGCTCCTCCCGCGTGTAGACGCGGCCCACGGGGTTATGAGGATTGCTGAGGACAAAGGCCCGGCACATGGGGTCGGCGGCCTTGCGCTCGAAATCCGCAAAGTCGATCTCATACCGCCCATCCCGCAGGACCAGCGGACTGCTGATGACCTGCCGCTTCTGTGTGCGGATGGAATTTCCGAAGGGGTAATAGACCGGCTCCTGAATGAGCACACCGTCCCCCTCCTCGGTCTCGGCCTGAATTAACAGGTTGATGGCGGTAACAACGCCCGGAGTATAACGGAACCAGTCGGACTTGGCCTCCCAGTGGTTCCGGCGGCGCTGCCATGCAAGGTATGCTTCGATCACATCTTCGCCGACGCGGGTATAGCCGTACATCCCGTTTTTCGCGGCCTCAATGACCGCCTCCTGCACGGCGGGGACCGTTTTGAAGTCCATATCTGCGATCCATGCCGGCAGCACATCGCTTCTTCCGAACTGGCTTTCCAGCGCAGCAGGGTCCCATTTGCTCTGATGCCACGGCAGGCGACCTTCAAAGGAATCGAAATCGAACATAATCTCTCTCCTTTTCAGCTTTTCTTCATTCCGATGCGGGAACGGTCCTTACAGACCGTTGATCTCCCGCACGAAATGGCACTTGACGAAATGGCCCGGCTCTACCTCCTCCAGTGCCGGTTCCTGATTGAAGCATTCCGGCTTGGCGTAGATGCAGCGGGGCGCGAAGCGGCAGGACTTGGTCACGTTGATGGGAGAGGTGATCTCACCCTTCAAAATGATCTGGTTGTCCGGCGCGTTATACTTAGGCAGCGGGATAGCGGAGATCAGCGCCTTGGTATAGGGGTGATACTGATGGGCGAAAATCTCGCTGGAGCCAGCCTTCTCCACCATCTGGCCCAAATACATAACCGTGATGTCATCGGAAATGTGCTTCACAACGGACAGGTTATGGGTGATAAACAGATAGGTAAGGTTCCGCTCCTTCTGAAGCTCCATCATCAGGTTCAGAATCTGCGCCTGAATGGAAACATCCAGTGCGGAGACCGGCTCATCGCACACCACCAGAGATCGGAAGAGCACACGTCTGAACTCC
>UQMC01000120.1 GCA_900542115.1 uncultured Oscillibacter sp. | reverse complement strand
CGGGGCTATCGCCACCGGACTGGGCTGGCGCTGGATCTTCGTCTTCTCGATCGCCGTTGCCCTGCTGGCGCTGTTTTTGCTGCGCGGCACGCCGGAGAGCCGCAGCGCCAGCGCCAGCCAGCATAAGCTGGACGTCGGCGGTCTGCTGAGCCTGATTGTTGCGCTGGTGCTGGTGAATCTGTTTATCAGCAAGGGCCACGGCTGGGGCTGGAGCAGCCCGCTGTCGTTGACCATGCTGGCCGGGGCGCTGGCGGCGAATACAACCCTGCCGGTCATTGGCATTCCGTGCAGCGGCGCCAATTTTGACGGGATGGACGCATTACTCTCCACGGTGCAGATGCCGGGTGGCATCCCGGTAGCGACGGTTGCGGTGAACGGCGCGAAGAATGCCGCCCTGCTGGCAATCGAGATTCTGGCCGTGACCGATGAGACACTGGCCGCCAAGCTGGCGGAGAGCCGCCGGCGGGAGACCGAGGCTGTTTTGCAGGCGGATACGGATATGCGCCGGCGTTTTCACGCGGACGCTTGATTTTTGACA
This sequence comes from uncultured Oscillibacter sp., assembly GCA_900542115.1. Classification (GTDB taxonomy): domain Bacteria; phylum Bacillota; class Clostridia; order Oscillospirales; family Oscillospiraceae; genus Oscillibacter; species Oscillibacter faecalis_A. The sequence goes on along the minus strand of UQMC01000120.1, from coordinate 4,780 downwards.
CAAATTTATTTATGATAGGAGAAACGGAACATGGAAAAGAAAGAGCAGCTGTACGAGGGCAAGGCAAAAAAGGTTTATGCCACCGAGGACCCCAATCTGGTGATCGTATCCTATAAGGATGATGCCACCGCGCTGGACGGACTGAAAAAGGGAACGATCGTGGGCAAGGGCATCATCAACAACCGGATGACGAACCGTCTGATGGCGAAAATGGAGAAGGCCGGAATCCCCACGCATTTTGTCAAGGAGCTTTCCGAGCGGGATACTTTGGTGAAAAAGGTCTCCATCGTGCCGCTGGAGGTCATTGTCCGCAATATTTCCGCCGGTCACTTTGCCTCCCGCTATGGCGTGGAGGAGGGCATCGTGTTCGACCAGCCCACGATTGAGTTTTCTTATAAGAATGATGACCTGCATGACCCCCTCCTGAACGCCTATCATGCTGTGGCACTGAAGCTGGCCACATGGGAGGAGATCGAGCTTATCAAAAAGTACGCCTTTGCCGTGAATGACGCGCTGAAGTCCTTCTGGGCTGAGTGCGGTGTGACGCTGGTGGACTTCAAGCTGGAATTCGGTAAGACTGTCGAGGGTCAGATCGTCCTGGCAGACGAGATCAGCCCTGATACCTGCCGCCTGTGGGACTCAAAGACCCACGAGAAGCTGGACAAGGACCGCTTCCGCCGGGATATGGGCGGCGTCGAGGACGCCTATGCCGAGATCATGAAGCGGCTGCTGAGCCATGACGCGGACTGAGGGCGGGCGCGGGGAGCGCCATATCCATGAAGAATGCGGCGTGTTCGGCATTCGAACGCCGCAGACCGCCGATGTGGCGTCCTATGCCTATTATGCGCTGTACGCCCTGCAGCACCGGGGACAGGAGAGCGCCGGAATTGTTGTCAATGACGATGGCGTGTTTACCTCCTACCGGGATGTGGGATTGGTGAACGAGGTGTTTCCCCGGCAGCGCTTGACGGAGCTGGGGACCGGCACCATCGCCGTGGGCCATGTGCGCTACGGCACCACCGGCAGCGACAACAAGCGGAACGTCCAGCCGATTTTGGTGAACCATTTCAAGGGCCGCATGGCGCTGGCCCATAACGGAAATCTTACCAATTCCCAAGAGCTGCGGCGGGAGCTGGAGAGCCGCGGCTCTATTTTCCAGACCACAACGGACAGTGAGGTCATCGCCTACCTGATTGTGCAGGAGCGGCTCAAATGCGGCTCTATCGAGGCGGCGGTCTCCGCCGCCATGAACCGCATCGAGGGCGCGTATTCTCTGGTGCTGTCCTCGCCGACAAAGCTCATCGCCGTGCGGGACCCCCATGGCTTCCGCCCACTGTGCATGGGGCGGCTGAAGGACGGGGCCGTGGTCTTTGCCTCGGAGACCTGCGCACTGGACGCCATTGGCGCCGCGTTTGAGCGGGACATCCGCCCCGGCGAGATCGTGGTGGCGGATCAGGACGGTATCCGCTCCGACACCACGCACTGTGGAAAGGCGGAAAAGCGGCTGTGCGTGTTTGAATTTATCTATTTTGCACGGCCCGATTCCGTTATTGACGGGTCCAGTGTTCACATTGCCCGGCAGCGGGCGGGTGCGTTTTTGGCGCTGGAGCACCCCGTTCAGGCGGATATCGTCATCGGCGTTCCGGATTCGGGACTGGATGCCGCCATGGGCTATGCCCGGCAGTCCGGGATTCCATATGGCATGGGCTTTATCAAGAATAAGTACATCGGCCGCACCTTCATTTCCCCCACGCAGACCATGCGGGAAAATGAGGTGAATATCAAGCTGAACCCCATCCGCTCCGTGGTGGAGGGCAAGCGGGTGGTTCTGATTGACGATTCCATCGTCCGTGGTACGACCTGCCGCCGGACCATCGACCTTCTGCGGCGGGCCGGCGCCAAGGAGATTCACATGCGGGTCAGCGCGCCGCCCTTTGTGTCCGAATGCTATTACGGCACGGACATCGACGATAAAAACAAGCTCATCGCCAATCATCATTCCGTGGAGGAGATCGCAAAGATCATCGGCGTGGATTCGCTGGGCTATCTCAGCATCGAGGACGTGGTGAAGCTGGCGGATAATACAAAAGGCGGCTTCTGCACGGCCTGCTTCGGCGGCGGCTATCCCACAGCCATTCCTCAGGAGGGCGGCAAGGACCGCTTTGAGTGCAGAATCAGTGAAAAGGAGGGAGAGGACCATGCGTAGCTTTTCTGAGAGCTACCGGGCAGCCGGTGTGGATATTGAAGCGGGCTACAAAGGGGTCAAGCTGATGCAGCGCCATGTGGCGCGCACGGTGATTCCCGGCGTGGTCTCGGATCTTGGCGGCTTCGGCGGTCTGTTTGCGCCGAATCTTTCCGGCATGAAGGAGCCGGTGCTGGTTTCCGGTACGGACGGTGTCGGCACGAAGCAGCGCATCGCGCAGCTCATGGACCGCCACGATACCGTGGGGATCGACTGTGTGGCCATGTGCGTCAATGACATTATCTGCTGCGGCGCGCGGCCGCTGTTTTTCCTTGATTATATTGCCATCGGAAAAAACGAGCCGGAAAAGGTGGCATCGCTGGTCTCCGGCGTGGCGGAGGGCTGCGTCCGGGCAGGCTGCGCCCTGATCGGCGGCGAAACGGCGGAGCATCCCGGCACGATGGCGCCGGAGGACTATGATCTTGCCGGTTTCTCTGTCGGCATCGTGGACAGAGAGCGGGTCATTGACCACAGCCGTATGGAGGCAGGGGACGTTCTGCTGGCGCTGCCCTCCAGCGGCCTGCACTCCAACGGCTATTCACTGGTCCGCAGGGTATTCGATGTGGAGCATACCGACCTTGGCCGGACGGTCCCGGAACTGGGCCAGACGCTGGGGGACGCCCTGCTGACGCCGACGGAAATTTACGTCAAGCCGGTGCTTGCGGCGCTGGACGCTGCCGATATCCGGGGTATCAGCCATATCACCGGCGGCGGTTTCTTTGAAAATATCCCCCGTTCCGTCCCGGACGGACTGTGCGCGAAAATCGAAAAAGCCGCCGTGCGGACGCCTGCCATTTTCCGCTTGCTGCAAGCGGAGGGAAACATCAGTGAGCACGATCTATTCAATACGTTCAATATGGGCGTCGGCATGACGATAGTTGTCAGCCGCGGCACGGCGGACCGGGCGCTGGAGACGCTGCGGGACAGCGGTACGGCGGCCTATGTGCTGGGTGAGATCGTCCGGGGCGACGAAAAGGTGGCGCTATGCTGAACCGGGCACGAATCGCGGTGCTGGTCTCCGGCGGCGGCACAAATCTGCAGGCGCTGCTGGACGCACAGCGGGCCGGGGCGCTGCCTCACGGTGAGATCTGCGTGGTCATCTCCTCCCGGGCGGAGGCATACGCCCTCCGGCGTGGAGAGGCGGCGGGTGTGCCCGGCTATGTGGTCTCCCGCCGGGAGTGCGGTTCTCAGCAGACCTTTGAGGACGGTATTTCCGCGCTGCTAACGCAGTATGACATTGACCTTATTATCCTGGCGGGCTTTATGAGCATTCTCAGTGCGGCGTTTACCGCCCGGTGGCCGCGCCGGATTCTGAACGTCCATCCGTCCCTCATCCCCTCCTTCTGCGGAAAGGGAATGTACGGCCTGCGGGTTCACGAGGCGGCGCTGGCAAGAGGCGTGAAGGTCACGGGAGCCACGGTACACTTTGTCAATGAAATTCCGGACGGCGGCGAAATTTTGCTGCAAAAAGCGGTGGAAATTCGCCCGGACGATACGCCGCAGACCCTCCAGCGCCGGGTCATGGAGCAGGCGGAATGGCAGCTTTTGCCCCAAGCCGCCGAAATGGTCGCGGCACAGATCATCAAGGAAAGGGAGAAGTGATATGGACCTGCTGACATTTTTGAAGGAGACCTCCTATCCCGGGCGCGGCATTGTGATAGGGAGCGACCGGGCGTACTATTTCATCATGGGCCGCAGCGAGAACAGCCGCAACCGCGTATTCGTCCCCACGGAGGATGGAATCCGCACTGAGGCCCATGACCCCGCCAAGCTGACTGACCCCAGCCTCATCATCTACCACCCAGTCCGCACCATGGGCGATGCGCTGGTTATCACCAACGGCGACCAGACGGACACCATCTGCCGCTGCGGCGATTTCCGAAGGGGTCTGATGACCCGGAGCTATGAGCCGGACGAGCCGAATTGGACGCCCCGTATCTCTGCTATCCGCTATGGGGACGGGGCTATGGAGCTGTCCATTCTCAAGCGCTGTCAGGGCCGCTGCCTGCGGGAATTTTTCTGCTATGAAGGCTGTGACGCCGGTAGGGGCTTCTTCATCAGCACCTATCAGGGGGACGGAAGCCCGCTGCCTACCTTTGCCGGGGAGCCGAAGGAGGTGGAGCTGCCGGAGCCGGAGGCGCTCTGGGCGGCGCTGAATATGGAAAACAAGGTTTCCCTGTACGCCAACGTGGGCGGAGAGGTGAGACTGTTCAATAAAAATCTGGGGGACTAAAGCATGAAGGAACTGGAACTCAAATACGGCTGCAATCCTAATCAAAAGCCGGCGCGCATTTTCATGAAGCAGGGAGATGAGCTTCCCATTCATGTCCTGAACGGACGTCCCGGCTACATCAATCTGCTGGATGCCTTTAACTCATGGCAGCTGGTCAAGGAGTTGAAGGAGGCCACCGGCCTGCCCTCTGCCGCCAGCTTCAAGCACGTTTCCCCTGCCGGGGCGGCGGTGGGCCTGCCGCTGAATGAGTTGGAGCGGCGCATTTACTTTGCGGAGGAAAGCGAAGCGCTTTCCCCCATTGCCTG
>UQMC01000119.1 GCA_900542115.1 uncultured Oscillibacter sp. | reverse complement strand
TTTCCATTTGCCTGTTTGCGGGCTGCTCCTTCCGTCCGTTTTGCTCATCTCTTTTTCATAGGGATTATAGGTGTTCTTCGTCATAATCTTTATCTCCTTTAAATTCATTTTTCTTTGTGTTGATAGGGGTGTGGGCTTAGCCCGCCTGCCGAAGGGGTCGGAACGGGGCAATCGCTCCGTTCCGTACCACGAAGGCGAAACTTGTCATTCTCGAAGCGAGAATTTTCGGCGCTGACGCGCACTTCAGCCGCTCTGCGGCGCTTTGCGGAAAAGGCAGTCATCCCGCTTGGTCAAGCATCCATGGCGCATCACCTCCTTCCGTGCAGAACACGCTGCGGTAGGTGCTGCTGTCCGGCACCATGCCACGCTCCAGCATGATCTCATGTTGCAGTAAGCGCACGCACATTTCCTCATAGACGCTCCGCATCTCGTCGCGGCATCAGCGGGCGAAAACCTTCTGCTCCTCGGTCAGCTCGCCGCGATGTTCATCGCAGAGAAACAGGCGAAGTCCGTCTTCATCAATGAGGTCGGCATGATCCTTGTTCCACGCCCACCGGATGTAGCGTACTGTGTCGTGCGTGCGCTGGAGAACCATCATCGGGTCATGGTCTACGATAAAGTTTGCAATCTGCTGCATCATGCGCTTTCTTCCCCCTTCTTGTTCTGCTGATTTAACTCGGCCAGCCGCTTCTCTGCTCTTGCCCGTTCCATGTCACGCTCCGCCCGCAGGAACTGCCGCTGATAGTTCAGCTCCAGTGCTTCCTGAATGGGACGGATGGTGTAGATAAGACTGCCATTGCGCACGCGGCCATCCTTCGTGGTGATGGTGCTGGGTTCGGTGCGGATGAGCCCCTTTTCCTCCAGGCCGGCCACATACTTCCGCACGGTGTTTTCACTCAGCTGTACCGCCCGACCGATGGTGCGGTAGCTGGGATGGCACTGGTAGGTCCTGCGATCTTCGCAGCGCAGGAGGTAGTTGTAGACGGCGATTTCATGAGAGCTGAGGCCGAGATTGAAGACTTCGTTGGGAACGAGATAGTAGTGTTTGTTCAGGTCCCGCTTGGGCCAGCGCTGGAACATCAGGCATCACCTCCTGTCTGCGCATCGACCCACCGACAGAACTTTTCTTTGGGTACCACGATGCGGCTGCCGATCCGCAGCGCTGGGAAGCCCGTCTCGTGCATGAGCTCATAGGCGCTGGAGATGGACACGCCCAGCACCTGCGCCACCGTGTTCGCGTTGAGGAACAGCGGCAGCTGGTCATAGTTGGTGAATGTGGATTCTTGCATTGGATTCCTCCTTTATAATTTTTTGTTGAGAGCTGCAAGCAAAAAGCTCCCACTGAAAAAGTGGGAGCAGTATTTATATTGCAAATTTGGAACCTCATGATAGAATAGAAGCATGAGGAGGTGAGCCGATGCCGCTGGTAAAATACAGGATCTACGAGCTGTCCGCCAGAGCCGTGATCAGCTATGGCAGGCAGCAGGACGGGACATATACCTTCCATCTCAGCGCCGCCGAGACAGAGAAATGCAAATCACTTTCCGCACCTCACGAGCAGGACGATAACGCACTGTTCTATCAGATCATGTGCGTGCTGCACGGCGATGCCTTCACCGGAAGACCCGGTGGGCAGCTGGTGACGGATCTCTCGGACATCATTTTCTATATGGACTTCTCCGGCATCTTCGACCGGAGCGGCGCCAGAAAGAAACACCTGATCCGGCAGGAGAAGGCCAGGGCCCTGTTCCGTCCCGAAGGTGTCAGCCTGGACTTTGGCTCCGGGGCACATCGTTACCTCGCCTTTGAGCGTTCGGGCAGCATGAGCCGGCAGGCGCGGCTGGCCTTCATCCGGGAGGATTTTTATGACACGGTGTGCCGCCGCATCATGATGGATATGACCATCGGTGACTGCCAGCTCAGCAAGCTCTATGCCTACAACGGCCTGATGCTGTCCAGCGGTATCCGCATTGACGGCATCGGCATTGACCGGCCCCACCGGGTGGTGGTCATCGACAATCCTACGCGCACAGAGCGGAATGTCAGCGTCATCACCGTAGAGGACGACGGAACGCAGAGCAGTACCCGCAAATATCACCGGGTGGAGAAAAAAGAGGACATTGAAATCACCTGCTTCGACGGCGAGGGGCTGATCTCAAAAGAATATGCCCGCGTCGTGGACGAGAAGCTGTGCGGGAAGAAAGTCCACACCTCATTCCAGATCCGTATGCCCTATGTCAAGGGTATGCTGCACGAGGTGGACTTCAAAGACTTCCTGACCCTCTGCGGGACGGACACCATCACCGATCTGTGGGGCATGGAGCATTCCGTCCGGGATGTGGACGTCATCCTCACCAAGAGCATGTTCAAGGGATACGGCTGGCTCACTGCCAGTGGCATGAACTGGGAGGACTACCGGACGGTGTTTCGCAAGTACCGCCATGCGCTGTACATCACCAATGTGAGCAAGGAGAAACCGGAACAGACCACCGAGCTGAACTATCAGTTTCTGACCACCGTTTCCATTCAGGGTGACGAGTTCCGCCCTGCCGATCTGCCGGACGGCTGGGACCACAGCCCGGAGACAGACGAGCGAAATTGGCTCACCAAGCAGACGGAACTGGCGTATTACAATTTCTGCGCCGATGAATCGTTTCGGCAGAATTACTTTCTGGAGAAGTTTGAGCGGGTCAGCTGGTGGGAACGACACCAAGGCAAGGACCAGATCCTTGCCGCCGTGCTGAAAAAGAATCCAAGCTTCATCAACGAACCGGTCTATGCCAAGCGACTGGAGGATGAAGCCGATAAAATCGTGGAGCAGTACGCCGTCGGCCGGTTGATCGTAGCGGGAGACAACCGTTATCTTTCCGGTGATCTTCTGGACTTTCTGGCATTTCTGCTCCCGACTGTTCCGCCGCGCAAACGCAGGCAACGGATGTTTTACAGCACCGTCATGACCGACCACTTCCCGGAGAGTTCCTTCTATGCACCTCAGGCAGCCTATGCCCATGACGACGCCTGCACGCTGCTACGCAATCCGCACATTGCCCGCAACGAGGAGCTACAGCTTTCCTTCTACGACGCGAAGGAAGAGAGAAAGCAGATGCGGCATTACTATTTCGGGCACCTGACGGATGTGGTGATGGTGGATTCCAATATGCTGGCTGCGGAGCGGCTGGGCGGCGCTGACTACGACGGCGATATGATCAAGACCATATCTGATCCAATCCTGAATGCCTGCGTCCGCCGCAACTACAACCTCTACCGCTACGAGAAACACAAATCCCTCACCAACACAGAGAACATTCCTCTGCTGATGATCCCTACGGCCCAGCCCCAGATCCGCAGTGCCGACGACTGGGAGGCACGCTTTGAGACCGTTCGCAGCACCTTTTCCTCCCGCGTCGGTCAGATCTGCAATGCCGCGCTGGATTGCAGCATCATTGCCTACAACGAAAACTCCGACGCCGAGGAGCGGGCGCGCTGCCGGGAGGAGACGGAAACATTAGCCATCCTTACCGGGCTGGAGATCGACTCGGCTAAGAGCGGCATCCGTCCGGATCTGGATGAGTACCTGACCCATAAGGCCGTCAAGCGCAGTGCCTTCCTCAAATATAAGACGCTGGTAGAGGAGGCGGAGACCCGGCGCGCCTGGTATGAGCCTACCCATGCCGCCAGGGTAAAGGCGTTTTTCAAAAAGGTGGATTGGGACGCGGTAGACTCCAACGTGGAGCGCCTGCCGTATCTGGCACAGCAGCTGAAAAAGAACACGCCGCGCATCAAGGCAAGGCCCGTCAAGGACGAGGAGCTGTTTTCCTTCGCCCGGCAGCCGGACTGGAAGGAGCAGCTGAACTCCGATAAGCTGGCGGCGGTAGATGCGCTGCTTCAGGATTACGATGCCTGCCTCTCCCGCATCCGGGCCTGCCGCGTTCCGTTGAAGGAGAAAAAGCGGAAGAGCGATGTGGAGCGCATTCTGTATGCCAGAGGGCAGGAGGACGCATACGATCCTGACGAGCTGTACGCCCTGTTCGGCAGCCTGCCGCCGGAAAAGGTGTCTGCCCTGCGGCAAGCCATGCGGGAGCAGGCATGGCACCTTATGGACGAGGATGCTCGGGAGCGCTTCCTGCGGGAATGGCTGCCGGTATTTGAAGATATATACGATCTGCTGACCGATTTCTGCTTCGGCGGCTATCGCATCCTCGGAGACATTGTCTGTGATATGGAGGACGAGAACACCGACAGGGAGAAAAAGCAGCTGTTCCGTGAAAGCGACTCGAAAGCCTTCACCGCCATGATGAGCGCCTTCGCGGACAAATCCGCCTCCCGGAGCTACCGTGATGCGGTGACGGCCAAGTGCCGGGAGCTGCTGACCGCGATTGTAAGACCGGCTCTGGCCGTGCGCTATGTGGTGGCCCTCGGCAGACGCGACCTGCTGTGGGAGCTGCTGCCGGAGTACATCGAGAAAAATGTTCTGGAGGTGCAGGATGATTAACGAATGGGAGGAATTCTGCGCGTATACCGGAACGGTTTCCTATACCGCCAGCAAGAAGAGCGACACGACATGGCTGGGCCGCTTCACCTTTACCACGATCCTGGAGTTTGAGGGGATGGCGCGGATTTTGACCATCCTGGCCCGCGGGTATCTGTTCCACCGCAAGGACGGCGCGGTCATTTCGGGTGATCCGCATGATCGAATTGACTACGCCCGCCGTGCGCTCCGCGCCTGGTGCAGTGTACCGGAGGACGGGAAGCGTGTGCCGGGCAAGGAATGGCAATTCCAAACGGACTTTTCAGAGCTACACACGGAGTTCCCGGAGCTGGTGGATGCGGACGGAACCGGTTGGTTCCTCCGCCATGTCCTCCGTGCTGCGGACTTCATGCTGACACATCCGGAAAAGGTGCGCAGCACCTCGCTCAAGTATGCGGAGGTCATTCAGTCCAAGTTTGCCGCCGCATGGCGAAGTAAGGTGATGCAGTATCAGATCCCGATTTTTGCGTCCCAAACCAAGGGCGCCTGGACACTGCGCTTTGATGATGTCCTTGCCGATGCGTTGGAGCTGGGGCCGCTGCGCAGAGAGGTGTCGGAGCTGCCGCCTGAACTGACCGAAAAAGTAACAACAGCGCTTCCGAAGGAAATTCCATCCGAGGTTGTCTGTACGCTGATCCGCTATTACCTCGCCAACCGGCAGGATGATTGCGAGTGGGTCGTCCTGCCGGTGGCAAGCTTTGACGCCTACTTCGGAGATACCAGCTTCAGCAAGAAGTATCTGCCCAAGATCCCGCCGGAGATCACGGAGCGGAGCAACGCCTTCGGCATCAGCCGGTATCGGATCACGGAAGAATATCTGCCATAAGTCAAAACCTCCGGCTAAGCCGGAGGCTTGAGTAAGCCCTATAAGGGCTTTAT
>UQMC01000118.1 GCA_900542115.1 uncultured Oscillibacter sp. | reverse complement strand
GCATCATAAGCATTTTTGCCGTTTCCATGGGGGCAGGCATCCTGATCGCGGCGATTTTTCCCACGGGATTGCTGATGTTTCTGGTTGCAACGCTGCTGATTGCCAGCGGCTGCGCCTGTTGGCGGCGGTAGAAGGGAGGAGCATTTATGAACATTGTGGTATGGAAAGCACCGAAGGCGATGTGCGGCCTGCTGAGAAAGCTGTTCAAAATCCCGGCATAACGAAGCGGAGCGGTTCATAAAATGCAGTGAAACGCAATGAACAGGAAAGGAAGGGGCGCAATATGGAGCTGGAGCTGAAAAAGGAGTGTCTTGACGTATTTGAAGCGGGGGACCGGCAAACGCTGACGCAGGAGGAGACCGCGGAGACTATCGTGCCGGATTACTGCCCGGATATTGCCAGAATTATATCCGCAGAGGGCTGTGTCTACCTGCATGGGGCGGAACCGTCCGGGACATCCGGCACCGTTCGGGTAACGGTGCTCTATACGCCGGAGGGAGAGAGCGGTGTGCGGACGTTGGAATTTGCAATGCCATTTTCCGTGCAGGGAAGCGATATGGATGACTGTGTTCATGTTGCGGCGGAAACGGAAATCGAATTGCTGGAAAGCCGGATGCTGAACCCGCGAAAGCTGTTTACCCGCTGCAAGTTGGTGACCACGATAGTCGGGTATCGTAAGGCATCGCTGAATATTTCCGAAAATGCGGAGACGGCCCCGGAGCTTCAGGTAGAGCGGCGCTGCTGCGCTCAGCCTGTCTGTGTGCTGCGCCGAATCGAAGAGAAAAACCTGACCTTTTCGGAAACCATGTCGCTGTCCTTAGGCCGGGAGGGCGCGTCAGAGCTGCTTCACAGCCGTGCGTTCGGCACGGTAACAGAGGTAAAACTCGTTGGCAACAAGCTGATTTTCAAGGGTGTTTTCACTGTCAGTGTATTATACCGCGCCACAGATGACCGTTTGTGCGCGGCTTCCTCGGAGCTGCCGTTTTCACAGATCATGGAGGTCGATTCGACCGGTGACGGGGCGATGGCCTCTGTATGCCTGCAGGTCACCGGTGTGGATGTTCAGATCGATTCCGACGATGATGAGGGGCGGCAGTTGGCGGTCACGCTGTATTATCATGCCATGGCTTTTTTGCGGGAAAATCGGGAGCTTACGCTGCTGACGGATTTATATTCCACGGCCTACGAACTCCGCTATCAGCCGCTACAACTGACGCTGTGCACGTTGTATGACCATACGGTCCGGCGTCAGACGGTCCGCGAGGTGCTGGAGGTAGGCGTGGAGGCGGAAACGCTGCTGTATCTTTATGCGGACTGCGGTGCGGTGTCTGTCAGCCGGGAGGGAGAGACAACGCTGCTGCGGACAGCCGTTACCGTCCGGGCACTGTATCTGGACGAAGGCGGCGCCTGCTTGTCGGCCGAGCGCTGCATAGATGTGAACTGTCCTGTGGAACTGCCCCGTGACTGCACAGTCACGGCCCGGGCAGTCTGCGCCGAGGAGGTGCAGGGTACGTTGGGTGAACGGGGGATTGAGGTGCGCTTCCCGGTGGATTTCCATGTGGAAGCCTTCTGCCGCTGTCAGCGCTCCTGTATTGCCTCTGCCGAGCTGGATGAGAGTACGCCGAAAAACCTCAACGGAGCACCATCGCTGATTTTGCGCTGTGTCGGAAAGCAGGAGTCGGCATGGGAGGTGGCGAAGCGCTACAACACCACCATCGGTGATATTCTCTCCGCAAACCGATTGGAAAAGGAGGCGGACATTCCCTGCGAACGGCTGCTGCTGATACCGAGAAAACGGACATAATATAAAACAGGCAGTACATTTTGTGCTGCCTGTTTGCTTTTTAATTATTTTCGGAAAAGCGTGAAAGGAATTGCTGCGTCCGAAGCTCCTGCGGATGGTCGATGACCTGATGAGGATCGCCCTGTTCCACGATAAAGCCGCCATCCATAAAGATGACCTGATCCGCCACATCCCGTGCAAAGGCCATTTCGTGAGTGACGATGATCATGGTGGTTTTTTGCTCGGCAAGTCCCCGGATGACCTTCAGAACCTCGCCGGTCAGCTCCGGGTCCAGCGCAGAGGTCGGCTCATCAAAGCAGAGAATGTCCGGGTGCAGCGCCAAGGCCCGTGCAATGGCTACCCGCTGCTGCTGGCCGCCGGAGAGCTGATGCGGATAGTGATTTGCGCGGTCGACAAGTCCCATCTGGGACAGCAACTCCATTCCGGCGGAGCGGATATCCTCGCGGCTTTCACCGTTGTTCTTTGCCATGAGCTCCCGGGCCAGCGTTACATTTTCAAGAGCCGTGTATTGCGGGAAAAGATTGAAGGACTGAAAGACCATTCCGAAATGGAGCCGCTTTTTCCGAATCTCGGCCTCGGACTGCGCTTGGCGGTCAGAGGCATCAAACAGTACCTCATTTTGCACAGTGATTGTCCCGGTGTCCGGTGTTTCCAGAAAATTAAGGCAGCGCAGCAGCGTTGTCTTTCCGCTGCCGGAGGAGCCGATGATAGACAATGCCTGCCCCTGTTCCAAGGAAAAGCTGATGTCATTGAGGACCTTTGTGTTATTGAAATGCTTCTCCAAATGCTGAACCGTCAGAATTGACATAGCGCGAAGCCTCCCTTATTTAAAGTAGCTGAGCTTGCGCTCAATAAAGCTGAACAGAATTGTCAGCACACCGACAAATGCCAAGTAAAATACAGCGGTGTAGAAAAGCGGCCATGTAATGCCTTTAGACTTCATGAACGCCTCACCGGCCATGGTGATCTCCGTAACGGCAATGACCCGGGCGAGGGAGGTATCCTTGACCAGCGTAATGATCTCGTTGGACATGGGCGGCACAACCCGCTTGACCATCTGCAAAAGCGTGATCTTGAAGAAAATCTGGCGCTTGGTGAGGCCCAAAACCTCACCGGCCTCCCGTTGTCCGGCAGGGACGCCCTCAATGCCGCCCCGGTAGATCACAGAGAAATAGCAGGCGTAATTGATGATATAGGCCAGTGCACAGGCAAACATACGTCCGTTGCTGAAAACGTTCCACGGATTGTGGTCAAACCACAGGCCGGGGCCGTAAAAGATGATGATAAGCTGCAGCACCAGCGGCGTTCCGCGGATGACCCAGACGATCACATTGGTCAGGGCGCGAATGGGCTTTACCTCTGAAAGCCAGCGGGTAAAGCGTCCCATGGGCCGCTGCCCGTAAGACAGGAAGCGGAAAGGGGCCCATTTGCTCATGGAGCCGAAGGCGATAGGCAATCCCAAGGGGAGGCCGAAAAGTAGCGTCAGAAAAAAGAGATTTGCGGCCTCACCGCAGCCGCGCAGAATAGAAAGTGTGACGGTCCAGAACATGAGATGTATTCTCCTCTAAATTATAATCAGCGGGGAAGGCGAGAAAGCCACCGAAAGGCAGAGAGCATACACTCTCTGCCTTTTTATGTAATGTGTGGGATCGTTTCCGTTACTTGGTCACAACAACCTGTGCGTTGTTGCAGTAGGCGTTGGAGCACTCCATGGTCTCCTGAACGGCGTCTGTGAGGGTCATGCCGTTCCACACCACATCGATGTTTTTGCTGTTCAGCTCAAAGACCTTGTTGTCCCAGTTGATGACAACGAATTCAGGCGTCACGCCCAGCTTTTCAGCTACCAGCTTGGCAAGATCGGCGTCAAAGCCGATCCAGTTACCGTCGGCATCCTGATAATCCATGGGCTCAAATTCGGTGATGCCGATGACCAACGTGCCCTTATCCTTGATGTACTGCACATCGCTGTCGGTCTCGGAAGCAGTAAATTCAGAGGTGGGCTGCTCAACGAGCGCGGCCTGCACGCCATAGGTTTCGGCAATGGTTTGCAGCGTACCGTCGGCATAAGCGTCCGCCAGAACGGAATTGATAAAGGAGGCGAGGTCGCTGCCCTTGCGGCAGCCGACGCCGTACAGCTCCTCGGTGAGCTTCTGGTCGGTGACGGTCAAATTGGGATAGCTGGTTCCTTCGCCTACCATGGCGCCGGCCATCAGAGAGTCGATAATCGCGGCATCCGCCGTACCGGCCTGTACCTCCATCAGTGCCTTGGCCTGAGAGTCTACGGAAACGGTTTTGAAGCCGTTTTCACCGGCAACCTCCTCACCGGCGGAACCGGCCTCCACTGCATAGGTCAGATCGGTAATTTCAGTAGAGGTGGTGGAATCGGCGGCAGGAGCGTCCGTTTTGGCACCGCAGGCGGCCAGAGACAAAACCATCATAGCCGAAAGAATGAAAGCAGTCAACTTTTTCATGTGTTTTTCCTCCAATTTTGTTGTTCGATTTATTATAGTAGTAGTTTACCATGGTAAATTGATAATGTAAAGAAGCAAGAGGAATAAATTGTGCTGAAAACCGCGATGCACATTTGTCTGATATGAACAAAGGGAGACGGGCTGACATACTTTTTACTGCTGGGACATAGACTGGAGCAAGACTATGGAGTGCGAAAAGGACGGGATGCTATGAATACCTCGATCTATCAAAATATTGCCACCCGCACCGCCGGGGATATTTATATCGGTGTTGTGGGGCCGGTGCGAACAGGAAAGTCCACCTTTATCAAGCGGTTCATGGAAACACAGATCATTCCCAGCATCGACAATGTTTACCGCAAGGAGCGGGCCCGGGATGAGCTGCCGCAGAGCGGCTCTGGCCGGACTGTTATGACAGCGGAGCCGAAGTTTGTGCCGGAGGAGGCAGTGCAGCTTCAGTTGGATGGCGGCGCGGCCTTTTCTGTCCGCCTTATCGACTGTGTCGGCTACATGGTCCCGGGGGCCCTGGGGCAGATGGAGGAGGACCAGCCCCGCATGGTGACAACACCGTGGTATGACCATCCGATTCCCATGACCGAGGCTGCCGAGATCGGAACGCGAAGGGTCATCACCGAGCACGCCACCATTGGCATTGTCATTACAACGGATGGAAGCATCTCAGATATTCCACGGGAGGACTATCTGGAGGCAGAGGAGCGGGTGATTCGGGAACTGCAGGAGATCGGCAAGCCGTTCATCGTTTTACTGAACTGCGTGGACCCAAAATCCGACCGCGCACAGGACATCGCGTTGGATATTGCCGGACGGTACGGAGTCAAGTGTGTGCCGGTGAATTGCCTTCAACTGGACGAGGAGGCTGTGAGCGAGCTTTTAAAGGCGGTGCTTTATGAATTTCCCATGCAGGAGCTGGATATTTTCCTGCCATCGTGGGTAGACGCATTGCCGGGAGACCATCCTCTGAAGGACGGACTGTATGAGGCCATCCGGCAGAGCACCACGGAGCTGCGGCATATCCGGGAAATCAGCAGCGCGGTCAAGCAATTAGGCGAGGACGAAAATATCCGTGAGGCGGCGATTTCGTCTATTGATCTTGGCACCGGCGTCGCAGCTATTCAAATCAGCCTGCCCCGGGAGCGGTTCTACCAAACGCTGTCCGAGCAGTCCGGCTTTGATGAGATCGGAAGAGCGTCGTGTAGGGAAAGAGTGTAGATCTCGGTGGTCGCCG
>UQMC01000117.1 GCA_900542115.1 uncultured Oscillibacter sp. | reverse complement strand
TAGGTATCCGTCCAGTGGAACAGCTCCTTGGTAACGGTGGCCACCAGCGCGCCGCAGGGCTCCGTCACCTGATAGTCCCACTCCATGAAGCTGCCCTGCACCTGCCAGCCGTTGCAGTCGATATCAAAGCGCGGCGAAAAGAATGTGAACTCCTTCTGGATGCAGCCGATGTATTGGTCATGCTCATACAGCTCGAACTTCGGCAGGAACGTCAGCACCTTCTGCTGCACGGTGCCGATGTGATTCCCGGCAGCATCCAGAATGTGAAGGCAGTGGCCCCACGCCAGCTTGCCCTCCACAGTATAGACGGTGTTCCCCGCCTCGTCATAAATATCGTAGCTGTCAAACCACGAAAAAAATCTTTGCTTGAACAGCAGCTTCATCTTCTACCTCCTTACAGCAGAATGCCTCCGTCACTGTCATAATGGAACGAAGCGGAAAAATAAGCGGTCATAGCCCGAATCAGGTACGCGGTATCCGCCGCCCCCGCCGTTTCGCAAACGCTGTGCATGGCAAGCTGGGGCAGGCCGATGTCCACCGTGGGAACGGAGAAGTGCGCTGTGGAGATATTCCCCAATGTGGAGCCGCCGGGCAGGTCCGCCCGGTTGCTGTAGCGCTGCACGGGAACATCCGCCCGTCGGCAGATGCTCTGAAACACAGCGGCGGACACGGTGTCCGTGGTATAGCGCTGGTTGGCGTTGTACTTGATGACAACGCCGCCGCCCAGCACCGGAAACTCCCCCTGATCGGCGTACTCCGGGTGGGCGGGATGAATGGCGTGGGCGTTGTCCGCCGACACCATGAAGCTGTTGGCCACAGCAGCCCTCCATTCCTCCCGGCTCAGGCCGCAGCCATCGGCAATGCGCTCCAGCACATCGGTAAGGAAGGTGGAATCCGCTCCCTGACGGGTGTTGCTGCCCACCTCCTCGTTATTGAACACCGTCAGCACCGGCACGCTCTCCCCCGCCTTTGCCGCCAGAAAGCCCTCCATGCAGGCGAATACGCACTGAAGGTCATCCAGCCGGGGCGATACGATAAACTCGCCGTTCAGGCCTGTCTGCACGGCCCGGACACGGGGATAAAGGAACAGCTCTGTGGACAGCAGATGCTCCTCCCGCACACCCGCCGCCTGCGCGATGAGCCGGCGGAACGCGCCGGTCTCCTTGCCGCAGCCCAGCAGCGGCAGCAGGTCCACCGCCGGGTTCAGCGCCGTGCCCTTGTTCACGGTGCGGTCCATGTGAATAGCCACGGAGGGAATCACCAGCAGGTCCCGGTCGATGTTCACCAGCCGGGTCACAAGGCGCTCCCCCTGCCGGACCATTACCCGGCCCGCCACGGACAGCGGACGGTCCAGCCAGCCCCGCCAGATACCGCCGCCATACGGCTCCACGCTGAGGCGCAGCGTATCGCTGGGAGCGCGCACCTCCGCGTTTTCCCGGAGCTTGAACGTAGGCGAATCGTCATGGGCCGCCGCCAACAGAAAGCCCCGCGGCTTCCCCTCCGGCAACCGGAAGGCCATGAGGGCCGAATCGCCCCGAACCACAACATATAGTGTTCCCCGCTCCAGCCGCCACGGCTCTGATTCTCGCAGCTCCACGGCTCCGGCCGCCTTGAGTGCCGCGCACACATTGGCCGCGGCGTGATAGCAGGTGGGGCTTTCGTCCAAAAAACGAAGCAATTTCTGTGTGGTCTCCATTCTAATAAAGCCTCCCATGGGTTGATACCGGTATTATACCCTGTTTTTCTCTTGGGGTAAAGAGGGCCGCCAAACATTTCATGAAAATTCTGGAGAATCTCACAAATCTGAAAAATGTTATCCCGCCCCTCTTGCACCACCATATATTGTGTGCTATGATGCAATAGCTGCTAAATATATTGAGATGTTTTTACTTCACAGAAGCCTCATGCGCTTGACCGGCCTGTCCGCTCCAGAACGCTGTCCGCGCGTGAATTTTTATGTCTCTGCACAATAATACGGAGGAGAATGACCATGAAAGTTATTAAACGGAACGGTTCTGAGGTGTCCTTTGACATTGCGAAGATCATTGCGGCCATCACAAAGGCCAATGAAAGCGTGGACGAGGCCATTCGGATGACCCCTATGCAAATTCAGCGCATTGCGGAAAGCGTGGAGTTTTCCTGCCTGAAAATGAACCGTTCCCCCTCCGTGGAGGAAATACAAGATTTGGTGGAGTATCAGATCATGGCCCACGGTGCCTTTGAGGTGGCCAAGAACTATGTGACCTACCGCTACACCCGCTCTCTGGTCCGCCGCTCCAACACCACCGACGAGAAGATTCTCTCCCTCATCGAGTGCTGCAACGAGGAGGCCAAGCAGGAAAACGCCAACAAGAACCCGGTGGTGAACTCCACCCAGCGGGACTATATGGCCGGTGAGGTCAGCCGGGACATCACAGAGCGCATTCTGCTGCCCCAGGAGATCGTGGATGCTCACCGGGAGGGTATCATCCACTTCCATGACGCGGATTACTTCGCCCAGCACATGCACAACTGCGACCTTGTGAATCTGGAGGATATGCTGCAAAACGGCACCGTCATCACCGGCACGCTCATTGAGCGGCCCCACAGCTTTGCCACCGCCTGCAACATCGCCACGCAGATCGTGGCGCAGGTGGCCTCCAACCAGTACGGCGGCCAGTCTATTTCCCTGACCCACCTCGCCCCCTTCGTAGAGGTGAGCCGCCAGAAGATTCGCCGGATCGTAGAAACCGAAATGGCCTCCATCGGCGCCGACCCCGGCGAGGAGAAAATTTCCGAGCTGGTGGAGACCCGGCTGCGGGAGGAAATTCGCCGGGGCGTACAGACCATCCAGTATCAGGTGGTCACACTGCTGACTACGAATGGACAAGCCCCCTTCATCACCGTCTTCATGTATCTCAACGAGGCCCGGAACGAGCGGGAAAAGCGTGACCTTGCCATGATTGTTGAGGAAATGCTGCTCCAGCGCTATCAGGGTGTGAAAAATGAGGATGGTGTCTGGGTCACTCCCGCTTTCCCCAAGCTCATTTACGTGCTGGAGGATGACAACATCACCGAGGATTCTCCCTACTGGTACCTCACGGAGCTGGCCGCCAAGTGCACCGCCCGCCGCATGGTGCCGGACTACATCTCCGAAAAGAAGATGCGGGAGCTGAAGGGCGATGTGTATACCTGCATGGGCTGCCGCTCCTTCCTGACGCCGGACCGCTTCACCGACGCCGGTGTGGGCAACATCGCCAACGCCAAGAATTATGAGCCGGGAAAGCACAAATACTATGGCCGCTTCAATCAGGGTGTGGTCACAATCAATCTGCCGGATGTGGCGCTGTCCTCCGGCGGCAATATGGAAAAGTTCTGGAATATTTTTGAAGACCGTCTGGAGCTGTGCCACCGGGCTCTCCAGTGCCGCCACGAGCGGCTCAAGGGCACGCTGTCGGACTCCGCGCCGATTCTCTGGCAATACGGCGCGCTGGCGCGGCTGAAGAAGGGCGAGACCATCGACCGCCTGCTCTATGACGGTTACTCCACGATTTCTCTTGGCTATGCCGGCCTTTACGAGTGCGTGAAGTACATGACGGGCAAGAGCCACACCGACCCCTCCGCCACGCCCTTTGCCCTGTCCATCATGCAGAAGATGAATGACAAATGCACCGAATGGAAAAAGGCCGAAAATATCGACTACTCCCTGTACGGCACGCCGCTGGAATCCACCACCTACAAATTTGCCAAGTGCCTCCAGCGCCGCTTTGGCATCATCCCCGGCATCACGGACAAGGGCTACATCACCAACAGCTACCATGTCCATGTCACTGAGAATATCAACGCCTTTGACAAGCTGAAATTCGAGGCCCAGTTCCAGCACCTCTCCCCCGGCGGTGCCATCAGCTATGTAGAGGTGCCGGATATGCAGAACAACATCCCCGCCGTGCTGGAGGTCATGAAATTCATTTATGACAACATCATCTACGCCGAACTGAACACCAAGAGCGATTACTGTCAGGTCTGCGGCTGGGACGGTGAAATTCAGATCGTTGAAGATAACGGCAAGCTCATCTGGCGCTGCCCCAAGTGCGGCAACACCGATCAGGACAAGATGAATGTGGCCCGCCGCACCTGTGGCTACATCGGCACCCAGTTCTGGAATCAGGGCCGGACGCAGGAAATTCGCGACCGCGTCCTCCATCTGTAAGGAGCGGTCATGTACTACGGTGAAATCAAAAACTGCGACATTGCCAACGGCGAGGGCGTCCGGGTAACGCTGTTCGTTTCCGGCTGCACCAATCACTGCAAAAGCTGCTTTCAGCCCCAGACATGGGACTTCTGCTATGGCCAGCCCTTTACAGAGGAATCGGAGCAGGAGATTCTAAAGCTCCTTGCCCCCTCCTATATCAGCGGACTCACACTTCTGGGCGGCGAGCCCTTTGAGCCGGAGAACCAGCGGGCGCTGCTGCCCTTTGTGCGCCGCGTCCGGGCACGCTATCCGGAGAAAACCATCTGGGCCTTCTCCGGCTTTACCCTTGAGGAGCTGCGGCAGGAGGGGGCACACCCCCACTGTGAGGTGACGGAGGAGCTGCTTAGCCTGCTGGACGTATTGGTGGACGGACGCTTTGTAGAGGAGCTGAAGGACATTTCTCTGCGCTTTCGCGGCTCCCGCAATCAGCGGTTGATCGACATGAAGCAAACTCTGGCGGCGGGCCATATCGTCCTGCTGCCGGACCTGGACCGGCACGCCGGTCAGCAATAAGGAGGCATTTTCCATGGTCACGATGGCACAGCGCATTGAAGAACTCAGAACGAAAAAAGGCATCAGCCGCCCTGCTCTGGCAGCGGCGCTGGGACTGCCCCGGCTGTCTGTAGAAAAATTTGAGACCGGGCGGCAGACACCTACGCAGGAGCAACAGCAAAAATTAGCCGCCGCCTTCGGCGTTTCCCTTTCCTATCTCCGGGGTGAAACGGATGACCCCACCAGCATGGATAACTGGCTCAGCGGCACCTTGCCGCAGGAGGAGCCTGTCAGCATCCCCAAGGCGGTCCGGCGGGCCACCGCGGCCGTTGTGGCGCAGTCCGGTGACAATGGTAAAAATGATGGCGGCGCCGTATTCGGCGCGCTGCTGAAAAGTGATTCCTTCAAGGCTCTGGTGCGGGAGACTGTACTGGAGGTTCTGAAATCGCCGGAGGGACAAGCCCTTTTGTCCAAGGCCGCGAAAAAGTAAAGGAAACGCGCCTCTGCCAAATAGCAGAGGCGCGTTTTTATGCAAGTACACCTACAATAAGTAGCTCACAAACTTATAAGGATAAGTACACTCGTCTATTAACACCGGTATGTCCAGAGCCAATGGCTCCGCCCTTTTGCCCGCCAAATAAGTTCATTCATGCGGGAACAATGGACTTTGCCGCTGCATCGAAGACACCTGTTCCATAAAAGTAATTTTTCAGGTCATAGTGCGTCCTACTATGTGTTACTATGTGTCTCAAGCAGCCCATTCTATATCTTTTGGGTAAAATCGGCATATTAAGCGCAAAAAAGGACTGCCGCAATGCGGCAGTCCTTTTCATGAGTCAAAATTACTCGTCGATCTCGATAACAACGCCGGAACCAACGGTACGGCCACCCTCACGGATAGCGAAACGCAGGCCC
>UQMC01000116.1 GCA_900542115.1 uncultured Oscillibacter sp. | reverse complement strand
GCTGGACGTTGTTTCAGTTCCGAAAAACCGTGTTTGCCCTTGTCAACTGATGGTAAGGTAAAGATAAAGCGGGTGGAGACCGCATCGCTTTCTGCCCGGAGGCTGCCCTTGTGCTCCCGGGCAATGGTGTCGGCGATGGACAATCCCAGACCGAAGCCGGACTGCTCCCCCCGGGAGCTGTCTGCCCGGTAAAAACGCTCAAAAAGATGGGGCAGATGCTCCGGCGGAATGGGGTCGCCGGGGTTGGCCACCGTTAAGCGGGCCTGCCGCTCCGTCCGCTCCAGTGTCAGCGTGATGGTGCCGCCGGGGGCGCCGTATTTCACGGCGTTGTCCAGCAGAATGGAAATCAGATGCCGCAGGCGGTCCCTATCTCCCGTGACCGTAACGTCCTCCGCCACATGGTCCTCCAGCGGCTTGCCCGCCTCAAAGGCCACCGGCTCAAAGGACAGCACGCACTCCGTCGCCACATCGCTGAAATTCACCGGCTCCATAGCGGCGGGACGCACACCGTTGTCCGCCCGGGCCAGCGTCAGCATTTGCTCCACCAGCGTCCGCATCTGCTCCGCTTCACAGCGAATATTGCCGCTCCAGCGGGCGGGCTTTTCCGGCAGCGCCGCCCCCTCCAGCAGCTCCGCGTTGGACAAAATCACCGTCAGCGGCGTTTTCAGCTCGTGGGACGCATCGGAAAGGAACTGCCGCTGCTGCCGCCAAGCCCGCTCCACCGGCCGCGTGACCCAGCGGGACGCCGCTGCGGCGATTCCCAGCAGCACCAGCAGCGCCGCCAGCGCAATGACCAGATAGGAACGGATGACCCGCGCCAGCGTCGCCTGCTCCATGGACATATCCACAAAGGCCAGCTTGCGGTACAGTCCGTTATCCTCCACGAGATAGCGGAGGTGATAGTCCTCCACCGTACCCTCCGTCTGATTCTGCTCCAGACATTGGCTGAGAATATCCCGCAGCGCGTCTGTATCCTCCAAATTGGCATAGGTGCCGCCGGTGATATAGGCCGTGCCGCCCCAGATATTCACTGTGAAATAGGGCAGCAGCAGCCGGTCCCCGCCGATCTCCACCGATACGCCGGGGGCAGAGCCGCTCCCGTCCTCGCGGATAACCTGCGTGAGCACCTGCCGGCTGAGGTCCTCGATATTCTGCCGGACCGCGTGATAGGCGGCGGCGAACACCGCCGCCAGCACCGTCAGCACCAGCGCCATGCACACGCCCACGAACTGCCATCGCAGCTTCCGTATCATGACAAGCGCCTCCCCTTGTCGAAAAGTATGTGGAAAATGTTGAAAACTTGGGGAAAACGGTTATGCCTCCTGCTCCAGCCGGTAGCCCACCATGCGGATGGTACGGATTTTCACCCGGGAGCGGAGGTGCTCCAGCTTTTTCCGCAGAAAGGAGATATAGACCTCCACATTGTTGTCCTCGGCGTCGGATTCGTAGCCCCACAGCTTCACAATCAGACTCTCCTTCGTCAGAACCATCTCCCGGCTCCGCAGCAGCAGCTCCATCATGTCAAACTCCTTACGGCTCAGGCGGACGGACCGCTCCCCGCAGGCCAGCTCAAACGTATCCGGCTCCAGCCGCAGATCGCCGTATTCCAGCACGTTGGAGACCCGCTGCTCCGGCTGCCGCCGGGTCAGCATCCGCACACAGGCCAGCAGCTCCTTGGGCTCAAAGGGCTTGGTGAGGTAGTAATCCGCGCCGCAGTCCAGCCCCTCTACCCGGTCGGAGAGCTCTGAGCGGGCGGAGAGCATCAGCACCGGCACCGTTTTCCCCTCCTGCCGCAGCGCCCGCAGAACGGAAAAGCCGTCCTTCTTCGGCAGCATGACGTCCAGAATCACCAGATCGTAAATATCCGACAGGGCGTTGTCCAGCCCGCTTTCGCCATCGTGGCAGACGTCGGCGGCATAGTGCTCCGTGTCCAGCAGGTCCCGCAGCGTTTCCGCCAGCCGGACCTCGTCCTCAACGATCAATACCCGCATTGCTGCACCTCCTGTCAGGCCGGCTCATCCATGCCCTGATACGCAAGGCGCATCAGGGGGTCCAGCAGCTCCAGCTCCATGAGGTAGATGGCTTCCTCCTCCCCAAAACGGACATAGCGCCCCGTTCCGTCCATGTTCTGTGTGCCGACCTTCATTTCAAAGCTCGTCTCGGCTCCGGAGTCCGTCTGATACGATACCGTCAGCGTCACGGGATTGTCAAAGCCGCAGAAGGCCGCCGCCTCATCGGAGGGGTGCCAGTCCACGCATTTTGTGACCCGCAGCGCCGCAAGGTCCTCCAGCAGCGCCCGGAGAGAGGCGTCATCCGTGATGTTGGCCCCGCCGGCCCGCCAAGAAACGCTCGCCGCATCGTCCTCCGCGTGAACCGCTGTCAGGACCGTTGTTCTGCGTCCGTCTGTCTCAGTGTCCGCCTGCTCCGTTTTTGGCCCCTGCAGGGTGATGGAGAGCATCTGCGCCTCCGCCAGCGTTGGCAGCTCCGGCAGGCGGCACATTTCATACACCGGTGTCTGCATGGCCGTGTACAGATCCCCGGAAATAATATAGATATGCTCCGAATCGGAATTGATATCCGCATAGCGGCTGGTACCGTCCGTTGTGGCGTTACCCATTGCGATGGTCAGCACACCTCCGTCCGGTGCCGTGGCGGTGAGACTGGCTGCCGGTGCGTCCAGCCCGCACTCAGACAGGTCCTCCGGCCGGTCAAGGGTCTGCTGGGGCCGCAGCGTCCGCAGCAGAGTGAGAAGCACCCGAAGCTGCGTATCGTCCAGCGGAAAATCCGGCTCATTTTCCCAGTACCACGCGCCCTCCGTATCCAATGCGAAGGCGAGGTACGCGCTGCCATTATCGTATGCCAGATTCACATAGTCGCTCTCGGCCAACTGCGCCGTTTCCGCCATGGCGGTCTGTCCGTCCGTTTCCGCACGGGCCTGCCGGTAGCGAATGCTCAGCACGATCAGCACTGCGGCAAACAGCACGGCAAGGACAATGCTCAGCACCGTAATGAGCCGTTTTTCTTTCCAAGTCATAGGGGCCTCCTTATTGTTGTCAAACGCCGCAAACGCGGCAGTCACCTCATTTTGATTTGATATTATAGCATATCTCCCGGCTGTAGACAAGCACCGCCACGCCGCTCCTCTTTACAAAAATTCAAAATAGGGCTTGACAATTTTCACGATTGTGTTATTGTATTACTTGTCTAATACAAAAGAACAGGGAGGCGAACCATGAACTGGCAATTTTCCAACAGCGCTCCCATCTATACCCAGCTCATCGGGCAAATTCGGGCCGGCATCGTTTCCGGCGCGCTGGCGCCGGGAGAGCGGCTGCCCTCCGTCCGGGACCTTGCCATGGAGGCGGGCGTCAATCCCAACACCATGCAGCGCGCCCTGACAGAGCTGGAGCGGGATGGGCTGGTATACAGTCAGCGCACCTCCGGGCGCTACGTCACGGAGGATCGGGACGTGATTTCCGCTGCGCGGCACGCGCTGGCGGCGGGAAAGGTGCGGACATTTTTATCGGATATGACCGCGCTGGGCTTTGAAAAGGAAGAATTACTGTCGCAGCTGCGGCAGGAGATGGAAAAGGAGTAAACCATGCCTATTTTGGAATGCAAGCAGCTCTCAAAGAGCTACGGCAAAGCACCGGCGCTGGAAAACGTCAGCTTTGCCATTGAGCCGGGCCGGATCGTGGGACTTTTAGGCCCCAACGGCAGCGGCAAGACCACTCTTATCAAGCTGGCCAACGGCCTGCTGACCCCCGACAGCGGCGAAATCCTTATTGACGGAGCGGCGCCGGGCCGGGAGACCCACGCCGTTGTCAGCTATCTGCCGGAGCGCACCGCCATCCCCATCTGGATGAGCGCCGGACAGCTCATGGATTTCTATCAGGATTTTTACAGGGACTTCCGCCGCCAGACTGCGGAGGAGATGCTGCGCCATCTGGATATCCGGCCCACGCAGCGTATTCGTCAAATGAGCAAGGGCACCCGGGAAAAGGTGCAGCTCATCATGGTCATGAGCCGGAGCGCCAAGCTCTATCTGCTGGATGAGCCCATCGGCGGCGTTGACCCCGCCACCCGGGACTATATCCTGACCACCATTATTTCCAATTATAACCCCGAGGCCAGCGTGATTTTGTCCACGCACCTGATTGCCGATGTGGAAAAGGTGCTGGACGAGGTGGTTTTCATCGACAAGGGACATCTGGTTCTGCAATCCTCCGTGGATCAGATTCGGGAGGAAAAGGGCATGAGCGTGGACGCACTGTTCCGGGAGGTATTCAAATGCTGAGAAAATTATTGAAGCATGAGTTCCGGGCCACCGGCCGGGTCATACTGCCTATCTTCGGTCTTCTGCTGCTGTCCGCAGTCGGTGCCAACCTCTCCATCCGGGGCATGACAAACGCTCAGAGCACATTTTTGAACACCCTTGGCACCATCCTGATCATGCTGTTCTTCCTTGCCATTATCGCCGTTGGAATCGTGGCTCTTGCGGTGATGGTCAGCCGGTTCTATAAAAATCTTTTGCAGGACGAGGGCTATGTGATGATGACCCTGCCGGTGAGCATCCACCAGCAGGTATGGAGCAAGCTCATTGTTTCTACCGTGTGGTTTGCCGCCACGGTTCTCGTTATCATTCTGGCCTGCTTTGTCACGGCCTTTGACATCCGCTTTATGGGCGAGCTGTGGCAGGAAGTGAAGAATATCGCCCACGCTGTAATTCGCTATAACCACATGGATATTGTGGTCAACGGCATCGGCTTCCTTGTGGAGCTTTTGCTGCTCTGCATCATGGCCTCTATTGCCTTCTGCCTGCGGGCCTATTCCGCTATGGCCATCGGCTTCAGCCGCCCCAATCACAAGGGACTGTTCAGCGTAGCCTCCTACATCGTCATCGGCGTAGTGGTGCAGATTTTGGGCGGCATCGGTATCTCCCTGCTGAACGATTCCTGGTTCCACCGCCTCCTGCTGGGCTGGGAGCCGCAGCTTTCCGCCACAGCCGCCATGCACCTTGGTATGTGGTTCCTAATCGTTCTGGAACTTATTTACTGTGCCGTTTTCTATTTCTTAACGGTTTACTTCTTGCAAAAACACCTGAATCTGGAGTAAAATATGATAGCCGATGCCCCGGCGGTCACACGCCGGGGCAATTTTTATGCAAGGGGGACCTCATGGCCTTTTGGGAAACCGTTCTGAGAAAGTACATTATGACCATGGCCATCGCCGCCGTTCCGGTGGTGGAGCTGCGGGGTGCCATCCCCGCCGGGGCCGCCGCCGGATTGTCCCCATGGGCGGCCTGTGTCGCCGCAGTCATCGGAAATCTTCTGCCGGTACCGTTCATCGTTCTCTCCGTGCGGCAGATATTCGACCGGCTGCGGAAGCATCCCTTCTTTGCCCCGAAGATCGATGCTTTGGAGCGGCGGGCGCACCTGAAGGGCCGCCTGGTGCGGAAATACCGTCTGCTGGGGCTGACGCTGTTTGTGGCCGTTCCTCTGCCGGGCACCGGGGCATGGACGGGCGCGCTGGTAGCCGCGTTCCTCCACATCCGCCTGCGCCATGCACTGCCTGCCATCGCGCTGGGCGTTCTTGTGGCCGGTGTATTGGTCACGCTGATGACCATCGGCGTCATTCACCTGTTTTAGCGCCGCGTTCTGTTTTTCCTCGAAATACTCCAGTCGCCCAAAGGGCACCTTCCGTTATGCGGAAGG
>UQMC01000115.1 GCA_900542115.1 uncultured Oscillibacter sp. | reverse complement strand
GGCGGGGCGGCGTTCCATTGAGAGAGCCGAAGGGGTCTATAAAAAAAGACTGGCCGCATCCTTCAATGAGATTGCGGCCAGTCGATCATACGGAAAGCTCCGGTTAGACACTTAACTTTGCGTCCCCGTCTTTCGGCGGGTTTGCCCTATTCAATTCGCCCTACTTCGCCTATGACCTATTATACGGGAAGCTGCTGCCGAATGCAAGCAAAATTTGTATTTTCCCCAAATCGGATTTTTCCTCTTTCCCTGTCCGCTCTCTTGTGCTATATTGTATACGTATGTTTTCAAATAAGAGATAAAGGGGCGGTCAGCATGGGAGCCATTGGCTTCGATAATCAAAAGTATCTCACCACACAGTCCGAGCAGATCAAAAAGCGCATTCATCAGTTCGGCGGTAAGCTGTATCTGGAATTCGGCGGCAAGCTGTTTGACGATTACCACGCCTCCCGGGTACTGCCGGGCTTTGAGCCGGACAGCAAGATTCGGATGCTTCAGCAGTTGAAGGACGATGTGGAGATCGTCATCGCCATCAACGCCGGTGACATTGAGAAAAACAAGATTCGGGGCGATCTCGGCATCACCTATGACGAGGATGTGCTCCGCCTTATTGATATTTTCCGGGACATGGGGCTGTATGTGGGCAGCGTGGTGCTGACCCGCTACAGCGGACAGGACGCGGCAAACGCCTTTTTGCACCGGCTGGAAAAGCTGGGCATCCGCTGCTACCGGCACTATCCCATTGCCGGCTACCCCTCGGATGTAGTCCACATCGTCAGCGATGATGGCCTTGGAAAGAACGATTACATTGAGACCAGCCATTCCCTCATCGTGGTAACGGCCCCCGGCCCCGGCAGCGGCAAAATGGCCACCTGCCTCAGCCAGCTCTACCATGACCATAAGCGTGGCATCGACGCCGGCTATGCCAAATTTGAAACATTCCCCATCTGGAACCTGCCCCTGAAGCACCCGGTCAATCTGGCCTACGAGGCCGCCACCGCCGATCTGGACGATGTGAACATGATCGACCCCTTCCATCTGGAGGCCTACGGCGTCACCACTGTGAACTATAACCGGGATGTGGAGATTTTCCCTGTGCTCAACGCCATCTTTGAAAAAATTCAGGGCAAGTCTCCCTATAAATCTCCCACGGACATGGGCGTGAACATGGCGGGCAACTGCATTGTGGACGATGAGGTGTGCCGCGCCGCATCCAAAATGGAAATTCTGCGGCGGTACTACACCGCGAAAATGGAGCTGGTTCAAGGCAAGGGGACGGAGGAGACCGTCCGCAAGCTGGAGCTGGTGATGCAGCAGGGCGGGGTCACGCCGGACATCTGCCCCGCCGTGGCGGCGTCCCTGGAAAAAGCGGAGACCACCGGCGCTCCCGCCGGCGCCATGGTGCTGCCGGACGGTCAGGTCGTCACCGGCAAGACCTCCGGCACGCTGGGGGCCGCCGCGGCGCTGCTGCTGAACGCCCTGAAGGCGCTGGGCCATATCGACGATCAGTTTGAGCTGATCTCCAAGCAGGTCCTGGAGCCGGTCTGCCACCTGAAAACCACCTACCTTGACCACCGCAACCCCCGGCTCCACACCGATGAGGTGCTGCTGACGCTGGCCATCTCCGCCCTGACCAACCCGCTGGCAGACCTTGCCAAGCGGCAGCTTCCGGGTCTCCGGGGCAGCGAGGCCCACTTCTCCGTTATCATCAGCGAGGAGGATTTAAAGATTTTCAAGCGGCTGGGCGTCCGGGTGAGCTGTGAGCCGAAATACGAAACAAAGCGCCTCTACCACCGGTAAACAAAATACGAAAAGGGCACCGCACAGCGGTGCCCTTTTGAAAGGAATCAACGTATGGACATCATTCAAACGCTGGCGCAGGAGCTGGACAAGGCCCCGCAGCACGTGGAAAACGTGGTGCGCCTGCTGGACGAGGGCAACACCATCCCCTTCATCGCCCGCTACCGCAAGGAGCTTCACGGCGCCATGGACGATACCGCGCTCCGAACGCTGGAGGAACGCCTCCAATACCTCCGGGGACTGGAGGAGCGCCGGGAGGCCGTGAAGCGCTCCATTGACGAACAGGGCAAGCTGACAGATGAGCTGGCCGCCGCCATCAACAGCGCTAAAAC
Organism: uncultured Oscillibacter sp.; assembly: GCA_900542115.1. Taxonomy (GTDB): domain Bacteria; phylum Bacillota; class Clostridia; order Oscillospirales; family Oscillospiraceae; genus Oscillibacter; species Oscillibacter faecalis_A. The sequence continues at coordinate 3,703 of UQMC01000115.1, read as the reverse complement.
GCTGGCGGAGGTGGAGGACCTCTACCGGCCCTACAAGCAAAAACGCCGCACTCGTGCCACTGCGGCAAAGGAAAAGGGGCTGGAGCCGCTGGCGGCGCTGCTGTTCGCGCAGGAGCGAAACTGCCCCCAGCCGGAGGAGGCCGCCTGGGACTACATTGACCCGGAAAAAGGGGTAGAGACCCTTTCTGATGCTCTACATGGAGCCAGTGACATCATCGCCGAATGGATCAGCGACGATGCCGCTGTCCGCAAACAGCTCCGGGCGCTGATTCTCCGTCAGGGTCAGATTGTCAGCCGCGCGGTCACGGAGGAGGACAGCGTTTACCGCCTGTATTACGAATTTTCGCAATCCGTCAGCCGGGTGCAGGGACACCAGATTCTCGCCATGAACCGGGGCGAGCGGGAGGGGATACTCTCCGTTGCCATTGTCACCGACCGGGAGCAGGCATTGCCGCTGCTGCGCCGCGCCGTGGTGCAGCCCGGCTCCGCCGCCATGGACTTTGTAAAATCCGCCGCGGAGGACGCCTATGACCGCCTCATTTATCCTTCCTTGGAGCGGGAGGTCCGCAATCTTCTCACGGAGAAAGCGGGTGAGGGCGCCATCGGCCAGTTTGCCCTGAATTTAAAGCCGCTTTTGATGCAGCCGCCGGTAAAGGGCAGGGTCACCATGGGGCTGGACCCCGGCTACCGCATGGGCTGCAAGGTGGCTGTGGTGGACGGGACCGGCAAAGCGCTGGACACCGCCGTGGTGTACCCCACCTATGGGGAGCGCCAGAAAAACGAGGCCATCGCCGCGCTGGCAAAGCTCATCCGCAAATATGGCGTAGAGCACATCGCCATCGGCAACGGTACCGCCAGCCGGGAAACAGAGCAGATGGCCGTGGAGCTGATTCGGCAGGTAAACGATGCCGGGGCCCACGTCAGCTATATGATCGTGTCCGAGGCCGGGGCCTCCGTGTACTCCGCAAGTCCGCTGGCCGCCGAGGAATTTCCCCAGTATGACGTGAATCTCCGCTCCGCCGTGTCCATTGCCCGGCGCTTGCAGGACCCGCTGGCAGAGCTGGTGAAAATCGACCCCAAGGCTATCGGCGTGGGGCAGTACCAGCATGACTGCCCCAAAAAGCAGCTCGACGAGGCCCTGAACGGCGTGGTGGAGGACTGCGTCAACGCCGTGGGCGTGGACATCAACACTGCGTCACCGTCCCTTTTGCAGCGGGTAGCTGGCCTGAACGGCACCACAGCGAAAAACGTGGTGGCCTACCGGGAGGAAAACGGACCCTTCACCGCCCGCAGTCAGATCAAAAAGGTGCCGAAGCTGGGACCGAAGGCCTTCCAGCAGTGCGCGGGCTTTTTGCGGGTGCCGGAGAGCAAAAACGTTTTGGACAACACCGCCGTGCACCCGGAGAGCTATGATGCCGCCAAGGCGCTGCTGGAGCTGACGGGCTACACGCTGAGCGATGTGAAAAACGGCGCGCTGACAGAGCTGCCCGCCCGAATCCGCGCCTGCGGCGAGGCGCAGGCGGCGGAAAAGCTGGGCATGGGCGTCCCCACGCTGCGGGATATTGTCTCCGAGCTGATGAAGCCGGGGCGGGACGTCCGTGATGAGCTGTCAAAGCCCATCCTTCGCACGGATGTGCTGGAAATGAAGGACCTGAAGCCCGGTATGGTGCTCACCGGCACCGTGCGGAACGTCATCGACTTCGGTGTGTTTGTTGACATCGGCGTCCATCAGGACGGTCTCGTGCACATCTCACAGGTATCGGACAAATTCATCAAGCACCCCTCAGAGGTTGTTTCTGTCGGCGATGTGGTGAAGGTCGCCGTGCTGGAAGTGGACGAGGCGAAAAAGCGCATCAGCCTCAGCATGAAGCAGGCAAAATAAACAGAACAGAAAACCGCCCATTGGGCGGTTTTTTGTTTCATCTTTTTAAAATACCATCAGTTGATAAGGGCAAACACGGTTTTTCGGAACTGAAACAACATTCAGCTTCGTTTTCCTCATTGCCGGGCGGCAGCCCGGCTGCTTCGTCAGCCTCGCTGAGCCGCCGTTTCCGATTCCGAAAAACTCCGAAGGACTTTCCAGCAAGCAAAAATGGGCGCTGATGCGGAAGCGGACGAAGGCTTGCTGGCGCAAGCCAAGGACAATGACAAAATCAGCGGCTATTTAGGCCGCTGGAAAGCATATTTGCCCTTGTCAACTGATGGTATCTTTTACTCCGCAGTCTGCGGCGCGGCGGCTCCGTCCGCCGCCTCAGCCCGGAGGAACTGCCGGTAAAATAGAAAGCCCACCGCCGTTGTAATCAGCTCCGTAACGGGATATGTGAGCCAGAAGGCGTGCAGCCCCCAATGGGCGAACAGCCAGCCCAGCGGCACAAACAGCACCACCGTCCGTAAAATCGTCAGCAGGGAGCTTTTCCCGGCGCTGCCCACTGCCTGAAAGAATACCGGGAAAATCAGGGATGTCACCATGGGTAAAAAACTGGGACCGATCCACCGGAACCCATAGGTCCCGATGGCGATGACCTCGGCATCCCGGGAGAAGAATCGGAGCATCGGGACGGGAATCAGCTCAAAGCACAGCGTCCCGATGAGCATCAGCGCCATGCCCGCCAATATGGACTCCCGCAGTGTTTTGCGGCAGCGGTCCAGACTTCCCGCGGCATAGTTATAGCTGATGACCGGCACGATGCAGGTCTGCATGGCCCCCAGCGGGATAAAGAAAAATGTCTGCCACTTATAGTAAAGGCCCAGCGCCGTAACAGACTGATCCGAAAACGTGCTCAAAATCAAATTCAGGCCCAGAATGTAAAACGTGTAGGCGGACTGCATCAAAATATTGGGGATTCCCAGCCGGTAGACCCGCCGCACCAGCGCCGGATACAGCGCCCATTCCGGGGAACGGCGATAGCCGCCTCTCCACACGATGGCCGCCGCCACGATCTGCCCCGCCACGGTGGCAATGGCCGCACCGGCAATACCCAGCGCCGGAAGGCCGAACAGTCCGAAAATCAGCAGCGGGTCCAGCACGATATTTGTCACCGCGCCTAAGATCTGCGCCGCCATGGGGCGGTTCATGTTGCCCTCCGCCTGCAAAACCTTGGTCCAGCCGCTCTCCAAAAACAGTCCGATGCTGCACACGCACACAATGCGCCCATAGACGATGACGTCCGCAATCACCGCCTCAGACTCCGTGGACATCCGGGCATAGGCCGGCATCAGCACCGCCGCCAGCAGTGCGAATACCGCCCACATCACCAGCGACAGCGCCGTGCTGATTCCCGCTGCCTCGTCGGAGCGCTTCCGGTCCCGGGTTCCTAAAAAGTAGGCCATGGCCGTATTGATTCCCACGCCGGTCCCCACGGCCAGCGCGATCATCAAAAGCTGGAGGGGATAGACAATGGACAGGGCCGTGAGGCCCGTATCTGAAAACCGCCCCACGAAAAAGCTGTCCACAATATTATAAAGCGCTTGAATCAACTGCGCCAGCATCACCGGCGGTGCCAGCCGCATCAAAATCCGGCTGATGCGCTCCGTCCCGAAAAATTCGCTCTCCATTGCTCTGTCCCGTCTCTGTATCTAAATATTTTTACCGCCGCTCAACAAGGGCAAAACCGCCTGCCAACGGCCGGTAATGGCAATTTATTATAACAGTCGCCGCCGGATTGTCAAGAGGCCGCATGGCGTCCGACATAAGGTCATACAG
>UQMC01000114.1 GCA_900542115.1 uncultured Oscillibacter sp. | reverse complement strand
GGGGCGTTTCGGATGGGGGTGGTATCACTACTCTCGGAGCGTTCCGCACGTTCACGAACATCCCCGGGCCGGGTATCAGAACGGCAAGTTTTGCCGCTTTTGGGGCTTGGTCGGGGGTGCTCCCAAAGAACGCAGAAAGCCTTCGGAACAGCGATGCGCTTATGCGCGTCGCTGTCCCGCAGGCGTCGCGGCCCCGCTGGGCTGCGTGATCTTTTTTGCTTCTGTCGAAATTGCGACTTGTACACCCTGCGCTCAGGGCCTTTCCGTGTGTGCGAGGTGGGGGTGGTATCACTACCCTCGGAGGGCTTTGCGTGCTGTTGAAATACCGGACGGCCGCTTGTCAAAACGGCTCATTTGCCGTTTTCTGAGGTTGGGTAGCCTTCATTGATTTCAGCGGCGCAAAATGTGCTTGACAGGCAAGTCTACTTATGATAGACTTCAAGTATCGGAAGTCTATCGCAAGTAGACTGGTAAAAAAGGAGTGGCACATATGGACGGTTACAAACTGGGCGTTGTTGAGACGCGTTTTGCAGAACTCATCTGGCAGCATGAGCCGCTGACCTCCGGCGAGCTGGTGAAACTATGCGAACAGGAGCTGCAATGGAAAAAATCCACGACCTACACAGTTTTGAAAAAACTCTGCGAACACGGTATCTTTCAGAACGAAAACGGCACGGTAACTTCCCTTCTCTCACAGGAGGGCTATAACGCCGTACAGAGTGAGAAATTTGTGGAGGACACCTTCGACGGTTCCCTTCCCGCGTTTCTGGCGGCTTTTACCACCCGGAAATCTCTTTCGGAGAAGGACATTGCGGAAATTCAGCGCATGATCGACCGCTGCGGAAAGGAGTGAGCCAATGGCCGCCGTCTTTTTGAAGCTCTTGAATCTGAGCATTTCCGCAAGCTGGCTGGTGCTGGCCGTGCTGGTACTGCGCCTGATATCAAAGCGTTCGCCCAAGTGGATGAATGTTCTGCTTTGGGGTATCGTCGCGCTGCGGCTTACGCTGCCATTTTCCATCGAAAGTGCTTTGAGCCTGATCCCCAGTGCCGAAACGGTCAGTCCCGCAGCCGTGCAGTTTGCCCCCGCGCCGACCATCACGAGCGGCGTGAGCGTCATCGACAATGCTGTGAATCCCTCGCTCAGCGAGCATTTTGCCGCCGTGCCAACAGCCAGCGTCAACCCGCTCTATGTCTGGACGGAGATCGCAGGCTGGGTGTGGCTCATCGGCCTTGGAGCCATGCTGCTCTACGCGCTCGTAAGCTATCTTCGGCTGCGCCGGCGCGTGAGCGTGTCGCTCCCCATACAGGATCACATTTATCTTTGCGATGCCATTTCCTCGCCGTTCATCCTCGGCGTTGTAAAACCACGCATCTATCTGCCCTCCGGTCTGGACGAGGTGCAGCGGCAGAATGTACTCTCGCATGAGAGGGCGCATCTCGCGCGGCGTGACCACTGGTGGAAGCCGCTGGGTTTCGTGCTGCTTACGGTTTACTGGTTCAACCCCGTGCTGTGGCTCGCCTATACGCTGCTCTGCCGCGACATTGAACTGGCCTGCGATGAGCGGGTGATCCGCACGATGGATGAGAGCGCCGTCAAGACCTATTCCACGGTGCTGCTTGCGTGCAGTATGCCGCGCAAGGCAGTCATCACCTGCCCGCTGGCGTTCGGTGAAGTTGGCGTCAAGGAGCGTGTGCGGAATGCGCTTCACTACAAAAAGCCCGCGTTCTGGGTAGTCGCGGCGTCGGTCGCCGTGTGCGTCGTTGTGGCGGTGTGCTTTCTGACCGATCCGGAACACGAAACGATGAAGTGGGCGAAGAATCTGCGCGTGGATGATGTGGTGCGTGTTGAATTGACGATTATGCCGCAGGCGACCGACAAGCAGTATAAAGACTTCAATGCAGACGAAATTGCCGAGGCGGTCGCGCTCATCAACAAAAGCGGCGGCCGGTATGTCCGCAGTATGGAGCCGCTTACCGGCGGCAGCACCGAGCTCTATGTCACCACGATGGACGGTGTGCGGCACACGGTCGTGAACAACGGCAACGTCTACCTCTGCATTGACGGCGACGCCTACCGGAATTTCTACGTCACTTGGCCGTACACCGAGGGGGATTCCCCTCTGCCTGACAGTTTTCAGGTCGGTGATACGCAAGCTACCGATGCGAACCGCTTCTATGTGGATGATTGGAGCATCTGCATTGTTGGTCAATGGCTGCGCAACGCCGGAACTCGTATATGGTGGTCTGACAGCAGCGACGCTTACCTTGGCGTTGTGAAGCATACCGGTCTTGCGGATGAGCTGACCGGCTTGCAAAACGCCGGTCGCGCCGTAGAGGAGCTGGACGGCTGCTACCGCTGTGTCACACAGGAGGGGTTTAGCAACACGGTTGTCTACCTCTATCCCGCGCCGTCCGGCGAGTCGTACTACCGGGTAGAGACCCATTGGAGCTACGACGACGCGGACGAGCCAGAGGTTGAATTGCAGGCAAGGCAGCTTCGCACGATGGCGGAGAGCTTCCGTGTGGAAAATGAAAGCAGTCCGGCAGATGCCCTCATCGGCAGCTACGCCGATGACATGGGCTCCAGTCTGACGATCCGGAAAAACACCGATGGCAGCTATGCGGTGGACCTTGGCATCTATAAGTTTACTTCTGTCGACAATACAGTAGGAAACTATGACCCACAAACGGATACTCTATATTTCTCTGGCGCAGCGGATATTGGCGGCACTCTCGCGGCAGATGTAACCACAGACGGGACCGGGCGCCTGATCGTTACATTGACAGAATCTCCCGTTTCCACAAGCTATCTTGCCGCAGGCGCGGTGTTTACTTTCTGGCCCCGCGTGACCGGATACCCCCAGTACGATGTGGTGTTGGCCAATATCTGCGATCTCCGCCTCGCCGGTACACACGGCATCGAAACGGAGTTCAGTTCTGATCTTTTGACAGCGAATGACTACTACCAGACACCCGGCTGGCTGCTGCGCGATCTTGACGGTGATGGGATCCCTGAGCTGCTGCTCGGTGCGAATTGGGATGAAGGACACGCCGTGATTTTCAACATCTACCGCTATGGCGGAGCGAGAGCCGTCCGTGTGGTCAACGGCTGGAATCGTAACCGCTGGTATCTCTGCGCCGAGGGCAGTCTGGCCAACGAATGCAGCAGCAGTGCATTTGAAAGCAGCTACTCTTACTACCGCTATACCAGCGGAGAGTTACAGCATCTGGAAACGCTGCTGTATCTGGATGACGGTTCCGGCGGCTCACCATGGCGCTACTCCGTCACAACGGATCAGTATGTCAACAGTGGTGACTTTCACTCTGCCACCGAGGCCGAAGCAACTGCCGTGATGGACAAATACACCCACGAAACGCTGGCCTTTACGCCATTTGTGGTATGAGGATAGATAGTGTGGACTGTGGCGCAAGGTTGCAGTTCGCCAGTCCCTCCGGATATTACAGCCTCTGACCCACTTTTGACCCAGAATAGGATTGGAGCGGGCAGGGCTGGACGGAAACAACGGAAAATCCGCCGAGCGGACTTGACACGCAGCTCATGATTCCTTCCATCTCCACAGGCAGATCAAAAAATCCTATCAGCTACAGTCCTCCACATCCCATAGAAAAGCGGATGCGTGCCTTATGGCGCGCATCCGCTTTTCTATGGGATTGCAGTTCTCTATTCGTTTGTCCCCATGGCGTAGACCATGTCCCAAAAGCGCAAATCAAACAGGCAGCACTTTTCAAAGATCTCGCAGAGGTGCTCTGCTGTTTTTTCGTCGATGAATCCGCTGAGTGCGTCGATTCGGTCAATGAGCATCTGATTGGTTCGCCGGTAGCTTTCTGAAACGTAGCCTGCGAACCACGAGCCGTAACGCTTGTCCCGCAGTGCATCCGGGCAGCGTTCGACTATCTTTTCTGCCACATACGCATAGCTCCAGGAGCAGTTCAGAAGCGTCACCAGTCCAGTCAGCACATCCCCGGTCTGCGCCTCCCAAAGCATATAATGGGTATAAGCGTTGTTGTCCATGTGAGGACGGGCGCTGTGGATCTCCTCCTCCGTAATGCCAAGGCGCTTCATATACGGAATGTGGGTGCGGAAGGTCTCTCCGATGGTGTCCGCCAGCTCTCCGCTCAAAAAGCGGATCTGCTCAAAATCGTCAGCCTTCTGGATGATCGCCGCAAAGATCTTCACATAATCCTTGAGGTATAAATAATCCTGAAGCATATAATACCGGAATTTTTCCGGCGGCAGCGTTCCATCTGCCATCTGCGTCACAAACGGGTGGCAAAGATACCGGGGCCAGATTTTTTCCGCCCGGGCATAGAGTGTTTGTGAGAGCTTCACGCCGTCCTCCTCTTTCATTTATGGGCGATGATCGCCACATAGCCGCCGCTCTGATAACCGGGAACCACATCCTCCACGTCCTCGTTGGTGTACATAGGGTTCTTCAGCAGTGTCTGATAGAAGTCAAAATCGTGGAAGCCCAATGCCTTGAGCACGTCGATCTTCTCCTCCGTGGAATGCCACACGCCTGCGCAGCACAACTCGTGGGGATACGGCAGCTTGGGCATAACGCCGTTGAGGAACGGATGGTCAAAGGTGCCTACCTCTTTTGCCAGCAGATACATGAACCCAAAGGCGCTCTCCTTGGGGACATCCAGCGAAATAAAGGTGCCGTTCGGCTTGAGGGCCTTCTTGCAGACGTCAAACGCCCGGGTCAAGTCCTCCATATAGCTGGAGCTGCCGTTGAGATAGATCACATCATAGGCATTCTCCTCCAGCTCCGCATCTTCAATCGCGCCGAAGGCCACCACGTTCACGCCGCGCTTCTCTGCGATAGCGCCCATGTCGCGGGAGGGCTCAATGCCTTCGATACCGCTGCAGTCGATCATGCTCTCGAACAGGCCGCTGCCGCAGCCCACGGAAAGCACGCGTTTGCCCTGAATATCACCGAGCACCTTCTGGAACAGGCGGAGTTCACTCTGAAACAGGTTCTCATTCTCCATGAACCAGGCATCGTACTGTGCCGCATAACCGTCAAATTTAGGTTTCATTGTCAAAGAGTCCTTTCTGATTTTAGAATTTCAAATTTACGGGGTTCTTTACCGTTGTCTTTGGTTCATTTTCCCTTGAAAAGCCCGCCTCAATTACATCCGATATAAGGCGTCAAGCTTTTAGGGGGCTGAATAAACCTCATAGAGTATACTATCACAAGCATCGGCACCTCGCAACGCTATTATGAAGTGATTTCTGTCTGGGGATCTGATTGCATCCCTTCTCACAGCATGATACAGGCAGCAAGGAAGTGTTCTTCTAAGTCTGTCCCGGGCGAAACCGATCATTCGGAGAGGAGGACACGATGCGTTACGCAAAATTCGGCAACACAGATATGGTGGTCTCAGAAATCGCTCTGGGCACATGGGGAATCGGCGGCGCCAGCTGGGACGACAATTCAGAGGATACTCGACTGGACGCGATCCGTTCCGCAGTGGAAAGCGGCATCAACTTCATTGACACCGCTCCTGCCTACAACGGGGCGTGGCAGAATCCTATGTAGGAAAGGTTATCAGTTCCATGGGAATCCGGAAGGAACTGTACCTTGTAACCAAGTGCGGCACAGAATTCATTGATGTAAAATGGTTCGCAATGAGCAAAAACAAGTATTATAACTCAAAAGATGAAGCTTCTAAAATGCTGTAGCGGCTTTGTTGTATGAAGGCATTCTGCCCGCAGCAAACAGAAAACGAGGATCGCGTTTTGACCCACGCCGTGACCCACGAACAGAATAAACTGTACCCAAGAAAATGGACACGAGATTTTGACCCATGGCCCCGTTCGGCGGACACGCATTTGACCCATAGGGTCAGAAGCGCCGCACCTGTGTTATG
>UQMC01000113.1 GCA_900542115.1 uncultured Oscillibacter sp. | reverse complement strand
GACGTGTGCTCTTCCGATCTATGAAGGAAGGGGGGACTTCTTGTACAAAAGAGCGAAAGTGCCAAAATTCGGGAGGGACCCGCTTGTTTTCACCGCGTTAAAATTTTATACTGTGAGTAACCGGCAAAGAACGGCTCTCAATAAGCAAAAACACCGGGAACGCTTGCTGAAGGTGCCGGGAGGGAAGGAAAACAGAGGCCGGTTTACGGTCATATACAGATGAAGACGAAAGAAGGTGAGACAATGTCCTTGGAAGCGATGAAACAGATCACAGCGGCGGAGCAGGCGGCGAAGGAGCGCCGCGCCGCGGCCGAAGCGGAGGCTCGCCGGCTGACCGCCGAGGCGGAAAAAGCCGGTCAGGCTTTGCTGCAAAAGACCCGCACCGATGCGGAGGCACAGGGCAAGGCGGGACTTGCGGCGGCAGAGGAACGGGCGGCAGCCCGGGCCGCAGAGATCGCGCAGGCGGCGGAGCAGGAGAGCGCACGGCAGCGCAAACAGGCGGAGGCGCGTATGGACGCTGCCGCCGAGTTGATCGTAGAAAGGGTAGTGAAACGCTGAGATGGCCATTGTTAAAATGAAAAAGCTCCATGTGATTGCAATGGCGGATCGCAGGGAGGCACTGCTGAAGGGCTTGCTGCATTTGGGCTGCGTGGAGATCAGTCAGCCGGAGGAAGTCTTGTCCGACCCGGAATGGGCAGCGCTGTTCCGGCGGAGCGAGACACTGCTGACCCAGCGGAAGGCGGAGCTGACGGATGTGGACACGGTTTTGGCGGCCATCGGACAGTACGCGAAGCTGAAGAATGGCCTGTTCATCAAGCGGCACCCCATTACGGAGGCGGAATTTTTGGACGCCGGGGCGGCGGAGCGGGCCAAGGCGGCCTGCGAGGCTGTCCGGGAGCAGTTAGGCGTTTTGATGCAGGCCAAGACCGAGGAGGGACACATCGCGTCCCAAATCGCGGCGCTGACGCCGTGGCGAGAGCTGGACCTGCCCTTAGAGCAGACCGGCACCGCCCATACGATTTTCCGCATGGGCGTCTGTCCCGGGCAGACGGACACCGGCGCCCTCCGCACACAGATGGAGGCAGAGGGACTTGCAGCGGAGCTATATGAGATCGGCGCGGACAAGCTGCAAAAATATCAGCTGCTCATCGTCCACCGGGCGGATGAGGAGCGGACGCAGGAGCTGCTGCGGCCCTTCGGCTTCAGCGCGGTGCGCTTTTCAGGGCTGACGGGTACGGCGGCGGAGAATCTCCACAGCTTGGAAGCGGAATTGGCGGCGTCCCGCAAGACGCAGAGCGACGCCGAGGCGGCCATTGCCGCCGGTGCGGAGAACCGGGACGCCCTGCGGGCCTATGCCGACCGGCTCCGGGCCGAGGCGGCCAAGGAGCGGTGCGCCGGGGATATCCTGACGGATGAAACGGTGCTGTTTTTCCAAGGCTGGGTCCCGGCGGAAAGGGAGAGCGCAGTGGGCGCGTTCCTGACGGAAAACGGCTGCGCGTGGGAGACACGGGACCCCACGGAGGAGGAAATTCCCGATGTGCCGGTACAACTGAAAAATAACTGGTTCACAAAGCCGCTGAACATGGTCACGGAGATGTACTCCCTGCCCCGGTATGACAATGTGGACCCCAACCCACTGATGGCACCGTTCTTCATTTTCTTTTACGGTGTTATGATGGCGGATATGGGCTACGGCCTCATCATGTTCCTTGCGGGGTTCCTTATTACAAAGAAGTATCACCCCAAGGGGACGATGGGGAACCTGTTCGGACTGATGACGCTCTGCGGCGTCAGCACTTTTATCATGGGCGCCCTCACCGGCGGCTTCTTCGGAGATTTTCTGACGCAGGCGGTAAAGCTCACCACCGGGCGGGACTTTACACTCCCCTCGGTCTTTACCCCGCTGAATGACACGCTGATGATTTTGGTGGCGTCCATGGGCGTGGGCCTTATTCAGATCATCACCGGCATGGCCATCAGCTTTATCCGCAAACTCCGGCGCGGACAGCTCATGGACGCCGTGTGGGAGGAGCTGACATGGTGGATCGTGTTTGCCGGAATCGGCCTTATGGCTGCGGGCGTTACAAACCTTGTGCTGTATCTTGGCATTGCGATGGTAATTTTGGGGCCGGTGCTGACCAACAAGGGCTTTGGAAAAATCACCGGCATTTTTGGCTCCCTTTATAATCATGTGACCGGGTATTTCGGAGACATCCTCTCCTATTCCCGTCTGATGGCCCTGATGCTGGCGGGCAGCGTCATCGCGCAGGTGTTCAACACGCTGGGCGCCATTCCCGGCAACCTTATCGTGTTTGTACTCATTTCGCTGGCGGGCAACGCGCTGAACTTCGCGCTGAACCTGCTGGGGTGCTATGTGCATGATCTGCGGCTTCAGTGCCTGGAGTATTTCGGGAAATTCTACGAGGACGGCGGAAAGCCGTTCCGGCCCCTTGCGGCGGATACCAAATACGTTGACATTCAAAAGTAAAGAAATATCGAGGAGGAAATTACAATGACTGACATGACACAATATGTGGAAGCAATGCAGAATGTGGGCTGGCTGGGCACCATCGGCGGTCTGGCGCTGGCGCTGCTGGGCGCGGGCCTTGCGGCCGTGCTCTCCGGTATCGGCTCCGCCAAGGGCACCGGTATGGCCGGTGAGGCGGGCACGGGCCTTTTGTGCCAGGACCCCAGCAAGTTCGGCAAGGTCATGATTCTGCAGGTCATCCCCGGCACGCAGGGCCTGTACGGCCTTGTGGTGTGGTTCTTCGCCATCTTCCGCATGGGTCTGCTATCCGGCACGCTGCCCCAGCTCACCGTGGCGCAGGGAATGCAGTATTTTGTGGCGTGCCTCCCCATGGCGCTGGGCGGCCTGTTCTCCGCTATCGCGCAGGGCCGCGTGGCTGCCGGCTCCATCAACATTCTGGCCAAGAAGCCTGACGACTGGTCCAAGGGCATGGTGCTGTGCATCACCGTGGAGTTCTACGCCATTTTGTCCCTGCTGGCCTCCATGCTGATGATCATCAATATCAGCAAGTAAGCCCCAATAGAAAGGGGATTCTGACATGAACGGAATTGATACCATTCTCCGGCGGCTGGACACCGACGCCAAGGCGGAGGCGGACGCCGTTTTGAAAAAGGCCCGGCAGGAGGCGGCAGACATCACTGCCCGCTATCAGGCGCAGGCGGCGCAGGAGGCTGCCCGGCTGGCCGCCCGGAACGAAAAGGCGGCGGAGGAGCGGGAGGAGCGCCTTGTCAGCGCCGCACAGATGGAAGGGCGCAAGACAATCCTTGCCGCAAAGCAGACGGTGATGGAGCAGGTTTATGACAAAGCACTGGAAAAGCTGCTGAGCCTACCCCGGACGCAGTATATCGAGGTGCTGGCGGCGCTGCTGGCACAGGCGTCCCCCGAGGGCCGGGGCGAGGCCATCTTCTCCGCAGCCGACCGGGAAACGGCAGGACAGGCGGCGGTGGATGCCGCCAACGCCAAGACCGGCGGTCATCTGATGATCTCCGCCGAAACGGCGCCGATTCGGGGCGGCTTCCTTCTGCGCCAGGGCAGTGTAGAGGTCAACTGCGCCTTTGAAACGCTGGTGCGGCTCCAGAAAACGGAAACGGCAGGGCTGGTAGCCCGGAAGCTGTTTGACTGAGGAGGGGGGAGCTTTGGCAAGAATCAAGGACACGGATTATCTGGCCATTTCCGCCCGCGTCCGGGCCATGGAGACAACGCTGATGACGCCGGAGCGCATGGAGCGGCTTTTGGAGGCCCGCAGCGAGGATGAGGTCACGCGGCTTTTGCAGGACTGCGGCTATCCGGCGCTGGACGCCGCCCGGCCGGAGCGCATGGACGCGGCGCTGTCCGAGGCCCGGGAGGCATTGCTGGCCGATTTGGGCGGCAGCGCGCCGGACGCCGGATTTATCGACATTTTCAAGCTGAAATATGATTACCATAACGCCAAGGCCGTTTTGAAGGCCGCCGCCGTGGGAACGGACCCGGCGCGGATGTTTATGGACATGGGCCGCATTCCGGCATCGGAGCTGAAGAGCGCCATGGAGAGCAGCGAACTGGATACGCTGCCCGGTCTGCTGCCGGAGGCTGTGGCCGAGGCGAAGAACGTGCTGGACACCACCCGCGACCCGCAGTTAAGCGACATCACGCTGGACGGTTGGATGTACCGGGATATGGCCCGGACAGCGGAGCGCACCGGCAGCGCGTTCCTCCGGGGCTACGTGGCGGCACAGATCGACGCCGCAAATTTACGCAGCCTGATTCGCACCCTGCGGATGGGGAAAAACGCAGGCTTCCTTGCGGGCGCGCTCCTTGAGGGCGGCGAAACGGAGTCGGCGGCGCTGCTGGCCGTGGCGGAAAACGGCGGCAGCGGCCTTGCGGAGCTGTACGCCCCCACACGGTTCGCCGCTGCGGCGGAGGCGGGCGCGGCGGCGCTGAAGGGCGGTACGCTGACGGAGTTTGAAAAGCAGTGCGATGACGCCGTGACGGAGTACCTCTCCGGCGCGCAGATGGTTCCCTTCGGGGAGGCGCCGCTGCTGGCCTATCTTGCGGCGCGGGAAACGGAGTACACCAATCTCCGCATTGTACTCATGGGCCGCGCCGCCGGACTGGACGCGGACACCATCCGCTCCCGGCTGCGCCGCGGAATCGGTTAAGGAGGGAGACACATGGCAGCAGTATATTCCATCGCCGTGGTAGGCGATTGGGAGTCCGTGATGGGCTTTCGGGCACTGGGACTGGACACCTATCCCGTCACCTCCGTGGAGGAGGCGCGGAAAACCGTCCACGAGCTTGCCAAAACGGACTGTGCGGTGATCTACCTCACCGAGACGCTGGCAAAGGATATGGCCGATGTGCTGGAGCGCTACAAGGATCAGCTTCGGCCTGCCATCATCCTCATTCCCGGACGGGAGGGCTCCTTTGGAATCGGCATGGCCAACATCCAGAGCGCCATTGAGCGCGCTGTGGGCGCGGACATTCTGTAAGAAATGAAAGAGGGGATTGCCCCCCACTTTAAATTTTCCCACTGGTGAGCTCCGTTCACTGGTGTGTGCGTCATGGGGCGCACGGGCCGTGGTGCTTTTGCCGCGCACAGATTGCGGCAAAAAGATTTCAACGGCGGGGGAAAGCAACCCTATTTATCCCTTCTGTAAATTTGAAGAAAGAAGGTTATCGAATTTGAGCGGCAGAGTTGTAAAGGTATCCGGGCCGCTGGTGGTGGCTACCGGACTGGCGGACGCCAATATGTCCGATGTGGTCCGTGTCGGCCCCCAGCGCCTGATCGGCGAAATTTTGACCATGAAGGGCGACACCGCCAATATTCAGGTCTATGAGGAGACCTCCGGCCTTGGCCCCGGCGCCGTGGTGGAGACCACCGGCGCGCCTATGAGCGTGGAGCTTGGCCCCGGCATGATCGAGGGCATTTATGACGGTATCCAGCGCCCGCTGGAAAAGATCGTGGAAAAGGTGGGCGCGTGTATCACCCGCGGCGTGGAAGTCCCCGCCGTGGACCATGAGAAAAAGTGGGACTTCACAGCCACGGCCAAGGCGGGCGACCGGGTCATCGGCGGCGATGTGCTGGGTACGGTGCAGGAGACCGCCGTGGTGCTCCACAAGATCATGGTGCCGCCGGCGCTGAAGGGCACTATTGTGGATATCAAAAGCGGCTCGTTCAACGTGACGGAGACCATCGCCACGCTGAAAACGGAGGACGGAAAGGAAGTCTCCCTGACCATGCTCCAGAAGTGGCCCGTCCGTGTGGGGCGGCCCTATATGAAGAAATATCCCCCCAAGCGGCCGCTGTGCTCCGGCCAGCGAATCATCGACACCATGTTCCCCATTGCCAAGGGCGGCACGGCGGCAGTCCCCGGCCCCTTCGGCTCCGGCAAGATCGGAAGAGCACACGTCTGAACTCCAGTCACGGCTAC
>UQMC01000112.1 GCA_900542115.1 uncultured Oscillibacter sp. | reverse complement strand
CCGCTCTGCGTCTGGCGGACAGTATCACAACAAACAGTCCGGGGAAAAGCCCCTTTTCCCTGTTGTCGAGACCACTCTATCATACCCGAGAATAAAAAAATGTCAAATTTGATTGCCTCTCATGCCGCCCGTTGTTTTTTACGGAGGTTTGACAGGGCCCCTCCGTGTGGTATAATAGAGGATAATCTCGCCAATCATAAAGCCGCTCCGCCGCAGGCGGGGCCAGTTTTCTCTAATTTCCATAAAGGAAGTGCTTTTTATGTCTATCGATGCAAAAACGCTTTTGGCCGAAGCCGAGACCCTGCGCCCCGCGCTTTTGACGGACCGCCGGACGCTGCACCGCAATCCGGAGGCAGGTCCCGTGCTTCCCCATACAGCAGCCTATGTCAAGCAGCGCCTGACAGAACTGGGCTATGCGCCCCGAGACATGGCCGGCGGCGTCACGGCGGACATCACCGGAACGGATACTGGCCGCTGCGTGCTGCTGCGGACCGACATGGATGCGCTGCGGATTCGGGAGGCCACCGGACTGGAATTTCAGTCCGAAAACGGCGCCATGCACGCCTGCGGCCATGATCTGCACACGGCCATGCTCTTAGGCGCCGCCGCGCTGCTGCAGCAGCACCAAGCGGAGCTTCAGGGCACAGTGCGCCTTGTGTTCCAGCCGGATGAGGAGGGCTTCACCGGAGCGAAAGCCATGCTTTCCGCCGGGGTACTGAAGGAAGCCCCTGTCCCTCGGGCCGCGCTGGCCCTTCATGTCAACTCCGGCACCCCCTCCGGCATGGTACTCTGCGGCCGGGGGACGTTCATGGCGGGCTGCACTCTGTTCCGGATCTCCGTCCGGGGCACCGGCTGCCACGGGGCCATGCCGGAAAAGGGCGTAGACCCCATTAACATTGCCGCCCACATCTACCTCTCCCTGCAGGAGCTGACCGCACGGGAGATCTCCGCGAAGAAGCCTGCCGTGGTGACGGTGGGCCGGTTCCAGGGGGGACAGGCCCCCAACATCATCCCGGAGGAGGCCGTGCTGGAGGGCACTATCCGCACCTTTGACCGGGAACTCACCGCCCGGATCATGGAGCGGATCCAAGCCATCGCGGAGAACACGGCGGCGGCCTTCCGGGGCAGCGCCCAGGTGGAGGAGATCGCCTCCGCGCCGCCGCTGGTAAATGATCCCGCCCTGATGGAGCAGGTCGCGGGCTGGGCGGAGGAGCTGACCGGGCCGCAGCGGGTGTACCGTCTGAAGCAGGGCGGCATGGGCTCCGAGGACTTCGCCTCGTTTTCCTATGAGCTGCCCTGCGCCTACGTGCTGCTGGGGGCCGGAACGGCGGAGGAGGACCCCCGCTACGGAAAGCCCATGCACAATGAGGCCGTGGTGTTCAATGAGGACATTCTGCCGTTGGGGGC
This sequence comes from uncultured Oscillibacter sp., assembly GCA_900542115.1. Lineage (GTDB taxonomy): Bacteria > Bacillota > Clostridia > Oscillospirales > Oscillospiraceae > Oscillibacter > Oscillibacter faecalis_A. The sequence continues at coordinate 4,679 of UQMC01000112.1, read as the reverse complement.
AGCGCTGCATACCCTGTTCGCCCTCCGATCTTTGGCGGATTCGGCGGACAACTAACCGAATGACGCAAAACCGGTGGACCGGATATCCGGCCCACCGGTTTTATTTTGCCATGCTCGCTTTTGTTCGCTTAATGCTTCTTTCTCAGAGCGGAATCGGCGTCCAGGAGCTGCTGCGCGGCATCCTCCAGCTGCTCCGTCTTTTCGTAGCGGTCCGCCAAGTTGCTCTCCACAAACTGCTCCTGCGTTTCTCCGCGGAACACCAGCTTCAGCAGAATCGGCGTCAAAATCGTGCCGCCCACCACGGTGATAACCACCGGCGTCATCATGGCAGCGCTGAGCACGCCCATGGACAAGCCCCGGTTCGCCACAATCAGCGCCACCTCGCCGCGGCAGACCATGCCAACGCCCACCTGAACGCTTTCCCGGTCCGTAAAGCCGCACAGCCGTGCGCCAAGGCCGCAGCCCAGCAGTTTGGAAAGCACGGAAATCACCAGCAGCAGCGCGGAGAAGGCCAGCATACCGCCGCTGACACCGTTCAGCTTCACGTTGATACCGATGGCGGCAAAGAATACCGGCGTCAAAAGCAGGTAGCCCAAGGGATTATACTTGGACTGGATGTACGTCCCCTTGGGGGTGCAGGCCACGGCCAGACCGGCGGCGTAAGCGCCGGTGATATCCGCCACGCCGAAAAATTCCTCGGCGCAGTAGGCCATCACAAGGCAGAGCACAAAGGCCAGCACGGAGTTGCGGTGGCTGGCCCAGCCCCCCTGCCGCTTCAGCATCCAGCAGAACAGGCGGTTGGCCGCATAGCCCACAACAACGGCGAACACGAAGAAGCCCGCGATCTTCACCAGCACCCACACGATGCTCTCCCCGCCGCCGGCCAGACTGCTTACCAGCGTCAGAGCGACAAGGCCCAGCACATCGTCGATCAATGCCGCCGCCAAAATGGTGTTGCCTACCTTTGTCTCCAGCTTGCCCATTTCCTTCAGCGTCTCCACCGTGATGCTGACGGAGGTTGCGGTCAAAATCGTGCCAACGAACACATTTTCCAGCATTCCGCTGCTCTCAATGAGCCCTGCGGCGGCAGCGCCCCACGCCAGCGCCGCACCCATAACCAGCGGCACCAGCACACCCAGCAGCGCCACACAGAAGCCTGCCTTTCCACTGTGCTTCAACTCATTGATGTCCGTTCCCATACCGGCGGAGAACATCAGAACGATGACGCCCAGCTCGCTGAGCTGGGAGATGAACTCCGTTTCCGTCAGGACGTTCAGACCCGCAGGCCCCAAAATCAGGCCCGCCAGCAGTGCGCCCACCACCTGCGGCATCTGAAAACGCTGGGTCAGAAGCCCCAGCAGCTTCGTGCTCAGCAGAATCAGTGCCAGATCCAGCAAATAATGATATGACATTTGACCGCTCCTCTCCGCGGAGCCGCGCTCCACGCTCATACTTTAATTTCACAAGGCTCTTTATTTTATCGCTTTTCCCGCCTTTTACAATCGTCAATTCGCACAAAAATTCGACAAAAATATGTTAAAATATTCCAATCGCAAAAAAACTGTACAGGTGTCTTGACACCCGTACAGTCACATAAAAATAAAGAACAGGAGGCGGTCCCTTCGGACCGCCTCCTGCTTTCCCACTGGGAGCTTTAGGAGAGATAGAGAGATATGAGGTTATCGCGTTATTTCGCGGCAGCCTTCTTCTTGCCGGTGATGGCATCCATGAGGACAGCGATAGCGCCGTCGCCAGTGACGTTGCAGGCAGTGCCGAAGCTGTCCTGAGCGATGTACAGGGCGATCATCAGACCGCACATGGTATCGTCAAAGCCCAGCATGGACTGCAGGATGCCCAGAGCCGCCATAACAGCGCCGCCGGGGACGCCGGGGGCAGCCACCATGGTCACGCCCAGCATCAGGATAAACGGGAACATCTTGCCGAAGCTGATGGACTGGTTGGTCATCACCATAACAGCCATAGCGCAGCTGGTCAGGGTGATGGTGGAACCAGACAGGTGAATGGTAGCGCACAGGGGGCACACGAACTCAGCCATACCGTCAGAGACACCGTTATTCTTGGTGCACTGGGTGGTAACAGGGATAGTAGCGGCAGAGGACTGGGTGCCGATAGCGGTGGTGTAAGCGGGCATCATATTCTTGATGAGTGCGAAGGGATTCTTCTTCGCGGCGCTGCCGGCCACGGTGTACTGGAACACGATGATGACCCAGTGCAGAACGAGGATCATAGCGAAGACCTTGATGAAGGAACCCATGATCTCCACGATGGTGCCGGCATAGGCCAGCTTGGCGAAGATGCCGTACACATGGAAGGGCAGCAGGGGGATGACGATGTTGCTGACCAGCTTGTCAATGATCTCAGCAAACTCGTTCATCACGGTCTTCATGGCATTGCCCTTGATGACAGCCATGCCGAGGCCCAGAATGAAGGCCATCAGCAGAGCGGTCATAACGCCCATGATGGCGGGCATCTCAATGGTGAAGTAGCCAGCCAGAACGGTTTCCTCCGCGTTGGCGGCGTTCTCCATGAACATACCGGCGTGGACCATGTGGGGATACAGCAGGGAGGCCACAACGAAGGCCAGAGTGCCGGAGATGATGGTGGAGCCATAGGCCACACCGGTGGTGGCAGCCAGCGTTTTGCCGGCGCCGGCGCCCAGATCAGCGATACCGGGAGCCACGAAGCCAATGATGATCAGGGGAATCACGAAGTTCAGGAAGTTGCCGAAGATGCTGTTGTAGGTAGCACCGATGCGGATGATGACCTCACCGAACGCACCCATGCCCGGGGTCACGAAGCCGACCACAATACCGAGTACGATGGCGATGATCAGCTTGAGCAGCAGGCTCATCTTTTTCTTTTCTTTCATTTCATTCGTCCGTATGCTTTGATACGGAACCCTCCTTTTCTGATTTTCCTTTTTTCTCTTTCTCCTTATATTCAACCGCCGGCGCTTACGCCTCCAGCAGAGAATATCCCTTTTCCGTCAGCTTATCTTTGATCTGCTGAACGTGCTCGGAATTGCGGGTCTCAAGGACCATGGACACCACGCAGGCGTTGACCTCGGAATTGACGTCCTCACGCTCGTGATGGATACGGACCACGTTGGCGCCGGTGCCGCTGACCACATTCAGCAGGTTCATCAGGCTGCCGGCACGGTCGGCCAGCTTCGTGGTGATGGTGGTAATACGGCCGGTGTAGGTCAGGCCACGGGTGATAACGCGGGAGAGCGTGGTGACGTCCACATTGCCGCCGGAGACCACGCACACGGTCTTCTTGGAGGTATCCACCTTGCCGGACATAAAGGCTGCCACAGGCGTTGCGCCGGCGCCCTCTGCCACGGTCTTCTGGACCTCCAGCAGAGCCAGAATGGCAGCGGCGATCTCGTCCTCGCTGACGGTGACGATCTCATCCACATACTTCTGGCACATCTCAAAGGTCAGGTCACCGGGCGTCAGCACATGGATACCGTCAGCCAGCGTAGCGGCGTCCTTTACCGTGGTGACCTTGCCGGCCTTGCGGGAAGCATACATGGAGGCAACCACACCGGCCTGCACGCCGATGACCTTGCAGGAGGGCTTCAGCTCCTTGATGGCCAGCGCCACGCCGGAGATCAGACCGCCGCCGCCGATGGGGACCACGACCTGCTCCACTTCGGGAAGCTGCTCCAGGATCTCCAGACCGATGGTGCCCTGACCGGCAATGACATAGGGATCGTTAAAGGGATGCGCGAAGGTGTAGCCGTGCTCCTTGGAAAGACGCTCGGCCTCCCGGGCGGCATCATCATAGATACCGGGAACCAGAACTACCTCGGCGCCATAGCTGCGGGTGGCCTCCACCTTGGAGATGGGTGCGCCCTCGGGCATACAGATCACGGACTTGATGCCCAGCTTCGTGGCGGACAGAGCGATGCCCTGTGCGTGGTTGCCGGCGGAGCAGGCGATGACACCGTGAGAAGCCTCCTCCGGCGTCAGGGAGCGGATCTTGTTATAAGCGCCGCGAATCTTGAATGCGCCGGTGAGCTGCAGGTTTTCGGATTTGATGTAAATGTTCTCGCCAAGACGGTTGGCATTCTCCAACGGCGTTTTCCGGGCAATGCCCTTCAGCGCCTCCTGTGCCTCTTGGACCATTTTCAAAGTAACCATAAATATCCCCTTCTTCATCTATGTTTCAGGAACCATAGCTTGTTCTACTGTCATTGTACGGTGGACACAGCGGATTTGCAATACACAATTCCTCCAAAAGCATTGCGGGGAAACAATCACTTTGCACAAACAGCCCGTCAAAGGCGCACATTTTATTGTCAGATGCGGACAATTTGTGTTTTTTGTGAAATAGAATCCTATTGTTTTCCTATATTTTTGTTGGTTTTGATGCCCGCCTTTCCCGCAAAATCGCCGCTAAAAATCGGGTGATTTTATGACTTCGTTCGCCGAATGTCCTCGTACTGTGGACGCTCAGTGTCTGTACAGCCGACAACCCAAGGGGATGAAAACCAGCCCCATCGCGGACGTCCAACAAGAAAGTTCCGGTCCGGCACCGGACCATCCGCGCTGCCGCAGCGCAAAAATCCCGCTCCTTTTTAAAGGAGCGGGATTTCAGTGTGTCGAAAAAGTCTTTTCTCCCCGCTGAACAAGTTTTCAGAACTTCATAAAAGT
>UQMC01000111.1 GCA_900542115.1 uncultured Oscillibacter sp. | reverse complement strand
TGCCACAGGGGAAGAAGCAGTATTTTGGGCTGTTCACCCTGTCCAACCTGATCTTCCTTGCGATTCTGCTGGGTGTGTGGTTTTTGCTCCACTGAGCGTGGCAGATGACTTATGGTTTTTCTATAAAGCTAAAAAAGGGGAGTTCCGTCATGGACGAAGGTCCGGGCAGAACTCCCCTTGGTTTTATCGTATGGTCAGAATGCCGGTGCCCACCGGCACCTCCAGCAGCTTGCCGGAAAAATGCTCCGGGATGCCGGACAGTGCCTTTTCCAGATAGGCATCGTTTTCCACCTTGTTCATGTCCCACACCAGACGGCACACCGCTTTCCCGCTCAGGGTGGAGCAGGTGATCATACCATCATAAAAATTGTTGCCGCCCGTCAGCCGATAGGCGCTGCGAATCGCTTTTTTTCGTTCCATGCTCCGTCCTCCTTACACTATTTCACCGCTTTTGCGCCGTAACACAAAGCCAGCCCTTTTTATTTTTGTGGCTCTGGATCTGACAGAATCCTGCTTGTTCCAGATACTCTTTCAGTGCAGTATCCGTATAGATGGTCATGCCATTGATGATTTTCGTCCATTTGTCGTCTTTTGTCGTTTCGCCGTTTGCTTCGTTACAGATGAAAAAGATTCCGCCGGGCTTCAGCACCCGATAGACCTCTCTGAAATTCTGTGCAAGCTCCGGCCAGAAGTAGACCGTTTCAAAGGCGGTCACCACATCAAACTGCTCCGCTTCAAACGGCAGCTCTACCACACTTGCCTGTTGCACAGTACACCGTCCTGCCGCAATGGCTCTGGCATTGACCTTTCGCGCTTTTTCCACGCTGACGGCTGAGTAGTCGATGCCCTGCACCTTGCCGTTGGGGCACAGTTTCAACAGCGTTTTAATGTTCGCTCCACCGCCGCAGCCGCAGTCCAGCACCATGGCATCCGGGGCAGGCTGTAAAAAACTCAGCCCCCATTCTGCCATTGCGCTGTGTCCAAAGTTCATCATAGCAACCATGATCTTCCCGCCAAGGCCTACGGGCTTTCGAGTGTTTTCAAAAAAGGACATAACGCCACCCTCTTTCTATTTACCGTTCACAATGCAATACTTTTTACCCGATGCGCCCACTGCACCGGATGACAAGCCAGCAATTCCTCGTGCCGCAAGTTAGGTAAAGCTAACTTTTTGTTCTATAAAAAGCCGCTTCTCAGCGGTCTTTCTGCCAAAATAATACGCCCTGCTGTTGCCTCTGTCAAGGAGTTTAGACATTTTCGGGTATTCCGAGAGAGATTTCGCTTTCGGGAACCCCCAACCGTCACCCCAGTGCCACATCCAGCACCATCATCACGCTGAAGCCCACCGCAAAAAATACCGTACCAACGTTGGAGTGCTGTCCCTGCGACATTTCCGGGATCAGCTCCTCCACCACCACATAGAGCATTGCGCCTGCTGCAAAGCTCAGAAGGTACGGCAGCGCCGGGACGATAAGCGATGCGGCCAAAATCGTCAGTACCGCGCCGATAGGCTCCACAACGCCGGAAAGCACACCGCCTGCGAAGGCCCTGCCCTTGCTCATGCCCTCCGCGCGCAGCGGGAGCGAAATAATCGCGCCCTCGGGAAAATTTTGAATAGCGATACCCAGTGATAGGGCCAGCGCCCCCGCCGCCGTGATTTTTGCGCTGCCGGAGAGGTAGCCCGCATACACCACGCCGACCGCCATTCCCTCCGGAATATTGTGCAGCGTGACTGCCAGCACCATCATCGTCGTACGCTGAAGGCGGCTTTTGGGGCCCTCCACCTGTCCGCTTTTGGCGTGCAAATGCGGGATGATATGGTCCAGTGTCAGCAGGAACAAAATACCGATCCAAAAGCCGAGGAACGCGGGCAAAAATGCGAGCCTTCCCGCATTAGAGGACTGCTCAATGGCGGGCATCAGAAGGCTCCACACTGAGGCGGCCACCATCACGCCCGCAGCAAAGCCGGTCAGTGAGCGCTGCACGGTATCGCTCAGCGTTTTTTTCATAAAGAATACACACGCCGCGCCCAGCGATGTACCGAGAAACGGAATTAAAATACCATAAAATGCTTCCATATTATTTTCTCTTTTCTGCTGTAGAATCCATCAGCAGAATTTTACCATGCTTTTGCATTCCCGGCAACTGCTTTTATTTGCCACGGCGGCACGAAAAATTCACTTACAGCAGAAATATTCAATAAGTCAAAGCGCCCCCGCTGAGCGGAGGCGCTTCTTTTTTTGCTGAACGAATCTAATCGTTGTCAGTGTTTTTGGCTCAGATAAGACAGCAACCCACCTGCATCCACCATTTCCTGAATGAACACCGGGAAGCCGCCGAACTGATAGGTCCTGCTCTGCGTCAGATTGTGAATCACGCCTCTTTTCAAATCCACCTCCAGCCGGTCACCGGCACAGATCTCTCTGGCTGCTTCCGGGCTTTCCACAATAGGCAGGCCGATGTTGATGGCGTTGCGGTAGAAAATCCGGGCGAAGGAGGCCGCGATCACGCAGCGAATGCCGCTGGCCTTGATGGCAATGGGAGCGTGCTCCCGGGAGGAGCCGCAGCCGAAATTTTCACCGGCCACGATATAATCCCCGGGTTGGACGCCGGTAACAAAGCCGCTGTCCAAATCCTCCATGCAGTGCGCCGCCAAATCCTCGTCCTTATAAAGCGCCAGATAGCGGGCGGGCAGAATTACATCCGTGTCCACATTGCTGCCATATTTAAATACGGTTCCGGCCATCATTTCACCTCCTCAGGTGTCACGATCACACCTGCTACGGCGCAGGCCGCCGCTACGGCAGGGCTGGCCAGATAGACCTCTGAGGTCTTGGCGCCCATCCGGCCCACAAAGTTTCGGTTCGTGGTGGAAACGCACCGCTCACCATCCGCCAGTACGCCTACATGGCCGCCGTTGCAGGGGCCGCAGGTAGGCATGGACACGGTGGCGCCGGCGCGGACAAACAGCTCCAGCAGTCCCTCCTCCATTGCCTGAAGATAAATGGTGGGCGTGGCGGGGATGATCGTGCAGCGCACACGCTCCGCAACCCTATGGCCCCGCATAATCTGTGCCGCCTGACGCAAGTCCGTAATATGGCCGTTGGTGCAGCAGCCGATGATCACCTGATCCACCGGCAGCCCGGCGTACTCCTCCACCGGCTTGACGTTGGAGGGCAGATGAGGCGCAGCCACCACGGGCTTGAGCTTGGACAGGTCCATCCGAATCGTCCGCTCATACACGGCATCCGAATCCGGCTCTGCCGGCGCGAAGGGGCGGTCCACCCGACCCTGCAGATATTCCAGCGTAACCGCATCCACAGGAAAAATGGCGTTCTTGGCACCGGCCTCAATGGCCATGTTGCAGATGGCAAACCGGTCGTCAATGGAAATATCCGCAATGGCATCGCCGGTGAACTCGATACTCATATAGCGGGCGCCATCCACGCCAATCATGCCGATCAGCGTTAAAATCACATCCTTGCCGCCCACAAATTCTGGAAATTTTCCCGTCAACTCCACCCGGATGGCCTTGGGGACCTTGAACCAGCTTTCACCGGCATACATACCGCCAGCCATATCCGTAGAGCCGATGCCTGTCGAAAACGCGCCCAGCGCGCCGTAGGTGCAGGTATGGGAATCCGCACCGATAATCAGCTCGCCCGGAGCAATAAAGCCCTGCTCCGGCAGCAGCGCGTGCTCAATGCCCATCCGTCCGCCATCATAGAAGTTTTTGATGCCGTGCTTTTGCGCGAAGGCCCGGCAGGTGGCGCAGTTCCGCGCCGCCTGAATGTCCTTGTTGGGGGCAAAGTGGTCCATGACCAGCACGATTTTTTCTGGATTGAACACCCGGTCAAGACCGTGGGTCTCCATTGCCTGAATGGCGATAGGGGCGGTCACATCGCTGCCCATGACCAGATCCAGCCTTGCGTTGATCAGATCGCCTGCCGCAACGCTTTCCGCGCCGCAGTGCCGGGCGAAGATTTTCTGCGTCATTGTCATACCCATTGTACGCAGCTCTCCCTTCTGTCCCGTGGCGGGATCAACCGTTTTCCTCGCTGTGCCTCTTCTTAAATACGTCCACCTGGAACTTCTTTTCCATGTCGGTCAGGGCCTCCATACCCATCGCGGCGTTGAACTCGGCAAAGCCGGGAACAGAGCCGGAGGCGATGATTTCCTTATTGGAGTGGTTCTCCTTCAGGCTCTTGAGATAGTTTTCAATGGCCCTCTCCGCGGCAAAGGCGGTCCCCACGGGATAGATCACGATATCATAGCCGATCTCCTGCAGTTCCTCAAAGCTCAGGGTGGGAGACTTGCCGCCCTCCACCTGATTGCCGAATTTGTAAACACCGGGAATGGCGCAGACAGCTTTCATAGCCTCCACGGTGGGCAGTCCATCGGCATAGATGATGTCGGCACCGGCATCGCGGTACGCCTCCAGACGCCGCAGGGTCTCATCCAAACCGTGCGTAGCATAGGCATCGGTCCGGGCGATAATCAGCATCTCGTCCCGGGCCTCCACGGCGGCGCGAATCTTCTCTACGTGCTCCTCCATGGGAATCACGGCCTTTTTCTCCATATGGCCGCAACGCTTGGGGAACACCTGATCCTCCAGATGGACAGCAGCCATACCGGCGCGCTCAAACTCGCGCACGGTGCGGAACACGTTGAGGGGGTTTCCGTAGCCGGTGTCGATGTCGCCGATCAGGGGGATATTCAAAACAGCGTTCATATTGGCGCAGACGGTGGCCATCTCGTTCATGGTCATCAGGCCGTAATCCGGCTGGCCCAGAATGGAGGCGGACGCGCCGAAGCCGGTCATAAAGGCGGCCTCAAAGCCCATTCTTTCTACAAGTCTGGCGGACAGGCAATCATAAGCACCGGGGGCCACCAGAATTTCAGGCTTCTTCAAACGCTCGCGCAGCACCTGCGCGCCGGATTTTCCACTCGTTGCTCTCATAACGTAAAGTCCTCCTTTTTAGTTGTATGTGTTTCCGCCTCAGTCCAGAATCTCCCGGGGCACATAGACGTAGCCCTCCATGATTCTGCGGGCAGTGCGGCCATAAGCCGCCTTGACGATTTTCCCATCCCGAACGCTCATATCGCATTCGATAATGCCGCCGGGGTGTCCGATCCGCACCATACCGTCCGTGATGGTCTTACCCATGGCCTCATTGACAATGGTGCCGGGCGTCACCGCAGCGCAGCCGGTGCAGACCGTGGCCGTACCGGAATAGGTCTTGTGCATGATTCCCATAAACATGTCCCGGGATACGAAATCAATATCGTTCGCGGAAACCGGTGTCCCATCAATGTGGCTGGCGTAGTCCTGCGGAGGTGATACGAACGCCACCATTGGGACCGCACGGATTTTGGTGCGGGCCGTTTCCTGATCCGGGGCAATGCCCATGACCACCGCCGCCGTGGTGCGAATCTCCTCCAGCAACTCCAGCATTTTGGGGTCGCTGTCGATCTCACCGGGGGACTCGGTCCCCTTCAGGCCAAGGTCCTTGGCCCGGACGAACACCATGGGACTGCCGGCATCCAGCATGGATACGGGCAAAAGGCCAAAGCCCTTGATATCCAGTGTGTCCATTGCATTGCCGGTGGGCAGCAGGCGGCCGGTCTTGGCGCCGATAGTTCCGGCCATGTTGATGCCGATACGGGCGCCGGTGCCAGGCACACCGTCCACCTTGTAGCCGCCCTTTACCTGCGGCTTGCCGTTCTTCACGGGAACCTCCGCTACAAATACCTTCTTGGTGTTGGTGTTGTAGATACGCACCGTAGTCACCGGCTCCACGGCCCTGACCAGCCCCTGCTGAATGGCAAAGGGACCGACACCCGCGGAAATATTGCCGCAATTGCTGGAATAGTCCACATAGGGCTTTTTAATTTCTACCTGACCGAAGGTGTAATCGATGTCAGCGTCCTCGCGGTCGGACACGCTGATAATGGCCAGCTTGCTGGTCAGGGGATCGGCGCCGCCAAGGCCGTCGATCTGACGGCTGTCCGGGCTGCCGAAGATGGACAGGATGACCTTATCCCGGGTCTCGGGGTCTTCGGGAAGATCGTTGCTGAGAAGGTATATACCTTTACTGGTTCCGCTGCGCATGATCACGCAGGGGATCCGTTCCATTTCAGGGCTGTACATAATCAAGACTCCTTTAAATATGACGGATGT
>UQMC01000110.1 GCA_900542115.1 uncultured Oscillibacter sp. | reverse complement strand
GGCGACCACCGAGATCTACACTCTTTCCCTACACGACGCTCTTCCGATCTCACCGGGCCGTAGGCGTCGGCAAACTCACCGTCCACAAGGAAGCGCACCTCCTCCACGGACTCCAGCGACAGCAGCGACCGCTCCAGCGCGTCAATGGCCAGCGTCAGCGCCGCCGGGTCCGGGCGGCCCTCCAGCAGCGCCGAGGAAAGGCTCACGTAGCACACGCCCTCCTCCGCCCACACCTTGCGGACCTTAAAGCCCTCCGGCAAGGCGCTCTGCAGGCCCTTTGCCTCCGGGCCGTTTTCCAGCGCCCGAATCACGGCGCCGCCCTGTGTGTCACCCTCATAGAGATTCAGCGTCCGCTTTTCCTCCGTCAGCACACCGTCCCCATCCGGGAAGTACAGCGACACCGCCACGGTGCTCACAACATCCTCCTTGGGGGCCAGCAGCACATCCCGGCTCAAAAATACCTGCCGGCTGCGGTAGTCCAGCTCCTCCCCCAGCACGGTGATTCGCACCCGGGCCACATCCGGGAGCTGGGTCAGTGTCAGCGTGATGGCATAATCCGCCAGCGACAGTTCCACGCCGGAAAGCCCGCCATAGGCCGCCGAAAGGTCCACCCGCAGCTCCGTTCCCACCCGCTCCACGGATACAAGGGACGTTCCCTTGGGAAACGGACTTTCCAGCAGCGGGTCCTTCGGTCCCCGCAGCAGCGCTTCCAGCAGCAGCCGGGCCGTTTCCTCCGCCGTGCAGCCGGTATCGTCGATGGCCCGCTCCTCCGCCCGGAGGGCGTCGCCGCCATCGGCGTCCGCTAGCGTCCGCTCCAGAAAATAGAGCTGATACGCCGTTCCCTCCGGCTCCTGCCGGACAGTGGCCGTTCCCACGGCGCAGCCGATGACCAGCAGCACCAGAGTGCAAAGCGTCAGCACGATCCATCTTTTCCTCACGGCTCCCGGCCCCCTTCCGCGTCCGGCCAGCGGACGGTGAACACCGCGCCGCCGCCCGGGGCGTTGGTGGCCGTTACCGTGCCGCCCCGCTTGTGCACCGTGTCCTGCACGATGGAAAGGCCCAGCCCCGTTCCGCCGGCGGCCCGGGAGCGGGCCTTGTCCACCCGGTAGAACCGCTCAAATACCCGGGGCAGATCCTCCTCCGGAATGCCGGGGCCGTTGTCCGCCACGGTCAGCACCACACAGCCCCCCTCCCGGAACAGCCGCACCCGGATGCTGCCGGCATTGCCGCTGTACTTTACGGCGTTGTCCGTCAGGTTGTAAATGACCTGATGGACCTCACCCCGGGTGGCCATCACCGCGCAGCCCTCCTCGGCCTGATACGTCAACTCCGTTCCCTTGTCCTGCGCCAGAAAGCTCATCATCCGCATGACCTGCTCCAGCACCGGGACGACCTCTACCCGCTTCGGCTTGTCTACAAGGCCGCTGTCCAGCCGGGTCAGCCGCAGCAGGTCCTCGGTGATGCTGCTGAGGCGCTGGGCCTCGCTGCCGATGTCCGTTACAAAATCCCGGACGGTAGCCATGTCCATATTGTCCGTCTGCAAAATGGAATCCGTCAAAAGCCGAATGGCCGCCAGCGGCGTTTTCAGCTCGTGGCTGGCATCGGACACAAAGCGGCGGCGCAGATTTTCCGTGGTCTGAAGCCGGTCGGTGAGGCTGTTGAACTCCTCCCCGATCTGCGCGATCTCATCGTGGCCGGGGATATGGGTGCGGTGCTCGTAGGAGCCCTCCCGCACCTGACGGATGGCGGTGAGCAGCGCGCCGATCTTCCGCGTCAGCATCCGGGAAAGCAGCACGCTCAGCAGCACCACCGCCAGCGCAATGCCGACAGAAAGCCGCATCAAATTCGTCTGCAGCCCCTCCAGCAGCGCCGCCTGCTCCGTGTCATATTCATAGGCGTACACCGCGCCGACGATGCGGTTCTGATACAGCACCGGCGAGGACGCCCGGCTGCGGAACGCTCCGTCCCGGTAGGAGCTGGAAAAGGCGTCATTGCCCTCCAGCGCCTGCACGATCTCCGAATAGAACGTATATTTCCCCACGGCGCCGCCGGTTTCCCGGGTATCGTAGAGCACCAGCCCCGCGCTGTCCGTCACTAAAATACGGCTCAGCCCGGTCTCCTCCACCACGGCCATGGCCGCCTCCACATTTTCCTGCGTCAGCCGGTTCAGCCCGGAAAGGGAGTATACCATCACCGACACGCTGCCGGCCATAGTGGTCTCCTTGGAGCGGAACACAAGGTCCTCACTGACAATCAATGGGTATGTATTGAGCAAAAGCAGCACCCCCGCGATCACGGCGATGTAGCTCAGGCCGAATTTTAATTGCAGACTGCCCCAAAAGGCCCTGCGCTTATCCTTTGAAATAGTAGCCCACTCCCCACTTGGTCATAATGTGCTCCGGCTCCGCCGGATTTTCCTCCAGCTTTTCCCGCAGGCGGCGGATGTGCACATCCACAGTGCGGTAATCTCCGGCGTAGGTATAGCCCCACACCACGTTCATCAGATTCTCCCGGCTGTACACCCGCCGGGGATTTCGCATCAGCAGCTCAATGAGGTCATACTCCTTGGCGGTGAGGTCCACCGGCTGTCCGTCCCGGATGGCGACACGCTCCTGCGTGTCCAGCGTGAGCTTCCCCACCGCCAAAAGCCCGCCCTGACTGCGCTGCACACCGGCGGCCCGGCGCAGCAGCGCCCGCACCCGGGCCTTCAGCTCCAGAATGTTGAAGGGCTTCGTGAGATAATCGTCCGCCCCGCACTCAAAGCCCATAAGCTTGTCGGCGTCCTCACTCTTGGCGGTGAGCATGATAATGGGAACGTTGGAAAATTCCCGTATTTTCATGCAGGCCTCCAGCCCGTCCATCTCCGGCATCATCACATCCAGCAGTATCAGGTCGAACCGCCCCTCCCGGGCCAGCTCCAGCGCCGATGTGCCGTCATAGGCGCACTCCACCTCGTACCCCTCGTTTTCCAGATTAAACTTCATGCCCTTGACCAGGGTTTTTTCATCGTCTACCACTAAAATTTTCAAGGCTGTGCTCCTTCGTTCACTGTGATATAGTCCCGCAGCTCCTCCAGCTTTTTCTCCCCGATGCCGGATACCTCCGTCAGCGCCTCCACGCTTTCAAACGCGCCGTTGGCCTCCCGGTAGCGGACGATCCGCCCCGCAAGCCCCTCGCCGATTCCCGGCAGCGTGGAAAGCTCCTCTACACCGGCGGTGTTGATGTCCACCAGCGTCAGCTCCACCTGCTCCGGCGGCAGATTTTCCTCCGTAACGGCGCTGACCGCCGCCGTGTCCGCCGCCATGCGGTCCCGCCGGGCAAGGCCCGTCAGGCCGAAAAGGAATACCGCTGTCATGGTTAGAAGAATCAATTCCGTTTTGACAGCCCTTAACTTTGCGCGCATGGTTGAACTCCTCCGTTTTTTTTGCTATACTGAAGTAAATCGGAATTTGTCGAACGGTGCCGCCCCCGGCGGCCGCCGCCTTTCTTACTTTCAGTATATCATACATCATAGGAGAAAGATATGAAAATCAAACGCCTTTTGTCTGTTTTTTTGCTCTGCGTCTGTCTTTCCGTTCTGCTGGCCATTCCCGCGCAGGCGGCGGACGCGCCGGACATCCGCGCCAAGGCGGCGCTGCTGGTGGATGTGAACACAGACGCCGTAGCCTATGCCCAAAACATCCATGAGCAGAATTACCCCGCAAGTCTCACTAAGGTCATGACCGCCCTGCTGATTCTGGAAAAGGCCAGCGGCAATGACGCGCTGCTGACGCAGGAGGTCACCGCCCCGGAAAGTGCCTTTGCCTCCCCCTACTACGCTGCCGACGGCAGCACCGCCGGCATCAAGGCCGGCGAGGTGCTGACGGTAAAGCAGCTTCTTCAGTGTATGCTCATCGTCTCCGCCAACGAAGCCTGCAATATCCTTGCAGAATGGCACAGCGGCTCCATTTCCGCCTTTGTGGACGCCATGAACGCCAAGGCGGAGGCACTGGGCTGTGAGGATACCCATTTCGTCAACCCCAGCGGCATCCATGACCCGGACCACTACACCTCCGCGTGGGACCTGTATCTCATCACCAAGGCAGCTATGGAATACCCGGAGTTCATGGAGATCTGCGACAGTGCCAGCGCCACCATTCCCGCCACCAATCTAAGCCCGGAGCGGACGCTCTATACCACCAACAACCTCCTGTCCAACTGGCGGGTCATCGGCTACCGGGATAAGCGGGCCCACGGCATCAAAACCGGCTCCACGGACGCCGCCGGACACTGTCTCATCTCCTCCGCTCAGCAGGGAGAGCTGCACTATGTCAGCGTGGTCATGGGAGCGGAGCGCATTGAGGAAAACGGCGTGGGAAATCTCCTGAACTTCTCCGAGACCTCCCGCCTGTTCGACTACGGCTTCGGCAGCTTCTCCTACCGCACCATTTTAAAGGATACGGAGATCATTCAGGAGGTCCCGGTCTCTCTTTCCAAAACGGATTACGTCACCGTCCACCCGGCGGCGGATGTAGAGGTCTTATTTCCCAAGGACCTTGACCCGGCAGAGCTGGAGCGGGTGGTGACGCTGCCGGAGGAGCTGGAGGCTCCCATCACCGCCGGGCAGAAGCTGGGTACGCTGGAATTGAAGAAAGGCGACATTTCCTATGCCACGGTGGACCTTTTAGCCAGCAGCGCCGTAGAGGCGGACCGCTTCATGACCTTCCGACATAATACCGTGCTCTTTTTCCAAAAGCCCGCCGTAAAAATCATTGTCATTGTATTGGCCGTGCTCCTCGTAGTACTGCTTTTGCTGCGGCTTACGGGGCTTTCCCGCAGGCGGCGCTACGGCCGCAGCGCCCGGGGCTACAGCAGCGGCTACCGCGGCAGACGCCGCCGGTAAGTTGTCCACAGCGCTGCATAAACTACTTCAGTTTATCAAATTATCAAAAGCCTCGCAGAGTTTCACATCCGCAGATGTGAAAGCTGTGAAATCCGTATTCTGCCGCGACCTGTGCGTGGCAGAATACACCTTGCACGGAGCGAGTGTCGAATTGTTCGCTGTAAGCGGACAACCGAGGCACAGAGCGCAGTGAAGCCTTCTCGAAAAAGTGGCTTTACCACTTTTTCGACAGCCATAGTCGGAGCCGTTTTCCGGCTCCGCCTGTTTTTTTCATTTTCCTTGCAAACTGCGGAAAATAGTATATAATGAGAGGCAATCATTCAAGAAGGAGTTGAGCACTATGGATTTTAAGAAAATCAAGAAGCTGGCAGAAGCCCAGCAGGATTACATGGTGGAGATGCGCCGCTATTTCCACACCCATGCCGAGGTCTCCGATCATGAATTTGGAACGCGCAAGGTCCTTCAGCGTGAGCTGGACAGCCTGAACATCCCCTATGAGCTGCTGGAGGGCACCGGTATCATCGCCACCATTCAGGGCGGCAAGCCCGGTAAGCACCGCCTGCTGCGCTGTGATATTGATGCACTGCCTCTTCAGGAGGAAAAGGAAAATCTATCCGGTGCCAAGATCTGTGTCTCCGAAAATGACGGTGCCTGCCACGCCTGCGGCCATGACGCCCACATGGCCATGATGCTGGGTACCGCCCGTGTGCTGGCACAGGTCAAGGACGAGCTGGAGGGCACCGTGTACTGCTGCTTTGAGGAGGGCGAGGAGTCCAACGGCGGCATCGCTACCATGATGAAGGCGCTGGAGAAGTACACCGTGGACGAGTGCTTTGCCCTGCACGTATATAATGCGTTGGAGGTCGGCAAGATCAGCATGGTGGCCGGTCCCCGGATGGCCGGTGCCGTGCGCTTTGACATGACGTTCCACGGTCGTGCCGGTCACGGCTCCCGTCCGGACCTGTCCATCAATCCCATCGTTCCCGCCGCGCACATGGTCGGCGAGCTGGATTCCGCTCTGCGCAACCAGCTCAACGCCGAGTCCATCGCCACGCTGGGCCTGTGCACCTTCCGCGCCGGCGACACCTGGAACATCATCCCAGAAACGGCGTTCCTCTCCGGTAGTGCCCGCTATTTCGACAAGGAGGCCGGTCCGCAGGTCCTTGACCTTATCAAAAAGAGTGCCGAGGCCACTGCCTCCATCCACCGCTGCACTGTGACCTATGAACCCACCACCAAGGTCATTCTGGAGCCGGTCATCAACGATCCCGCCGTGGCCGCCCGGGTCAGCGACGGTCTTGCGGAGATGTGCGGCGCCGATGTTCTGGATCAGGGCTGCGGCCGCTGGTCCGCCTCCGGGACCGTCAGCCGGTACCACTCCAACGGTCCTGGGCCGGAAAGGAGCAGTTCCTCCAGGCCGGGACCAACCGGTGCGACTGGAGAATCAGAGAGTTTGGTCAGGGTACAGAGGGAACGCTTGTGACCTGCCTTTGCTTGACAGCTGACATCACCCGTTTCGGCAATCAGAAGCGG
>UQMC01000109.1 GCA_900542115.1 uncultured Oscillibacter sp. | reverse complement strand
TGACAGCAGTGGAAAAAGCGGAGGATGTCCGTTTTTGACCGGTTATTTCTGCTGCCGCTCATCCATGGCGGAGCTGGACGAAAAAAGCATCCCCCGGCGCATTCTGCGCCAGGGGATGAATAGGATTGGGGAATACGGCTGTACATTCAGGTATCGGACTGAATTTCCTCGCCGCCGGTGACCTTCTTTTCAAACTTGGACATGAAGATGGGGGAGAAGATGCCGATGATGCACAGGCAGATCAGCACCCAGCACACGGGAGAGGAGAACAGTACGGAGATATTGCCCTGAGAGCTGCGGGGTGCGTTCCGGAGGCCCTTTTCACCGATGGGCCCCAAAATCAGGGCCAGCACCACAGCGGCGGTGTTCAGGTCAAACTTCCGCATGAGATAGCCGATCACACCGAAAATCAGCATGACCACCACATTCTTGAAGTTCTTGTTGATGGCGTAGGAGCCGATGAAGCACAGCACCGCGACGCAGGGAATGAGGATAGCATCGGACAGGCGGGAAATCTGGGCGAAAGCCCGGCAGCCCATGGTACCGATGGACAGCATGAAGAACTGCACCAGCACGAAGCCGGCGAAGAAGGTGTAAGTCATGTCGGCATACTTGGTGAACAGCTCGGGACCGGGCTGAAGGCCCTGAATGATAAGGCCGCCCATCAGCACAGCAGTCACGGACTCGCCGGGGATACCCAGCGTCAGGGTAGGAATGAGGGAGCCGCCGGTAACGGCGTTGTTGGCAGCCTCAGAGCCGCACACGCCCTCAATGCTGCCGTGGCCGAATTCCTCCTTGTACTTGGAGAACTGCTTGGCGTTGTTATAGCCCATGAAGCAGGCGATGGAGGCACCGGCACCGGGGAGGATGCCGATGATGTTGCCGATGAGCCAACTGTGGATGACCATGGGGGCCAGCCGTTTCTTCTCCTCCCGGGTCAGGCGAATTTTGTCGGAGAACTTCGTGACCTTGGCCCGCTCCTTGATCTTGGCCTCCATGAGAATGAAGACCTGAGACATGGAGAACAGGCCGATAAGGGCGCAGGTGGTGTTGATGCCTTCGGCAAGGAAAGACTGGCCGAACATGAAGCGCTTGGTACCGAGAATGGGGTCAAGACTGATGGTGGACAGCAGCAGGCCCAGTGCACCGGACATGAGGCCCTTGACCATGGACTTGCTGGAAACGCCCGCGATGATAGTCAGGCCGAACAGGCTCAGCCAGAAGTATTCGGCGGACATGAACTTCAGCGCCAACTGGGCCAGCATGGGGGCAAAGAAGTACAGGGAAATGCAGCTGAGAAGACCGCCCCAGAACGAGCTCCAGCAGGCGGTCAGGCTCAGAACCAGAGTCAGCGCAAGAAGGGTAGCAAAAATTCTTTTCATACTAAATCTCCCTTACATTTTTTGGGGACTGCAAAAAGCAGATCTCTACTACGTAACCTGCGTATTCTACGAAAAGAGAGGTGTCAAGAAAAAACTTCACAGAAATTTTACGAATATAATGTCAATATTCACAGCTCAACCATTTTTAACTGCTAAAAACAGAGCGAAAAACGGCAATATGCACAAGAATACGGTACGGCGCTCTATAGTATGACCCATGAATTTAACGGGAACTTAACGAACACGGACGCACTGTATAGAAAAGGGTGGAAGCCCCGTGAAAAATGTGCTATCATAAATTAATTCTATGGGAAGAAACCAGCGCTTGCCGGAGAGACAGTATTCAATGGCTGAAGTGCAGTAGGGGCAAAGGTCCGTGGGTGACGTGGGGTTGTGAAAGCAGGACCGGAGCAGCACGGGTACGGTAAGCGGGGCGGACGGAGCAGAAGTTCGTGAAATGAGAAGACTGGCTGTTTTTTGCGGCGGCTTTGCCGCCGGAATATTTGCCGCGCAATATCTGTTGGCAGTGGACTGGCTGCTGCCGGTGGGGCTTGCGTGTATCGGCGCAGGCGTACTTACGCTGCTTTTGCCCGCGCCGCAGCGGAAGCGTGCGGTACTCTGCCTTGTGGGCGCGGCATTGGCGCTGGGGTGGGACTGGCTGTATATCCGGCAGGTCAGCGCGCCGATGGAGGCGCTGGCGGCCACCCGGCAAACACTGACCATGACGCTGACGGACTACCCCACGGAGACCCGTTTCGGCGCCAAGGTGACGGTGCGGGCAGAGGGGCTGCCGGGAAAGCTCGTCTATTACGGCGATTCGCCGCTTTTGCAGCTTTGTCCCGGGCAGCGGATGACGGAGGACGTCTATCTGCAAAGTGCCTCCCGGATTCGGGACGATGATGTGACGGTGTTCAACTCCAAGGGTGTGTTCCTGATGGCCTACAGCCGGGGAACACCCCGCTTCAGTGCGGGGAGTCAAAGCTCTCCCCGGTGGTGGCCGGTCCGGTTGGGACACGCTATGCAGGCACGGATTCGCACCCTGTTTGACGGTGACGATGCGGGCTTTCTGCTGGCACTGCTGACGGGGCAGAAGGGCGGATTGTCGGCACAGGCGGATGTGGATTTGTCCGAGGCCGGTGTGTACCATATTTTAGCGGTCAGCGGAATGCACTGTGCGTATCTCCTTGCGCTGGTGGCTTTCCTCACCGGGCGGCACCGCCGCAGACTGACTGCCGCCGTGGCCATTCCGGTGCTGGCGTTTTACGCGGTGTTGGCCGGAGGCTCGCCCTCAGTGGTGCGGGCCTGCGTCATGCTGAGTCTGCTGACCGCCGCGCCGCTGTTCCGCCGGGAAAACGATCCGCCTACGGCGCTTTTAACGGCGCTGTTCCTCATTTTGGCGCAGAATCCCTTTGCGGCAAAGTCCGTCAGCCTCCAGCTTTCCTTCGGGGCCGTGATGGGGCTGCTCTGGCTGACACCGGGGCTTTACCGTCTGTTGGCGGGGGAGAAGAAGCACGGGCGTATCTTTACGGTCATCGCGGCAAGTCTTTCCACAACCGTGGGCTGTCTGGCGCTGACCGCGCCGGTAAGCGCGTACTACTTTAAGACAATCTCCCTTGTATCTGTTTTGAGCAATATGCTGTGCCTGTGGGCGGTAGGCGTTGTATTCGCGGCGGGCCTTGCGGCGGTGCTGGTGAGCTTTTTGTGGTTGCCGCTGGGAAGACTGGTGGGGCTGGTGCCTCGACTGGGAATCCGCTATCTCCTTTGGGTGTGTCACGCGCTGGCGGCGCTGCCATACCACGCGGTTTATTTTGACAATCCCTATTTAAAATATTGGCTGGTGTTTTTGTATGTTCTGTTTGCCGCGGCGTGGCTCCTGAGGCCCAGGAGCCGCCGGAAGTACGCCGTGGCGGCGGGCATGGCCGTATTGACGTTAGTGACAGCGATTCGGCTGGGTGAGCTGCGCTTTACCCACCGTATGGACGCAGTGGCCGTGGATGTGGGACAGGGACAGAGCATCGTTCTGAAATCCGGGACGCATTTTGCCGTGGTGGACTGCGGCAGCGGCAATTCATGGCGGGATGCCGGGTGTGATACGGCAGATATGCTGCTGAGCATGGGCTGCCGCTCCGTGGAGCGGGTGCTCCTGACGCATTTTGACGATGACCATATTAACGGCTTCGCCCATCTGCTGACCCGCATCGTCGTGGAGATACTGATGGTGCCGGAAACGCCGGAAAACAGCGCCGCCCAGACGGAAATCTTAGCGTTGGCAGCGCAGTACGGCGTTGCGGTAGAGGTTGCGGCGGAGCAGGCCATTCTGCCCTTCGGCAACGCGGAACTGACGGTATTTCCGCCGCTGGGGACAAGCGGCAGCAACGAACTGGGGCTGTCCGTGCTGGCGTCAGCCGGGGAGGGGGATTTCCTCATCACCGGCGATATGGACCGGGCCACGGAGAAAAAGCTCATTGAACGTTATGATCTGCCGGACATCGAGGTTTTGGCGGCGGGACACCACGGCTCCAAGGATTCCACCTCGGCAGAGCTGCTGCGTGCCTTGACACCGGAGCTGGCGGTCATCAGCGTCGGCAGCAATTCCTACGGCCATCCGGCGGAGGACACCCTGCGGCGATTGGCCCGGGCAGGCTGCGCTATTTATCGGACGGACCGGCACGGAAACGTGTATTTTTCATTTCAATAGGAGCAGTTATGGCATACGCGAAGAAAAGTACGAAAAACGAGGCTTATCAAAAGCTGAAGACCGACCTGAAGGACGGGAATGCCCTTGGCAATGCCTACCTTTTTTACGGGGAGGAGAGTTATCTCCGGGAATATTATCTGGGACAGATGCGGAAGGCACTGGTCCCGGCGGGGTTTGAGGAATTCAACTATCACGCGCTGGAGGGGAAGGACCTGACCGCTCAGAGCCTGACGGAGATGGCGGAGGCCATGCCCATGCTGGCGGAGCGGACGCTGATCGTGGTCACGGACTGGGACATCTATAAATTGGGGGAGGACCAGCGGGAGCGGCTGATTGCGCTGCTGAACGATCTGCCGGAGTATTGCTGCGTTGTATTCGTGTACGATACGGTGGCCTACAAGCAGAATAAAACGGTGAAAAAGCTGTGCAAGGCCATGGATGACCATGTGACCGTGGTGGAGTTCAAGGCGCAGGACACCTCGGACCTGACCGCGTGGATCGCGCGGCGTTTCCGGGCACTGGGAAAGCAGATCGACCGCCAAACAGCGGAGTATCTTATCTTCCTCTGCGGCGGTTTAATGACTGGGCTTGCACAGGAAATTTCCAAGATCGGCGCCTATGCCAAGGGGGACACCATTACCCAGCGGGATATTGACGCCGTGGCGGACCCGGTGCTGTCGGCGGAGATTTTCAAGATGACGGACGCTGTGGCCCTGAGCGATTACAATAAAGCTGCCGCCATTTTAGGCGACCTACTGAAAATGCAGGAGGAGCCCATCGTCATTTTAGCTGCGTTGGGGAGCCAGCTCCGGCGGCTGTATACGGCCCGGATGGCCATTGATAGCGGCAAGGATAAATACTGGCTTATGGAGCTATGGGAAATGTGCTCGGATTACCCGGCCAAGCTGCTGCTGCAGTCCGCAAAGCGCGTCAGCGGACAGTGGTGCGCGGACGCCGTGAAAATGTGTCAGGTGGCGGACCTCCGCATGAAAAGCCAGCGGGGCGTTGACCCGGAGGAGGAGTTGAAGCTGTTGCTGGCAAGATTGGGGGCGGCCCGGAAATGAGAAAAATCAAGGAAGTCATTGTGGTAGAAGGCCGCTACGATAAAAATACCCTATCCCAGATCGTTGATGCCACGGTAGTGACGCTGGGCGGCTTTGCCGTGTTCAATGACCGCGAGAAGGTAGCCTTTCTTCGGCGGTTGGCGGAGGAACGGGGTCTCATTGTTCTGACGGACAGCGACGGCGCGGGCTTTGTTATCCGCAATTACCTCAAGGGGGCGCTGCCCCGGGACCGGGTGAAGCAGGCGTATATTCCGGACGTTTACGGCAAGGAGAAGCGGAAGCGCGCCCCCGGCAAGGAGGGCAAGCTGGGTGTGGAGGGGATGCGGCCGGAGGTCATTTTGGAGACCCTCCGCCGCGCCGGCGCTACGTTTTTGGATGAAGCGGCAGCGCCCGCCCCGGCCTGGACGCCTATCACTAAGGCGGATTTGATGGAGTGGGGGCTGGCCGGAGGAGCAGACAGCGCCCGGCGGCGGCAGGTGCTTCTGCGAAGGCTCGACCTGCCGGAGCACCTGACCGCCAACGGAATGCTGGAGGCGCTGAACCTGCTGGTGAGCCGGGAGGAGCTGGAGAAGCTGCTGCAGACGGAATAAACAGAAGCATAAATTCCCGCCGATTTCACGGCGGGAATTTATGTAAAGGAAGGAAAGTTGACAAAACAGAAATCTCTGCTATACTATAAGTAGTTTCTTGGAGAAAAACACAATTTGATATAAAAGAACCGACCATGCGGTACGCATAGAAGGGCTTTTAAGTATTTTTACTGTGAGGTAAGCGTATGAAGAAAGCCGCTTCTATTTTTTTGCGCGCCAATATGACCCAGCGGGATGTCCGACTGCTGCTCCAATGGATGGAGAACCCGGCTGTAACACAATATCTAAATGAGGATTCCACTGTTACCACACATCTCCGACAGATGGAATGCTCTGTGCCGGAGCCGATGCTGACCTATCATTTTAATCGGAGGAGCCGGTTCTTCATGGCTTGTACCCGGGAGGGCGAGGCTATTGGTTTTGTAAAGCTGCGGGAACAGATGACCGGCACTATCGGAGATGAGGCACTGTGGGGACGAGGCTATGGCACCGACGCGGTGCGGTCCGCGTTAGCTACGGCATTTCTGAAATGGCGGGCAGGCAAGGTCATAGCAAAAATCTACCCGGAAAACCTACGCTCTGTCCGTTCGGTCGGCGCCTGCGGCTTCCGCTGCGCGGAAAGGGGAGAGCGGCTGCACCGCTTTGAGATTACCATGAAGGAATACCTAAATAGATAAAAAGGG
>UQMC01000108.1 GCA_900542115.1 uncultured Oscillibacter sp. | reverse complement strand
TGCCATCACTGCTTCGCTTCCTGCTATAATGCGATGTTCATTTCTCATCTCATATTTTTTCATTTGATTATTCACTCGAAGGCGTAAAAAAAGGCAGAACACACGGGATGCAGAAAGAGAGGGAACAGGCTTCCCTGTTCCCTCTCAAAAGGTTCGATTTTTGTGAAAATTACTTGTTGAAGTACCGCTTCAGCATACCCTCCAGAGCCTTGCCGTGACGAGCCTCATCGCGGGCCATCTCATGCACGGTGTCGTGAATGGCGTCCAGATTGTTCTTCTTGGCACAGGTGGCCAGCTCAAACTTGCCGGCAGTAGCACCGTACTCGCAGTCCACACGCCAAGCCAGATTCTTCTCGGTGGAGGAAGTCATATTGCTCTCCAGGTCGCTGCCCAGCAGCTCGGCGAACTTAGCGGCGTGCTCGGCCTCCTCATACGCGGCCTTCTCCCAGTACAGGCCAATCTCGGGATAGCCCTCGCGGTGTGCGATGCGGGCCATGCAGAGATACATACCCACCTCGCTGCACTCGCCGTTGAAGTTGGCCATGAGCTGATCGAAGATATACTTCTTGTCCTCCTCGGAGATGTCGGGGTTGTTCTTCACAGTCTCAGCGTAAACGCCGAACTTGTGCTCGGCCGCCAGCTTGATCTCGCCCTTGACCTCGTTGAACGCATTCTTCGCGTGGCAGACAGGGCACTCCACCGGAGCCTCGGGACCCTCATAGATATAACCGCAAACCTTGCAGACCCACTTCTTCATAATTGTATCCTCCTTAAATCTTTCGATTTTCCTAAATTGCTTTTCCTAACCGATTCTGTTCGGTGATTATAGTATAACAGGAATGATTTCTAATTACAAGTTGCATTTGCAACGAAATCAATATTTTTTTATTGCGGATAAGAAAACCGGGACGCCGCGCGGGCGTCCCGGTCCCAAAAGAGACGATTTATTCCTCGTTCCGGGCCTTTGCCTCGGCAATGGCCTTCTCCTGTGCCGCAGGCGGGCAATCCTCATAGCGCACAAAGTGCAGCGTGAATGTGCCCCGGGACTGGGTCATGGAGCGAAGGTCGATGGCATAGGTGCTCATCTCGCCCATGGGTACCTCGGCCGTGATGACCTGCTCGCCGTTACCGGCAGGGTCCATACCCATGACGCGGCCACGGCGCTTATTGAGATCGCCCATGACATCGCCCATGTAGCTGTCGGGCACAGTGACCTTCAGCTCGCCCACCGGCTCCATGAGGCAGGGATTTGCCTCCGGCAGCGCCGCCTTAAAGGCAAGCTGCGCGGCGGTCTTGAACGCGATTTCGGAGGAGTCCACCGGGTGATAGGAGCCATCATACAGCACGGCCTTCAGGTTCACCACCGGATAACCGGCCAGCGGACCGTGGGCACAGGCTTCCCGCAGGCCCTTTTCCACGGCGGGGAAGTAGTTCTTGGGTACGGAGCCGCCGAAGACCTCCTCGGCAAAAATCATATCGTCCTGCTCCGTCTGGGGCTCAAAGCGAATCCACACATCGCCGAACTGACCGCTGCCGCCGGTCTGCTTCTTATGGCGGCCCTGCTTCTGAACGGTTTTGCGAATCTTCTCGCGGTACGCCACGCGGACGGGGCTCAAAGTGACCTCCACATTGAAGCGGCTCTTGAGCTTGCTCACCAGCACATCCACCTGCATATCGCCGGCGGCGGAGAGCACCATCTGGTGCGTTTCGGCATTGTTGACCACCGTGAAGGAGGGGTCCTCCTCGTTCAGGCGGGCAAGGCCCTGCGCCACCTTATCGTCCTGTCCCCGGGTCTTGGGGGCGATGGCCACGGAATAGCAGGGCTCCGCAAAGGGAATGCCCTTCAGTGCCACAACCTTACGGCTGTCGCACAGGGTATCGCCGGTCTTGACCCGTTCCATCTTGCCGATAGCGCCGATGTCGCCGCACACCAGCTCCTTGACCTCTGTTGCTTTCTTGCCGCGCATGGTATAAAGGCGGCCCAGCTTTTCCGTTTCGCCGGTGCGGGCATTTACCAGCGTCATATCCGGCGTAATAGAGCCGG
The DNA here is from genome assembly GCA_900542115.1 of uncultured Oscillibacter sp. Classification (GTDB taxonomy): domain Bacteria; phylum Bacillota; class Clostridia; order Oscillospirales; family Oscillospiraceae; genus Oscillibacter; species Oscillibacter faecalis_A. The sequence goes on along the minus strand of UQMC01000108.1, from coordinate 4,396 downwards.
AGAGCACCTTTACAAAGGAATACTTGCCGTACTGGTCGGAAAGGGTCTTAAATACAAAGGCTGCGGGCACGCCGCCGGCAGAGACCACGAATTCCTCTGTGCTGCCATCGGCCAGCGTCGCCTTATGATAGTTGCCCTGCTCGGGGGAGGGCAGCAGCTCTACGATATTGTCCAGCAGCATCAGCGTACCCATTCCGGCCACGGCGCTGCCGCAGAGCACCGGGAAAATGCTCAGCTCACGGACGCCCGCCCGCAGGCCCTGCGCCATTTCGGCATAGGTGAAGGCTTCGCCGTTGAAGAAGCGCTCCATGAATTCCTCGCTGGTCTCTGCCACGGATTCCTTGAGGGCATCGTTGAATTCCTCGATAACAGAGGCCTTATCCTCCGGGACCTCGATCTCCACGCGCTTACCGCCCTGCATCTCATAGGCGCGCTTGTTCAGCACATCAATGAGGCCGGTAACCCGCTTGTTCTCATCCCAAATAGGCACCACCACCGGCGCGACCTTCTTGCCGAAGCGCTCCCGGAGGGCCTCAAACGTGGTGTTATAATCACTGTTGTCCTCGTCCGTCTTGGAAATGTAGAGCAGGCGGGGCATATTCCGCTCCTCGCAGTATTTCCAAGCCTTCTCCATACCGACGGAAACACCGTCCTTGGCAGAGCAGACGATAATAGCGGCATCGGCGGCCCGGAGGGCCTCCATGACCTCGCCGGAAAAGTCGAACGCACCCGGGGTATCCAGCACGTTGATGCGGCAGCCCTTATATTCAATGGGCGCCACAGCGGTAGACAGAGAAATCTGCCGCTTGACCTCCTCGGGGTCATAATCGCAGACGGTATTTCCGTCAGCAACACGGCCCATGCGCTCGATGGCGCCGGTCATAAGCAGAAGATTTTCTGCAAGGGTCGTTTTGCCGCTGCCGCTGTGACCCAGCAGGCAGACATTGCGGATGTTCTGTACTGAATAGCTCATGTTCGTTCCACTCCTTATGTTGATGCTGTTGACAACGCCGCAGGGGCGATGGAAATGATCCGTCAACTCATTGAGAGGTCTCTCAATATGTTGATTATAACGCTTTTTCCATGGCAATACAACAGAAGTTTTGTGAGATATCACATTTTGGATAAGTCGGCAAAAAGGCGGCGTTATTTTTGTCAGGTCCCGCAAAAGGACTCTTGCCCGACAAAACGGAATATCGGCTCCGAAAAACGCGGAAAAGGTGCGGGGAGCCGGGCAAATGTCCCGGTTCTCCGCACCTTTTTCTGTCAAGTCTCAATAGCGCGCCGTCCAGTCGCTCATCAGGAGCACCGGCAGCGTCCAAAGCAGCAAAAATACCGTCAGGGAAAGAGGCGTCAGCAGATCAAACTTTTCCAGCGACACCAGATAGGCGGTCAGCAGCAGACCCACGGCGCTGCCGAAAATAGACAGCCACGCCGCACGGCGCACCGCTGTCCGCAGCCGGCGGCTGCCTACCATGGCCTCGGCATAGGGCAGCAGGCCCTCCCGCAGCAGCAGCGCCCGGGACAGTCCACGGTCCTCCTCCGCCTCGCTGAGCGCTATTCGGTCCGTCAGGTCCGGGAACTCCACCTTCACCCGCTTGTTGAATTTCCGCTTCAGCAGTGCCGGGGTGATATTAGGGTCCCGCACGGCCAGAATCGGCGTGATACGGCTGCGGCGCAGCATCCGCAGAGCATAGTCCACGTTCTCTGCCGCCTCGTACTTCACGGCAAACACCGCCGCAAGCTGGTGGTCAATGGCTAAAAATACGCCGGTTTTCAGGTTGATGTTGCTTGGTAAGCGTACCTCCTGCTTCCGCAGGAACGAGGCCGTTCCCAGCAGAACGGATTCGCCCCGGATGGTACAGCCCCAGCCGCCCTGCTCGTAAAAGCTCAGATCCTGTGCCGTTTCCCTTGGGGCGTTCTCGCCCACGGCAAGGCCCTCAAACAGCCGCGCAAGGCCGCTGCCCGCCGCGCCCGCGGCGGCCGCGGCATAGCTTGCCGCCTTTCCAAGCTCCTCGCCGTAGACCTTGACGCCGTTGAGGCGGATGGTCCCCAGCGGGAACAGATCCGTGTCCGTCAGGATCAGGCTCCGGCGCTTGCCTACCCGGGCCGCACCGTCCCAGCCCGCCACGGCGCAGCCGCTTTTCTGCTGCCGTCTGGTCAGCTGGGACCACGGCAGTCCCCAGCACAGCGGCAGGGCAAACGTCCCTCCCGCCAGCAGAAAAATGGACCAATTGCGGAAAAAGTCAATGCCGTGACCGGCACCCAGCGAGGTCAGCCCCGCGAATACCAGCGTTCCCACGAAAATTACCGGCAGAAAGATCGTCTGGAGGCGGGCGGCGTAATCATCCCGCTTGGCTGTGGTGTAAAAGCCCCGAAGGCTGCCCTTCTGCTTACAGGCACCACGGCCGGTCTCCGTCACCAGATAGGGCGGGTCATCGTCCAAAGAGGCCATGCGGAAGCTATCGTAGCTGCCCCGGCTCTCCCGGCTGATGCCCCACTGCGCGAAGCACAGCGCCAGTCCTGCCGCCGCCGTATAGGGCAACACACTGCCCCGGTTTGGAGACAGCAGCCACAAAACGCAGTCCACCACCGCCGCCAGAGCGGCCAGCGCGACCAGCAGCTCACTGACGCAGCGCTTTTTCAACAGCCGCCTTATACCGTACAGCGGCACCTGCGCACACAGCACCACATCCAGCAGCAGGCAGGCCAGCAGCACAATGCCCTGCACCTGCCGGTCCCCGCTCCAAAGGGGAACCGTGATGCCGCGCTGCTCCGCCGCCATGGCTGCAAATGGTACCAGCGCCGCAAGAATTGCTCCGGCCAGCGGTCTGCGGCGGCGGCGATACGCCTCCCGGTAACGGCTCGCCGTTTCTCCCAGTTCCGGCTCCTCGCCGATGCTGTCCGCCTCGGTAACAGGGGGCGGCGGAGGCGGCGCCTCTGCCGGGTCATAAAACTGCTCCGTTTCCTCCTGCCGCTTTCGGGAAAACAGGCCCCGCTTCGGCCTCAGCAGCGGCTCCTGCCGCTCCTCCATCACCGCGCCAACCGTGGAGCCTACCAGCTCCTCAAGGCTCCAGAAGTGAGTGGCCTCCGGCTCCTCAGCGGGCAGCTCCTCATCAGCCGCTTCTTCATTGGGCAGCTCCTCATCGGACGATTCCGCGGCCTCCTCCGGGAGCGCTTCCGTTTCAGATTCCTCCGCACGGCGGGCAGCGGCGCCCGCCGCCATCCGCTCTTCCCAGAGCTCCTTCGCGCTTTTAGGGGGCGCAGGCAGTTCGCTCTCCGGCTCCGCTGCTGTCGTGGATTCCTCCGGCGGCTGGAGCGCCTGCTCCACCTCCTCTAAAATCTTCTGCTGGCGGCTGGAGCCGTACTCAGCCAGAATTTCCTCTAAGGTGTAGTCCTCCTCCGACGGGGGTGTGTCCCAGCCGGCCGCACCGTATTCTGTTTTCTCATGCTCGTTTGACACAGTGCTCTCTCCAAATTCATGCTACGCCATGCGCTGACGCACGGCCTCATACAGCAAAATTGCGGCGGACGCGCTGGCATTCAGGGAGTTCAAATCACCCTTCATGGGAATGCTCACCAGAAAATCGCAGTTCTCGGCCGCCAGCCGGGTCATACCGTCTCCCTCGCTGCCGATCACAATGGCGGCAGGGCCCTTCAGGTCCGCCTGATAAAGCCCCGTGGTACCGTCCGCCGCCGTACCGAACACCCAAATGCCCTGCTTTTTCAAATCCTTCAGCAACGCCGGAATATTCGGCACCCGCGCCACCTTCATGTGGGACACCGCTCCGGCAGAGGTCTTGGCCACAATGCTGGTCAGCCCCGCGCTGCGGCGCTTGGGGATGATAACGCCGTGGGCGCCGGCGCAGTAGGCCGTGCGGATAATGGCCCCCAGATTGTGGGGGTCGGAAATCTCGTCGCACACCACCAGCAGGGGCTGCTCGCCCTTGGCGGCAGCGTCAGCCAGAATGTCCTCCAAGCTGACATACTCCCGCACCGCTGCCAGCGCGATGACGCCCTGATGGGCGTGGGTGCGGCTCATACCGTCCAGCTTGCGCCGGTCGGCCTCCACCACAACGATGCCCGCCGCCCGGGCCTTGGAGGCAATGTGGCCCAGCGTCTTGTCCGTTTCGCCCCGCTGGATATAAATTTTATCAATATTCGTCTGCGTCCGCAGCGCCTCGATCACCGCATTGCGGCCCTCGATCATGCCATCGGCCTCGGCGCTGAGCTGGTCTTTTCGTTCGTCCGTCATAGATACCTCTCTTACGTGAAATTTGTCAAAATCCGTTTTGCTGATAGTATACCACAGCTTTTTCCCACAATAAAGATGATTTTCAAATTCTCGTACCGCTTTGGGAAAAAGCTGCTCCAACAGGGCCAAATATTCCTTTCA
>UQMC01000107.1 GCA_900542115.1 uncultured Oscillibacter sp. | reverse complement strand
AAAGGTTCGTCCCATTGGGACGGACTTTTTTCGTTTGACGCATTGGCGGAAACGTGGTAAAATAAACTCATAAAACGGTTACATCCATGTCCTTTGACAGAGATGCGAGTCCGCAAACGCAAAGAACAAGGAGGAAAATTTATGAAAACCATCATTACTATTGGGCGACAGTTCGGCAGCGGCGGCAAGGAAATCGGTATCCGCGTTTCCAAGGAGCTGGGTATTCCCTTCTACGATAAGGAGCTGCTGCAGGAGGCGGCGAAAAAGAGCGGCCTGTGCCAGAAGATATTTGAAAATTTTGATGAAAAGCCCAAGAGCCTGCTGTATGCCATCGCCATGGACGCGTACCCCCTTGGCTTTTCCGGCAATATGGGCGAGTCTCTGGAGCAGCAGGTGCATCTCGCCATCTTTAAGACCATCCGCCAGATCGCGGAGAAGGGGCCCTGCGTCATCATTGGCCGGTGCGCCGATTATGCGCTGGCAGAGGACCCCAATCGGCTGAGCCTGTTTATCAGCGCGCCCATGGAGGACCGTATCGCTCGGGTAGCGAAGCGGCAGAAGGTAACGCCGGAGGAGGCCAAAACGCTGATTCAAAAGACGGATAAGCGCCGCGCGGCCTACTGCGAATACTATGCCTCTAAGAAGTGGGGCGCAGTGGACGCCTATGATTTCTGCCTCAACAGCAGCGCACTGGGCCTCGGCGGCACGGTGGAGCTGATTCAAACCATAGTGGCCCACAAGGAGCACCCTATTCCCAGCCCCACGGAGCAGGACCCCACCCAGCAGAACTGAGAACTTTTCTAAAAAGCGGCCCATTGGGGCCGCTTTTTTTGCGCGGAAGCGGCAATATCTTCGATGGAGCAGGAGAAAAATTCCATGTGGAAGCTGCTGTCCCAAAAGTTTCCTTGACATTTCACTTCAAAGTAGTATAATTTCAAATTGTTCAAAATTAAACTATTTAAGGAGGCGTTCCATTGCCTACGGCAGTTGATATTTATACGGCGGTCCGACGGTTTGAAACGGCCTATGCGTCAGCCATGCGCCCATTGGCAGAGCAGTTATCTATGGCCCAGCCCGCTGTAGACATTCTGCTGTTTCTGGCCAACAACCCCGGCCGGGACACAGCCCGGGACATCTGCACCTACCGCAAACTGAAGCCGGCCATCGTGTCCTTTCATGTGGACAAGCTGGCGCGGGAGGGGTATCTTCTGCGGCAGGCAGTGCCGGGAGACCGGCGGAAATGCCGACTGGTGCCGACGGAGAAGGCCGCGCTGGTCATCGCGCAGGGACGGGCACTTCAGGAGCGCTTTTCACGGCAGCTTGTCCGGGGATTGACTGCGGAGGACGCGGCCTACTTTGAAAGGTGTCTGACCGTCATCGGGGACAACATGACCGCTATGGCCGAGGACCGGCGAAAGAATGAAGGAGTGTAAGCGGATGAATCAGGATAAGACTTTTTTAGGAACGGAGCCCATCGGAAAGCTCCTGCGGCAGTTGGCGGTGCCGACAGTCATCGCCCAGTTGGTGAATATGCTCTATAATATTGTGGACCGCATTTATATCGGCCATATTCCGGGAAACGGTGATCTGGCCCTGACGGGTGTGGGCGTCTGCCTGCCGCTGATACTCATCGTGTCCGCCTTTGCGGCGCTGGTGGCCTCCGGCGGCGCGCCCCGGGCGTCTATCTATATGGGAAAGCAGGACCATGCTACGGCGGAGAAAATCTTGGGCGGCTGCTTTGCCCTCCAGCTCATCGTCTCCGCTGTGCTGACAGCGTTGCTGCTGCTTTGGAACCGGTCGCTGCTGCTGACCTTCGGCGCCAGCGGAAATACCATTGACTATGCCGCTGCCTATATGAGCGTCTACGCCATCGGCACCGTGTTCGTGCAGTTGACGCTGGGCATGAACGCCTTCATCACGGCACAGGGCTTTGCCCAGATCGGGATGCGGACCGTGCTTATCGGCGCGGTGGCCAATATCGTGCTGGACCCGCTGTTTATTTTCGCGCTGAATATGGGCGTTCGGGGCGCGGCTCTGGCAACCATTATTTCCCAGTGCCTTTCCTGTGTTTGGGTGCTGCGGTTCCTCACCGGCCCTAAGACCATGCTGCGGCTGAAAAAGGAGAATATCCGCATAGCGCCCGCGCTGGTGTTGCCCTGTGTGGCCCTTGGCTCTGCTACGTTTATCATGCAGGCCAGCGAGAGTGTGATCTCCATGTGCTTCAATTCCTCGCTGCTGAAATACGGCGGCGATATTGCCGTGGGCGCCATGACGATTCTCTCCAGCGTTATGCAGTTCGCCATGCTGCCCCTGCAGGGTATCGGGCAGGGAGCACAGCCCATTATCAGCTATAATTACGGTGCCCGGAACACCGAGCGTGTCCGCCGGACCTTCTGGCTGCTGCTGAGGGTCAGCCTGTGCTACTCCGTACTGCTGTGGGCGATTATTCAGCTGTTCCCCGGGGTATTTGCCCGGATGTTTACCCCCAAGGCGGAGTTGATCGACTTTACCGTGACCGCGCTTCGTATCTACTGCGGCGCGCTGTTCCTGTTCGGCATCCAAATCGCCTGCCAGATGGCCTTTGTGTCCATCGGTGCCGCCGGTTGCTCCATTATTGTGGCGGTGCTGCGGAAATTCGTGCTGCTGCTGCCGCTGATCTACCTGCTGCCCCGGCTGCTGGCGAATCAGACCATGGCAGTCTACACGGCGGAGCCGGTGGCGGACGCCATCGCGGTGACCTGTACGGCGATCCTGTTCTCAGTCCAGTTCCGCAAGGCGCTGCGGAAGCTGGAGGAGCCTGCACCGTAATAGAAAATGACTGCCGAAGCACGCTTTTGTTCGGCGAAGCGTTTTGCGGCAAGCTGATGACCGGCCCCGGAAGCTCCGGGGCCGGTCATTTTTATAGAGAATCAAACAGCGCGTGAAAACGTTCCTGACTGTAGGCATTGACCTCCGTCTCCAGCGTCCGGTAGGCGGTCAGCAGCCGCTCCGCCTCCGGCGTCAGGGACGCGCCGCCGCCGTGGCGGCCGCCGGTGCTGGAGGATAGCAGCTTGCACCCCATGCCCTCCTCCGCCGCGCGGACGATGCGCCACGCCTTTGAGTAGGCCATTTCCATGGACGCGGCGGCAGAGCGCAGGGAGTGGTGCTCCCGGACCCGCTCTAAAAGCTCGGCCACGCCGGGGCCGAAGATGCGATCTTCGTTTGTCAGCAGTCTGAGGGTCAGCTTCAGTTCCATGATATTCTCTCCCGTGTCCGAAAAATCGGTTCTGCCTTTATCATACCATGCGTTTTTGTGTTTGCAAACAGTAAAAAACGTGCTATACTATCGGCAGTTCAAAATGATACAAAGGAGACTGCCATGCTGCTGCTGAAAAACGAGACTGCCAGCTTGAGGCTGGATATTGTAAACTATGAATTTTCCGAAGTGGAATACGGAATGGACGAATATGACCGCAACTGGTTGTTGCTGCGCTGCACTTGGACGGAGGACGGAGAAATTCACAAGGACTCCAATGACTGTCTGCTGGCACAGGAGCTGACGGAGCTTGCCGCCGGACTGAAGGTGCTTGCGGCGGGCATTAAGGACCGTTATGACAGCGACTTCATTGCAAGCGGTATGACCTTTTCTGCGTGGGCGGAGGAGGATGGCTTTGGCGCGATGATGACGTTCTATCTGCCGAACACCATGGATGGTGACGATACGGCCGAGGTGGTGAGCCATTTGACCGCGCAGGAGCTGAAGGAGTTTATCGCAGAGCTTGATAAGGACTGTGCCAAATTCCCGGAGCGGAAATAAGTGTAAGAAAAAAGCGGCCCGTATGGGCCGCTTTTCTGCTGCTTGATTTGACTTCTTCAGGAAACCGCAGCCTCCGCCGGGTGCGTATCCCCGGTGTGATGGACACGGCGCATGGTTCTGCGATAGGCAAAGTGGAACGCGATCATGTGCGCGATGGAGGTGATGACCCAAGAGATGGGATAGACGATGTAGACCATTTCGATGGTGTGGTAAGCGGGAATTTGGAACACGGTTCCCAGCCAGACCAGACGGAACAGGCAGGCGCCCACCAGCGTGACCAGCATGGGGGCGATATTGTAGCCGATGCCCCGTATGGAGCCCACCTGAACATCCATCAGGGCATCCAGCCCGTAGAACAGCATCAGATAGTGCATCCGCACCATACCGGCTTGAATCACGGCCTCACTGGGGGAGTAGATACCCAGAAGCTGATGCCCGAACAAAATGGCGAGGAAGCCCAAAAGGAACGTGCTGATGGTGCCGGTAGCCACGGCGATGTGCCGAATCCGCAGAATGCGGCGATAATTCCCGGCGCCGAAGTTCTGGCTGGTAAAGGCTGTGTTGGCCTGATAGAAGGCGTTGACATTGGCGTAGACAAAGTTCTCAATGCTGCTGGCGGCGGAGCTGGCGGCCACCAGCGTTGTATCGTCAAAGGAGTTGATGGAGGACTGCACCGTCACGTTGGCAAGGGAAAACAAAATGCCCTGAATACCGGCGGGGATACCTACCTGCATGATCTGCTTGAGCTTCATGGGATAGATTTTCAATTGCCGCAGATCAAGGCGCAGCGGTCCGGTTTCCTTCATCAAACAGCGAATGACCAGCGCGGCGGAAATGCACTGGGAAATCACCGTTGCCAGCGCCACACCGGCTACATCCATCTGGAACTTGATGACGAACACCAGATTTAAGACCACGTTGACGATACCGGCGGCAAACAGGAAGTACAGCGGCCGCTGGGTATCGCCACCAGCCCGCAGCAGCGCGGCGCCGAAGTTATAGAGCATGGTGGCGGTCTGACCGGCAAAGTAAATGCGAAGGTAGGTAGTGGCAAGGCCCAGCACATCGTCCGGACACTGCATCCACTCCAAAATCGTCCGGGCACCCAGAATGCCTACCACCGTCAGCAGCAGGCCGCTGTAAATGGACAGCAGAATGGAGGTGTGGACGGTTTTGCTCAGCTCCTCGTCCTCGTGGGCACCGTAGTGCCTTGCGGCCAGAATGTTGGCGCCAATGGAAAGGCCGAGGAACAGATTTGTCAAAAGATTGATCAGAGCCGTGTTGGAGCCCACTGCCGCCAGTGAGTTGTCACCGGCGTAGCGACCCACCACCACCACATCCGCCGCGTTGAACAAGAGCTGCAGCATGGTGGAAAGCGTCAGCGGTACGGCAAAGCGCAGCAGCTTGGGAAAAATCGCGCCGTTGAGCATATCGATCTCGTATGATTTTGTAGAGCTACGTGCCATGAAAGTCCTCCTGAAAACAAGAAAACGTAAAATTTTTGTAAAATTACCTGAAAGCAGTATTCCTATCATAACACCGTGAAATTGGAAAAACCACCTCTTTTTCAAAAATTCCCTATCATATTTTGCTGAAAATCCGCCGTACTTTTTGGCGAAAAACAACAGAAAACGGCGGCGATGACGGAAAGTTTTCCGAACGTTTACAGATTTACGATTGCGGTCTGGGCAGAATACTGCTATGATTACCATTTACATAGAGAGGTGGAGGAAGCTATGGAACAGAACGCAAGGGAGAAGCGGAGCCGATGGCTGCGGGATTTGCTGTGCGGGGCGCTGATTGGGGCCGGGGCGATTTTGCCCGGCGTTTCCGGCGGTGTGCTGGCGGTGGTATTTGATGTGTACCGCCCGGTGATGGAAACGCTGACGCACCCCGTCCGGGGACTGCGGAAATACTGGCCGATTTTTCTGCCGCTGGGGATCGGCAGCATGGTCGGCTTTTTGGGACTTGCCAAGGCCATCGCAGCGGCGTATGCCCTATCGGCCGCCGCAACGGTGTGGCTGTTTATCGGCCTGATCGCGGGGACATTCCCGGCTCTGTGGCGGGAAGCGGGGAAGGAGGGCCACAGTCCCGCCGCGTGGGTGAGCTGCGCTGTCTGTGCGCTGGCGGTATTCATGACCCTATTTTATATTCGGCACGTCCTCCATGTGACGGTGACGCCGAATTTCTGGTGGTATAATTTCTGCGGCGCCCTATGGGGGGCGGGCATCGCGATTCCGGGCTTTACGAGCTCGTCCATCATGATGTCGCTGGGGCTGTATGAGCCCATCATGCGGGGGCTTGCGGATATGCGGTTTCTTGTGCTTTCCGCGTGTCTTCCGGGACTGCTGCTGACCATGGCGCTGCTGGCCCGGGGCGTGACGTGGCTGTTCCGGTGGCACTACGCCTCCACGCTGGTCATCGTGCCGATCCAATACAGCGGCTTAGGGGAAGTACTGGTCTCGGCGGCGTGCTGCGGCGTTGGCTTTGCGCTGGCGTTTTTCTTGGAGCGGTTGGACCGCGCTTTGCCGCGATAAAGTAAAAAATAATATGAAAATACGGAAAAGGTCAATGAATCGCAGGATTTATTGACCTTTTCCACTTTTTATACCCTCTGAAAATCTTGCGGAAAAATATCTTGACAAAAGGGGAAGGAGTCAGTACAATATACTTC
>UQMC01000106.1 GCA_900542115.1 uncultured Oscillibacter sp. | reverse complement strand
TTTTTTCAAGCAGAAGACGGCATACGAGATGTAGCCGTGACTGGACTTCAGACGTGTGCTCTTCCGATCTCGCCATATCCTTGGCCTTGTCCGCCGCCACGGCTGCTACGTCCTTTGCCTTGCGTCCCAATTCCTCAAAAAATGCCATATTAAGCGCTCCTTTCACAATTCGGTACACTTGACCGGAAATCTCATATCTTTAGTATAGCGCCGGCAAACGAAAAACGCAATGGTGTTCACAATTTGTTTTCCGTTGATAAGTCGAACGCTGGTAATTTTCTTGGAAATGTGGTAAACTACCGCTGAAAGCAGGAGGAATGCACCATGGTGAAACACGAATTTACTTTTCCCTCAGCCGACAGTAAAACAAATATCCACGCCGTTTCATGGCTGCCAGACGGCACCCCTGTGGCCGTTTTGCAGATTGCTCACGGCATTTCCGAATATGTTCTGCGCTATGAGCCCTTTGCGCAATATCTGACGGAGCAGGGCTTTGCCGTGGTGGGAAATGACCATATCGGTCACGGCCTGTCCGTTGCGGAGGGTGCGCCCTGGTTCTATTTCGGCCCGCAGGGCAGTTGGAACTATGTGGTGGACGATCTGGAACAGCTCCGCAAACTGACCCACAGCCAATTTCCCGACCTCCCCTATTTCCTGCTGGGACATTCCATGGGGTCATTTTTGGCCCGGACCTATCTCATTCGCTACCCCGGCACGGTAAACGGCGCGGTCATCATGGGAACCGGCCATCTGAGCCCCACCGTGACTGCGGCCGCTATGGCCGCCATCCGCGGAGAGTGCCGCCGCAACGGTGAAAACCGCCCCAGCGAGCTGGCGACCAGGGCGTCCTTCGGCATCTACAACCGCCGCTTTGCCCCCAACCGCACCGCGATGGACTGGCTCTCCGCAAATCCCGACAATGTAGACGCCTATCTTGCTGATCCGCTCTGTCAGGGCAATGCCACTGCCGGATTGTTCCGGGAAATGCTCTCCGGCATCCGCTTTGTCTGTGATTCAGCCAATATCCGCAAAATGAACCGCCATACGCCGGTTTTATTCGTTTCCGGCGATATGGATATGGTAGGCGACTGCGGAAAGGGTGTAAAGCGCGCCGCCGATGCCTTCCGCAAGGCCGGAATGGAGGATGTGACTGTAAAGCTGTATCCGGGACTGCGTCATGAAATTTTAAAGGAAGCGGAGCATGAACAAATTCAGCGGGATATTTACAGCTGGCTTACGGAAAAGGCAGGACTATAATCAAAGTTATGTAAAGCTCCGTTTTATTTGATTTTCTACTTTTTTAAATCATTTTACAATCATTATGTAAATAAGCATTTTGCTGGACCGTCTGCATGGCGGTCCGGCTTTTTCAACTTTTCCACATTTTTCTTGACATAATCGATATTCGATAGTATGTTGTAGATAGAAATATCGAATATCGATACTGGATGGTGCTGCCTATGGCACGGGAAAAATTTCAAACGCTGACGGAGCAGATGTTCTATGTACTGCTGTCCCTCCGGGACGAGTGCTGCGGCGCGGACATCATGGCCCGAATCGCCAATATCACCCATGGCCGCGTTACGGTGGGGCCCGGAACGCTTTACAATCTGCTGGAGAGCTTTCAGGAAACCGGCTGGATCGTGGAAACAAAAACGGAGGGCCGCAAGCGGAGCTATCTCATTACCGCTGCCGGAGAGCAGGCATTGGCAGACGAGTACCGGCGGCTGCAAGCGCTGTCCGAGGATTACCGCAGCTATATGGGACGGAGAGGAGAGATCGAAGCATGAACCTGTCAGGCCGAAAAAAGCGGCGCGAAGTCAATCTTTACTCTTATTATGACCATGCGGGCATCGTCCGCCATTTAGAGGAGCTGGCCCGGCAGGGCTGGCATCTGGAACATACCGGCTCTGTGTTCTGGACCTACCGGCGCTGTGAGCCGGCGGAGCTGCACTACGCCGTGGTGTACTTCCCCAAGGCCAGCCAGTTTGACCCGGAACCGCCGCCGGAGCAGCGGGACTTCTGGGCACTGTGCAAGGCAACGGGCTGGGAGCTGGTCTCTAACCGCTATCAGATGCAGGTTTTCTGCAATCCGGCAAAGAATCCAACCCCCATCGAAACAGACCCGGTGGTACAGGTGGAAAACGTCCATGCCGCCATGAAAGCAGGGGCCGCCCGCTCCAACTGGCTCATGCTGTGCTGTGCGCTGCTTCAGATCTGGCTGCAATTCCGAAATGCGGAAACAATTCGGGATCTGCTGTCATCCGGAATCTCCCTTCTGGCCGTTTTGCTTTGGGGATTGATTTTGATGGATTCCGTTGCAGAGCTGATCGCCTACTACCGCTGGAGCAAACGGGCGGCGGTGGCCGCCCGGGAGGAGGGGGTTCTCCTCTCTCCCCGCAGCCACAAATGGCGAAGAGTCCTTGAGCTTTCGCTGATTGCGGTTTTCTGCGCGGCATATCTCGGTACGCTACTGGCAGCCAATCGATACGGAATGGCTGTCTATACCGGTCTTTTACTTTGGATTCTCTATGCCGCGCTGCTGTCGCTGGTCATCCACGGCAGCCGCTATCTCATGAAAAAGCACGGCTTCCCCGCCGAGCACAATCTGCTGCTGAGCACCTTCATCACCATCATAGCGGCGCTTGTCCTGACCGCCGGGCTGTTTTGGGTAAGTCTGCGGCTCGTTGGCACACCGCTGGGGCACCCAAATGCGGAGAAGCGGCCCTCTCCCGGCTATCATGATAGCAGCCGCTACACCTACACCGTGTATCATGATCCCCTGCCCCTGACGGTAGAAGAACTAATGGGCGAAATCCCCGGCGCAGACTATTCCTGCTATCGGAAAACCGGCACCTCCCTGCTGGTAACGGAGTATATCTTCCGGCAGGAACAGACCTATGGAGCAGGCAGCACCGCCGCCCCGGAGCTGTATTGCTCAGTGTATCAGGTCAATTTGAGCTGTCTTTACGCACCGGTGAAGGACTCCTTTTTCAAGGAGCTGGAAACCTTCAACCGCAACACAAGCCTGATTGGACAGCCCCGGCAAAGCTGGGTCCCCACGGACGCTGCTCCATGGGGCGCCGATGAAGTCTATCAGTTCCACAGCGGCGATACAGCCAACGGCGTATACCTTTTGTGCTACCCAAACCGCATCGTTAGGCTTCGCTTTGACCCATGGTACGATACTGCCCCCACTCAAGAGCAAATGGCCCTTGTTGGCGAGCGGCTGGGCTTCGGTTCTTTGACATAGCGGAAAAGGAGGCCGGAAATATGTTCACATTCCGAAACGCACAGTATGAATACAACCTGTTTGATTTATACGCCGCCCCGGAGATCGCGCAGCACTTGGAGGCGCTTGCCCAGCAGGGCTGGCAGTTGGAGCATATCGGTCCTGTTTTCTGGCGCTACCGCAAATGTCCGCCTGCCGATCTGCATTATGCCGTGGTGTATTTTCCAAAGGACCCCGCCGATGAATATATTTCCCGGCAGCAGCGGGAGCTGTGGGAGCTGTGCCGCGCCACCGGCTGGGAGCTTACGGCCACGGCTGGGCAGATGCAGGTTTTCCGCACAGCGGAGAAAGAGCCGGTTCCCATTGAAACTGACCCGGTGGTGCAGATGGAAACGATTCACGCCGCCATGAGAGTCCGGGATTCCGTTCTGTTTGCCGGTTCGCTGATTTTTTATATTCTTCTGCTGCTCCCCCTTTTGCTTCTGACGCGCTCTGCCGGTAACTGGGCGGCGTGGTTCCGTTTATTCCTGCCAGTGCTCCTTCTGTACATCCTTCCCTGCTGTATTACGCTTGTCTCCCATTTACTCTGGTACCGCTCGGCCCGGCAGACCGCTCAAAATGAAAACCGCCTTCAGGCCCCCAAGGGAAACCGGCGTCTGAACGCTATTCATACCATTCTCGCCCTTATCTGCCTGTTCCTCTTCCTTTTCAGCGTCATCGCAGAGCGGAACTACTATTTGGCCACACTGACCGGTGCTGTCATCCCCGGGACGATCTTTCTATTGGCAGTCTATTTCAGGCTCCGTCACCGGCTGCAACAACGCGGAAGACGGACTGCTGCCGCGTTTCTTGTGGTAGCCTTCGCTTTAGAGCTGGTTCTCTCCCTTGGCTACACTGCGGCCCACCCTATCATTTTAGGGCATCGAAATGCTGAACGCATCACCCTATCTGTTGGAGGCTCGACCTTTCTTGTTGATAAAATCTATCATGACCCGCTGCCCCTGACAGTGGAGGAACTGACCGGTGAAACATCCGACACCAACTACTCCTGTTTTTTTGAGGTACGCGGCACGCCGCTGCTTCGGCAGTATGTCGGGCGGCAATTGGTTCCGCTTTTTCAGGGCAGCAGCCAGCCCGCCCTCGCCTATTCCGTTTTTGTGGAAAGTGCGTATTTCCTCGACCGCAGACTGACAGAGCTGCGACAGGGCGCATACAGCGCCTTTCATCCTGTGGAGCAAATTTCCTTTACAGAGCTTGATGCTTCCCGCTGGGGCGCGGAAGCCGCCTATAGCTCTGCCGATGGTTCCCTGCACTTTCTTCTGCGGTATGCTGACCGTTTGGTGAATCTTCAATTTTTCAACTGGCCCGATGCCACGGTCAAACCTATGCAGGCGGAACTGGTGCGGGAACGGCTGGGCTGCGGCGCATTGGCATGATTTCATAAAAGAACAGCAGCCGGAGCATTTGTTCCGGCTGCTGTTTTATTCTTTAATGTTCGCTCAGCTTTTCCAAGGCGGCCTTTGCGGCCATCTGCTCGGATTCCTTCTTGCTGTGGCCGCTACCCCGGCCAATGGCCGCGCCGTTCAAGCGGACCTCCGTGATAAAGGTCTTGGCGTGATCCGGGCCCTCTTCGCCCACCATGCAGTAGGTCAGCTCCTGTCCGGCCTGACGCTGAACACGCTCCTGAAGCTGGGTCTTATAATCCCGGCGGCGCTCCTCTACTACCTCTTCCCGCTCCACATCCAGCAAAACACGGTGAATGAGCGCGGAAGCGGCAGAAATGCCGCCATCAAGATACACCGCGGCAAATACCGCCTCGGTGGCGTCCGCCAAAATGGAGGTGCGCTGGCGTCCGCCGCCGGCCTCCTCGCCCTTTCCCAGCCGCAGATAGCTGCCTAAACCCAGCTTCTGCGCCACCTCATGCAAGCTCTGTTCACACACAAGCGCCGCCCGGATGCGGGTCAGGTCTCCCTCCGGCAAATCCGGGTGCCGGGCAAATAAGTATTCCGCCGTAACAAAGCCCAGCACACTGTCGCCCAGAAACTCCAGACGCTCATTGCTGTTCATTCCCTGTGCGCGGTGCTCATTGGCATAGGAGCTGTGATTCAGCGCCTCCCGCAGCAGCCGTTGGTCATGAAATGTGTAATTCAGTTTTTTCTCAAGTTCCTGCATCCTCTTACCTCTCACGGTTATAAGGACGCCCCGCCGGAAGCGGGGCGTTTTCCTCATTTTATTTCAGCTTGGAGGCAACGTAATTCACCGCGTCACCAACCGTCTTCAGACCGGTCAGCTCATCCTCGCCGGCCTCGCCCATATCAAATTCTTCCTCCATGGCCATGACAAGCTCTACCAAGTCCACGGAATCTGCGCCGAGGTCCTCCTCAAAAGAAGTCTCCATCGTAATCTCCGCCGGGTCCATGGCAAACTGCTCGGCCACCAGATCCCGCATAGTCTGAAAGATCTCCTCAACTGACATAATCGCACTTCACTCCTATGAGAATGTAATATTCATCCATAATTGGCAGAAAACATCATACGGCAATCCTATGGCCCTGTCAAGAGGCATTTCCATATTTATGCCTGCTTTTCCACCTTCATCTCATCAATATGCGCTTCCACATCGGCGATGATGCCGCTCTGTGCGTATTCGATCGCCCGCTGCACCGCATTGCAGATGGCGTGAGCATCAGAGGAGCCGTGAGCCTTCAGCACCGGCTTGCTGATGCCGAGGAACGGCGTACCGCCTATCTCGCTGGGGTCCAGCAGCTTTTTCATGTCCCGCAGGCTGTCTTTGACCAGCAGAGCGCCCAGCTTGCTTTTCGTGCTGGAACGGAGCGCCTTTTTCAGCTCGCCCATCATCAGCTTGGCGCAGCCCTCCACGCCCTTGAGAAGAATATTGCCCGAATAGCCGTCTGCCACAATCACATCGGCGCCGCCCAGCAGCGCCGTATTGGCCTCCACATTGCCGATGAAATTCAAGCGGCCCTCCCGGCCTGCCTCCTCTAACAGTTGGAAGGTCTCGTGACGCAGAGAATCGCCCTTGGAGGGCTCCGCGCCGATATTCAACAGGCCCACACGCGGATTTTCCAATCCCATAAGCCGCTTAGTATAAAAGCTGCCGAGGTACGCAAATTGCAGCAGATATTCCGGTGTACAGTCCGCGTTGGCGCCGCAGTCGCAGAGAATGGCACGGCCTGAGGCAGTGGGAATCACCGGGCCCATAGCCGCGCGCCGGATGCCCCGGATGCGCTTGACCAGCAGCGTAGCGCCCGCCAGCAAAGCGCCGGTGGAGCCGGAGATCGGAAGAGCGTCGTGTAGGGAAAGAGTGTAGATCTCGGTGGTCGCCG
>UQMC01000105.1 GCA_900542115.1 uncultured Oscillibacter sp. | reverse complement strand
CGCCGTGCAGGTTCATGTAGTGGTCACGGCCAACAGCGGCGAGGTCGGAAAAGTCGGTGATGACCGTAGCCTGCTGGCAGCAGAAGGTCAGGTTGATGAGATCCTTTAACTCAAACAGCTCCAACTTGTGTGCCATCGCCTGAAACTGTGCGGCTTCGCCGGTGTCGAAGCTGTCCAGCCGCTTGGCGAGGTAGTTCAGCTCCTCCACATTGACCGTGAGCATTTCCACTCGCTTGAGAACGGTGTAGAAGCTGTCGATCTTCTCCACCTTGCAGTCCGCCTTGACCGCGTCACCGATTTCCAACGCCTCCAGCAGCTCCATGCAGTGTGCGTACTGGTCGCGGGGAATAGGAAACGGAATGGTCGCCACGCCGTATTCCGGGTGATGCGGATTGCCAAGCACCGCTTGTATCATCATGTTTCGTCAACTCCTTTTTCCAAATTCAAAACCGCATCTCCGTATTTGGCCATCAGTAGTGCGCCAGTGATCAGGTGGAACGCCTCATCTGTGACCAATTCCGGAGACGCAAGGTCTGCGAGAGTGATATTACAGCAGCCGACCGCAATGGCCTTCGCCGCCTGGTAGACGCTGTATAGCTCCGGCTCGATTCCTCCGAGCCGGACGCTTTGGAAGTCAAAGCCGTCATTCCCGCATTTCCAGACCATCCTGCGCCAAAGGCTCTCGTATGCCGTGAGCAGGAAGAGGGCCGCTTTGTTCCGGTCGGACAAACGCCAGCAGCGCTCTCGCCAATGTGTCCATCTTCGCCGGTGGGCATCGGACAGGAAGAATTGGAAGAATTGAGGTTTCCTCTCTCTAAATTGCTGATGCATCCTTTTTCGGAACTGCGGCCCCATAGAGGGGGTGAAGCAGTCCCGCATGAACGCATTCAGCTCCAGCACACCTGCCTCGATCCGCTCCTCCAGGCAGGTACATTCACATAGGCGGCACGGATGCTTGCGGACATAGTTCTGGCAGTATTCGCACGCCACATCTTCGGGCGTGTAACGAAATGGGCTGCGGTATATTCCACCACCTCTGGGCTTTTGACCGGGCTGAGACATCATCAACTGCTCCAACGCCTGCAGCGGCGTGTCTCGCATGAAATAGTACGGCATAAGCGAACTCCTCTCTGAAATGAAAAAAGGGCCGGAATCTTATTGCTAAGACTCCGGCCCGTTCCGTTTGATATTACATTGTCTGTTGCTGCGCGACTTGTTCCAAGGCTTCTTCCTGCTGCCGGATTCGCTCGTCCAAATCCGGCACACACTCCTCAATCTGCTGCTGAACACTGCGGATCATTTTTTCCTGCTCTCCCGTGAGTTCAAAGAAATCTCCGTCTACAGAGTCCGCACAGCAACGATAAATCTCGGTCATCTGCTCTGGGGTGAAAAGCCGTTCCTTTTGAATCAGCCCGGAGCGGATAGCAAAGTCCTGTTTGGCTCCTGCATAGTTCTCCATGAAATAGTGCCCATGACATACTCCTGTGTGCCCATAGGCCCAATCCCATGTGACGAAGTGGACTCCGTGTTTGCTCTGAACTCCAGCCAGCACAGTGCCGTTGAAATCCGCCAGCACCTTGTAGCCGTCCTCCAGACTGTCGGCTTTCAAAAAGGGCGCCATCTCCATCTGCCGCATATACTCCGCTATAGTCCTGGCGATCTCATACACCTTGTCTTTGGCATTGATCCGTTCCGGCTCGTTGATATCCTCATTGCGGTAGGTAATACCGCCGTTATCGGTCACCTCACAAAGCGGCGCACCGTCAAGCAGGATACACAGCCTGTCAGTGTGAACTTCGTCCAACTGGAAACCCTCCTTGGCAAGGACGATTGCTGCTTCTCTGAGGTAACAGACCTTTTCTTCTGCGCTGATGCTCATATAGCTCCTCCCATGCATAAAAAATAAGGCCGGAGCGATCATGCTCCGACCTACAAATGCAGGCGCTGCGACCAGCGCCCTTTTTGAAATGAAAAAGGGTACCGCTTTCTTAGTCCGTCAGGACCAACAAAACGACGCCCAAATCTTTATGATTCTTTTTTGAGAAAAATACCGCTGCCAGCCGGAAAAATCGCCGCTGAAAAAGGGCGCTGGCTGAACGCATCTGCATGAAACAGGAAAACGCCCGGTTCGAATCGGGGCAGACGCCCTGAAACAGCGATTTGCATCTATGGTTTGAGAGAAGAAATCCGGGCTTGAAAAAGCCCGGAAACGGTATAGATGCGCCTGACTTTTCGCCAGACGCATCTATACCGTTTCGTTAATATGGTCCGAGTGGCGAGACTTGAACTCACGACCCCTTGACCCCCAGTCAAGTGCGCTACCAACTGCGCTACACCCGGATAAGCTGAACTCTCGAAGTCAGCTTATACATACTAACATAGTTTTCCGCAGAATGCAAGCCCTATTTTCAAAAAAGTCGAAAAATTTTGAAAATTAAGACCGGCGGGGATCAAGTGTCTCGCCCATCTGCTTCTACCAGAGTAAAACGTGGGCCGTGATAACCGTCGCGGTCCACGATCTCGCACCACATAGAGGCGGGACGTACCCAAATGCCGCGTTGGCCGTAGAGCGCCTGATAGACCACCATGGGTTCCATGGTTTCAGAATGATGGGCAACATACAAAAGCCGGTATTCATTACCCTTGAAGTGCCGGTACCGGCCGGGAAGAAGCGCAGGCAGAGCGTCCATAAAATACCTCCGTTTATGGTTTAGCGCAAAGCGCGGAACGGTGCGGGATCAAGAGTGCTGCCACGCTCCTGCATCAGGGTTAGAACCTCGTCCAGCATGGGAAGGGAGGGCATGGCGCCCAGACGGGAGACCGTGATGGCGGCGGTGTGGCTGGCAAAGGTCAGCGCATCGTCCGCTGAAAGGCCGATGGAAAGCCCAACGGACAGAGCTCCCACAAAGGAGTCCCCGGCTGCGGTGGGGTCGGCTACGTGCTCCATGCGGACGCAGGGGATGTACCGGGGGCCGGATGGCTCCGCCACAGCGGAGCCGAAGCCCCCAAGTGTGATGACCGTATGTGCGACGCCCTTGGCGCGCAGTGCTGCGGCAATGGCCCGAAGGTCCGCGTCCAGAGGGCCTGTTTCCTCTATGCGGAGCGGTAAATGGGTCTCCTGTGAGGCTTCCTGCTCATTGGGAATCAGCCACGAGACCAGACTGAGCAGAGTATCATCCAGCTCCGCCGCCGGGGCAGGGTTCAGGATAGCAGGCACACCGGCCTCCCTGGCAAACCGAGCCACAGCCAGATTGACCTCCAGAGGAATTTCGAGTTGTAACAGCACAAGATCATACTCCGCGATTTGTTCCCGCAGCCATGACACCTCAGATGCCTTCAGCGTCAGGTTAGCGCCGGGAATGACGATGATGCGGTTCTGGGCCGTGTGGCCGGAAACAGCCAGCGTTACATGGCCTACGCCGGAGTGGCAGTCCGACCGGACGATGACATGGCCGGTATCCACGCCTGCATTTTGCAGCGGTTCCAAGAGCTGCCGGCCAAACAGATCATCCCCCACGCAGCCGACCATTGTGACCTCCGCGCCCAGCCGCGCACACTGAAGGGCCTGATTGGCGCCCTTGCCGCCGGGGGCGGTGTGGAAGGACTTCCCGTAAACCGTTTGTCCGGGGCCGGGGACTTGCTCCGTTGTGGCGATGACATCCATAACAAAGCTGCCGACAACCAAAATGCGGGGTTTCTGATGTACCATAGCATAACTCCTGCTCTACAGAGGATCACGGCCTCTGACGTACTTTATTCATATTATAGCGGATTGGGAAAAAGATACAAGAGCTTTCTGAAAAAGCCGCCGGAAAACGATTAAATAAATATACAATCTTCACTATGAAAAGCGGAAAGGCAAAGGCCTGTTCCGGCGCGTGAAAATAAAATTCCGTCTGCGGACAGCCTCTCGGAGTCCGCAGACGGAATGATTTTTTACGGTTTATCATCGGTGGCGTCGGGTGTTGCCTCGGGAGCGGCGCTGTTTCCACTTTCCCGGGCCTGACGCAGATAATCCTGCTCCGCTGTTTTCTTGCTGGGGACGAAGCTCTGGGCCGGCGTCCGTTTTGTGCCCTTGCTGCGGGCGTAGAAAAAGCCGGTGACGGAGAATACCACAGCGCCCACGAAATTCACCAGCAGGTCCTTCATAGTGTCAATGAGGCCGATGTCCAGATAGCCGCCCATTCCAAGCTCCTCACCGTTGATGACTACATCGTAAATCCCCTTCACCGCTACCACCTTGTTGCTGCGGGTGGGGTCCAGACTGGCGGAGTAAATGGCGTTGATGACGGTATCCCGCTGCATATCGGAGTGGAAGAACCAGTCCATGCCGAACTCGAAAAACTCCCACAGGACGCCGATGGTCATGGAAAAGCAAAAGGCCACCAGAGCCAAAAAGAAGGGCGAGAGGTCAAAGGTGAGCTTTTCGTTGTCATTGAGCAGCAGCACCATGGAAAAGCCAACGGCTGCGGCCAGAAAGCCGTTGATGGTGTGGAGCATGGTGTCCCAGTTGGGGACGTTGACATAGAAGGCGTTGACCTCGCCCAAAATCTCCGCCGCGAAAATGAAGCAGAGAATGGTGATTTCCAGCGGCGGAGGCAGCTCGATTCGCAGCCGCACCTGCACCCAGCTTGGGACGTACAGCAGAGCGATGGTCAGCACGCAGAAAAACGCGCCCTCATAGTTGTGCAGAAAAATCTGGCGCACCAGCGTGATGATGACCATCACCCGCAGTGTGTAAAAGACGATAAAGGAGCTTTTGTGCTCTCGAAGCTCCTGTGCCATGGCCTGCTTAAAGGTTTTTTTCAGCCAGCCGCGTTCCTTTTTCATTTTCTTCAATCATTTCTCCGTTCCGGCAGTTGCCTGTTTTTTGTAGTATCTTAACAGCAGTATCTTAACATAAGTTCTGCTGTAAAGCAAGGCGCTCAATCGGAATCGGGGCGGCTCATGAGGCCAAGCTGGTAAAAGGCAACGGCGCTGGCGGCGGCCACATTCAGAGAATCGACACCGTGGCTCATGGGAATCATCACGGTGTAGTCACAGTGGGCGATGGTGTCGGCGGCAAGACCATCTCCCTCGGTCCCCATGACAACGGCCAGCTTGGGCTCGGCGGCAAGGCGGGCATCATTCAGGCGGATGGAGTCGGCCCGCAGCGCCATGGCGGCGGTTTTGAAGCCGTATTGGTGCAGCAGCGCAGTCCAGTCCGCGTCCTCCGGCAGATAGGTCCACGGTACGAGGAAGACGTTTCCCATGCTCACCCGGCTGGACCGGCGATACAGCGGATCGCTGCCGGCGGCGGTGAGGAGCACGGCGTCCATTCCCAGCGCGGCGGCGGAGCGGAAAATCGCGCCGATATTCGTGGGGTTCATCACGTTTTCCAGCACGGCGATGCGCCGCGCCTTGGCGCAGATCGCCTCTACTGTAGGCAGCGGAGGCCGCCGCATGGCACAGAGCATTCCCCGGGTCAGGTGAAAGCCGGTGAGCTGGGTCAGAACCTCCAGCTCCGCCGCGTAGACCGGAATATCGGCGGTGCAGCGCTCCAGCAGCGCCGCACCCTTGCCGGTGGTGTGCTTGGTCTCCATCAGAAACGAGACCGGCACGCAGCCGGCGTCCAGCGCCCGGCCGATGACCAGCGGACTTTCCGCCACGAACAGGGCGTTGGCCGGGTCGGCCCGGTTCAGGAGCTGGTTTTCGGTCAGGCGGGCGTAAATGTCCAACTCCGGGGCTTGAAAATCGGTGATGGGGATCATATGAGCCATAGCGGGCCTCCTGATGGTAATGTAAATTTCCATTCATTATATAGGAAGCGGGCCCGAAAGGCAAGGCATGAAAAAGCTCCCCCGCCAAGGGCGGAGGAGCGGAGGCTACAGGACCGTGCGCTTTTGCATGACCGCCGGTGCGGGCAGCGCATGATGGGCGGGCAGGGGATAGATCATGGGGTACGCCGCGGCGCAGACCAGCAGCCCGGCCAGCACGTCCAGAACAGAGTGCTGCTTTAGAAACACCGTGGATATGCTGATGAGCACCGTGAGGATAAATACCGTCAGACGGATAGGCGGCTTAGAAAGCATTCGAGAATCCCGGGCGGCGAAGTACACGGCGAAAGAGCCGATGACATGGATAGAGGGGCAGACGTTGGTATTGGTATCCGAGCGGTACAGCATGGACACCAGCCGCGTCAGGACATCATTGCCGGAGAGAACAGGCCTTAAATGCTGACAGTTGGGAAAAAGCCAATATGTCAGCAGGGCGAAGGAATATGTCAGGATAATGAATTTCATCATCCGCCGGAAGGCGGGAACATCCCGCAGGGCGGTCCAAGCCAGCATCCCCGCCACAAAAAGGAACCAGAAAACGTAGGGAATTACAAACCAGCGGCAAAAGGGAATCATAGCGTCCAGCGCGCAGCGCATAGGGTGATAATAGACTGGCGGGCGGAGGTGCTCCAGCGCATAGAAGGTAAGGCTGAACAGCGGCCAGAACAGCAGCAGCCGCAGATGGCCGAAGCGCCGGAGGTCCGGCAGCTGCGCAAAGCGGTGAAACGGGTGCATGAAAAACCTCCTCTCTGGTTTTGTACGGGGAGATTATAGGAGGT
>UQMC01000104.1 GCA_900542115.1 uncultured Oscillibacter sp. | reverse complement strand
AGCGATAGTTTACTCCTTTGCAGACTGTGGACAAGTAGTGCGAGAAAAGTAGTATGACATTTGAAGCAAATTTATATTTTATGTAAACTTGTAAAATGGTCTGGAAATTTCAAGCAGAATATGCTATCATCATAGAGCATCTATAAAATCCAAAAGGAGGCTATTGCGGATGTCATTTCTACACGCAGTACTGCTGGGCTTGATTCAGGGCGTGGCAGAATTTCTTCCGATTTCCAGCTCCGGCCATCTGGCAATCGCGGAGCAGTTGTTAGGCGTGGAAGGCGCTTCGGAATTTCCGGGCTTTTTTGATGTGCTGCTGCATCTTGGCACCTTGGCGGCGGTGTTTGTCGCCTATTGGCCGGAGATCAGGGACATGATCGTGGAATTTTTCCGTGGAATCGATGATTTGGCTCATGGAACAACACCTACGCCGGTACCGCCGGCCAGACGCATGATTCTGCTGGTGATCTTAGGCACATTACCGTTGTTTGTGATTTTGCCGGTCAAGGACTGGATCGAGGGCCTGAGCAGCAATCTCTATGTTGTGGGGGCCGCGCTGTTGATTACGGGCTGTCTGTTGTTTATATCTGACCGGGTTCGCAAGGGGCGTAAAAATGAGCGGAGCGCACGGTTGTCCGATGCATTGATCGTCGGCGCCGCGCAGGCGTTGGCTACCTGCCCGGGGCTGTCCCGCTCCGGTACAACCATTGCTGCCGGATGTTTTCTGGGATTTGACCGCAAATTTGCGGTGCGCTATTCGTTTATCCTGTCGATTCCAGCAGTCTTGGGCGCAAATATTTTGAGCCTGAAGGATGCTCTGGGCGGTGAAATTGTCTGGGGGGATGTACCGGCCTACATTGTCGGCGTTTTAGTGGCAGCCGTGGTGGGCTATGCCTGTATCCGGCTTTTGAAAATGATTGCTGACAAGGGAAAATTCGGAGCGTTCGCCTACTATTGCTGGGTGGTTGGTATTCTGACCATCATTCTGACAGCGGTAAAGCACTGATTATCGAAATATTTTTACGGAGGGTTTGATTGTGGCTTCCACATCACAAAAGAAAACAACAGGAAAAAAGAGCGGTACGTCTGGAAGCCGGACTGCCGCCCGCAAGCCGCAGCCCCGGCCTATCCGCCGGGAGGTGGGCGGCGTGGTGTGCCTGATACTGGCGCTGTGTGTGTTCGTTAGCTATTTTGGCATCAGTGCCATTTTTATTGACGCTTTGGCTATGCTGGCTAAAGGTCTGATCGGCTATGGATATTGGGTCCTTGGCCCGGCCTTGGTCTTGACGGCGTTTATACTCCTTTTCCATCATGGCCGGCCGGTGACGCTGCGGGTCATCAGTGCCATGCTGTTGCCGGTGCTGCTGGGCAGCCTCGTTCATATGCTGCGTGTGAAAGAGGCCTATGCCTCATCTATCGGGATTATCCCGGCACTCTGGAAGGACGGAATTGCCCTGCAATGCGGCGGCGTTCTGTCCGGCGTACTGGCGCAGGGATTTGTAGCGGTATTTTCTAAAATCGCCTCGATCATTATTTTCACAGTCCTGCTGGTGGTGCTGACCATGGTGGCTCTGCGGCTCACCGTGGGAGCGCTGATTGAAAAGCACCGAGAGCGTCCGCGCTATGAGGCGGAGCCGGAGGAGCCTATCCAGACGGGCAAGCGTACACGAAAGCCGGAACCGGCTATTCCGGCAGAAAGCAGCCGTGCCAGAATCGATATTCCTGTGGATGACCCGGTGGACGCTCCGGCACCCAAACCGGAGAAGACGGGTTTTACCGGCTTTTTCCGGCACAGGTCTGAACAGCAGAAGACACCGGCGCAGATTGTGGCGGCGCAAAAGGCTGCCGCAGAGGAGTCGGAGCCCTATGAGGATGGCGACCCCTTTGCCGTGAAAGCACCGGCAGCGCCGGTGATGCCGCCGAAGCCCATTCAGGCCAAGGAGGAACCGGCACCGCGACCCGCCATTCCCACTATGGAGCCGGTGGTGCTCTCCCAGCTGGAGGAGCCTGCGGCGGCTGCACAGCCGATGACTGCATCGCCTGCAGCTTCAGCTTCCGTCAGCGCTCCGGCTGCGGCGGTACAGGAGCCGCTGTCCAAAAAGGCGGCGGCACAGGCCGTAGCGGCGGAGACTGCCGCCGTGACCGCGGAGATTGCGGAGAATATGACCGGGAGCGAAACGGAGTACCGCTATCCGCCGGTGAGCCTGCTGCGGGAAAATCAAGGAGAAAACCACATTGCGGCAGGAGCGGAACTGCGGAACAATTCCCGCCGGCTGGCGGAGACTTTGTCCAGCTTCGGCGTGGACGCCAAGGCGGGCGATGTGATTCACGGCCCCTCGGTCACGCGGTATGAGTTCACGCTGGATCAGGGTGTGAAGCTCTCCAAAATCACAAACTTGCAGGACGATATCGCGCTGGCGCTGGGAGCCAGCGGCGTGCGTATCGCCGCTGTGCCGAATAAGATTTCCGTTGTTGGCATCGAGGTCCCCAACAGGACCGTGACGCCGGTGCTGATTCGGGATGTTATTGAGTCCCGGGACTTCGTGGAGCACCCCTCCAAAACGGCCTTTGCGCTGGGCCGGGACATCGGCGGACGGAATATCATCGGCAACATCGAAAAGCTGCCCCATGTGCTCATTGCCGGTACCACGGGCTCCGGTAAGTCCGTGTGCACCAACTCCCTGATTATCAGCCTGCTGTATAAATCCACTCCGGACGAGGTGCGCTTTATTATGGTGGACCCGAAAATGGTGGAGCTTGCGCCGTACAACGGAATCCCGCATCTGCTCATCCCGGTGGTGACAGACCCGAAAAAAGCGGCGGGCGCCTTGCAGTGGGCTGTGTTTGAAATGATGAAGCGTTACAAGACGTTTTCGGAAAACGGCGTGAAGAAGCTGGAGGAATATAACAAGGTCGCCGCTACCCGGGACGATTTGGAGAAGCTGCCCAGCGTAGTGGTGGTCATTGATGAGCTGGCGGATTTGATGCTGGTGGCGGCCAAGGAGGTTGAAGAGTCCATCTGCCGTGTGGCGCAGATGGGCCGTGCCGCCGGTGTGCATCTGGTCATTGCCACCCAGCGTCCCTCTGCGGACGTGATCACCGGTTTGATGAAGGCCAATATCCCCAGCCGAATTGCCTTTGCGGTGGCATCCTCACTGGAGTCCCGTATCATTCTGGATACCACCGGCGCGGAAAAGCTGGTGGGTAAGGGCGATATGCTCTACGCGCCCTTGGGTGAGGGAAAGCCCACTCGCGTACAGGGCTGCTTCATCTCCCCGGAGGAGATCGAGGCGGTGGTGGCCTATGTGAAGGAAAGCGGTGAGGCCAACTATTCGCAGGAGGTCATCGCCCAGATCGAGCAGTCCGTGCAGGAAAAGGACAATAAAGGAACCAAGGGTGCCGGCAGCGCCGCTGATGCGGAGGACAGCGACGAGGACGAACTGCTGCCCGCCGCAGTGGATGTGGTGCTGGAAACGGGACAGGCGTCGGTCTCCATGCTGCAGCGGCGGCTAAAGCTGGGCTATTCCCGGGCCGCCCGTCTGGTAGACCAGATGGAGGACCGGGGCATCGTCGGCCCCTTTGAGGGCTCCAAGCCCCGGCAGCTCCTTATTACCCGGGCACAGTGGGACGAAATGCGTCTGGGCGGCGCCCCTGCGGGCACCGAGGAGACTCCGCCCTTTGATACGGAGGAATAGGGAATTTAAATGGCGAAGCGAACAGCTCCGCCATTTATTTCAGCAATAAGCGAAAAAACGCGGATTTTTGCACAGAAAGCAGTTGACAAAAGCAAGCCGCACCGATATAATAATAAAGCCGCTTTGAATGGGTCTGTAAGTGCGCTTTGCGCGCCGCCCCCGACAGCGAGCCCGTAAATGAAGGAGTTGAAACAAATGAACGCAATTATCGTAACTGGCGGTAAGCAGTACAAGGTGTCCGAGGGCGATGTGATCTATATCGAGAAGCTGGACAACGAGGCTGGCGACACCGTGAAGTTCGAGCAGGTTCTGGCCATCATTGATGGCGAGAAGGCCACGTTCGGCACCCCCGTTGTGGAGGGCGCTTCCGTGGAGGCCAAGATCGTGAAGAACGGCAAGGGCAAGAAGGTTCGTATCTTCAAGTACAATCCCAAGAAGGGTTATCGCAAGCGTCAGGGCCATCGTCAGCCTTATACCAAGGTTGAGATCGGCAAGATCTCTGTCTGAGCATGACCACCGTAACCTTCCGCAGTCAGGGCAGCCGGGTGATCGGATTTGATGTCCAGGGTCACAGCGGCTATGCCGATGCCGGAGCGGACATTGTCTGCGCGGCCATTACCAGCGCGGTGCGTCTGGTGGAGACCACAGTCAATGACGTTTTGGGTTTGGCGGCAAGTATAAAGGTTTTGGAAAGCGATGCGGCCATTTCTCTCCGCCTGCCGGGAAGCCTCGGTCAAACGGCGGAGTCCACCTGTCAGGCGCTTTTGGCGGGAATGATGGTTTATTTCGCACAGCTCCATGACGAGTATCCTGAAAACATTGAAGTTCTGGAGGATGAATAAGTCCTCCCGGAAATCTTAAAGAAAGGATGGTCCTTTATCATGATGATGATCGGTTTGCAGTTCTTCGCCCATAAGAAGGGCGGCGGCTCCACCAAGAACGGTCGTGACTCCAACTCCAAGCGTCTGGGCGCCAAGCGTGCAGATGGCCAGTTCGTCAAGGCCGGCAATATTCTGGTCCGTCAGCGCGGCACCAAGATCCATCCCGGCACCAACGTGGGCATCGGCACGGACGATACCCTGTTTGCCAAGGTGGACGGTACTCTGCGCTTTGAGCGGCTGGGCAAGGATCGGAAGCAGGCTTCCGTCTACGCTGCCGAGTAAGCACAACGGCTGAAAAGAATAAGCATCAATGCAGCACAGCTTTCGTTTACGGAGTTGTGCTGCATTTTTATGTGGCTGCAGTCCTGATTGCTCAAGACACCGGACAGGCGGCCTTTATGAAAATTAAATGGAAACACACCTTGACATTTGGCAAAAGATACTTTATACTAAATTAGCTATCCGGGTGTAGCGCAGTTGGTAGCGCGCATGGTTCGGGTCCATGAGGCCGTGGGTTCGACTCCCGCCACTCGGACCAAGTAATGATAATCCGAACTACATGATCCAAGCGGGTCATGTAGTTCGGATTTATCATTTCTATTGAAAATGTTTTATAAATGCGAGGGTAGGAGAAGTCCTACCCTTGTCTTTTTATTCAAAGCAGTTTATACTTACCATACAAGATGATTAGGATGTATTCCGTAACAAAGGAGGCAAATATGCGCCGAAACAGACTTTCTATACTGAAAAGCGCAGTTCAACTTTCCATATTATATGTTCCGTTTCTTTCTCTGTTCGATTTTATGGGAGCGGTGTGTCCATTTGCAAATATATATGTTCAGGCTATTGTCAGCGCATTACTTTGCTTTTGTGTCCTATTTAGCGACAGCACAAAAACTGCATTGAAAAAATGGGGCTGTTCAATTCCGTTTACTTTGATTTTCTGGTTTGTCCTCGCCGCAACGAATTTTGATGTCCGGCTGACCAACAAATTGTTTCCAGGATATGGATGCCTTTCGGCGGGGGCGGGATTTGCGTCTATGGTCGAGTTCGGATTTTTCACGATTGCACAGGGAATCGCCAACCTACTGGCTATTGTTTGCAGCACCCCGTTAAGCGACAGCAAACTTCAAAAGCTGTGGCCTATCGTACAGAATGTAATTCTTCCAATAATATGTATAATTATCATTTTTATTGTATTGTATCTTGAACTTACAATGCCGACGTGGAAGGAGATATATTACTCCGTCTATGGTTAATATAGCAAAAGGCGGGAGCGTCTGGATGCTCCCGCCTTTATTCTGTGACCATTCTGTGAATTTTTCAAAACCGGGGCCGCAGACCTCAAGGCAGACTATACAGCCTTCACCGAAAATGCTATAATATCTCGAAATAGACGATTTACCTATCGGAAAGGAGAATGAAGGTTGCAGGAGCTATTTTCCACCGGAATACAATGGCTGGCGGCAAATCCCATGTTTACCGGCTGGTATACGGCTATTGCGCGGCTGCTGTTTCCGATATTGTCGGTCCTGATTTTGGCCCGTGCCATCCGCTCTCTGCTGCGAGTGCCCCACACGCCGGAGGTGTGGGCGCAGCTGAGCCTGCCGAACGGCAGCGGCGTGCCGCTGACCCATTGGGAGAACATCATTGGCCGGAGTCGTGCGGCGGATGTGGTGCTGAACTATCCCAGCATCTCCCGGCAGCACGCAACTCTGTGCCGGGGGGATGACGGGGCGTGGACGCTGTATGACCTTGGCTCCAAGGGCGGCACAGCGGTAAACGGCACGCCTGTTACGGACAAGGCACCGGTGAAGCTGGGAGACACCATCACCTTCGGCGGTGTGCCGCTGGTCTTCCTGCCGCAGACGGTAGGGGAGCAGGAGGCGCTGGAAAAGCAGCGGCAGGCAGAGAGGCCCGCCGCTATCTGGCCATCCTTTGTGTGGCTGACGGTCTTTCAGGTATTAACCGCCGTTCAGGTGACGCTGGCGGCGGAAGAAAACGCTACCGTGCTTCTGCCGCTGAGCTTTCTGGCGCTGTGCGCCGTGATGTGGCTTTACGCGGCGGCACTGCGGCTGGGGCATTGCGTGGGCTTTGAGCTGGAGACCATCGCGTTCTATCTCTCCACGTTGTCATTGGCTGTAACGGCCTCCAGCGCGCCGGGAAGCCTGCCGAAGCAGCTGCTGGCCATTTTGCTGGGCGTGTGCCTGTTTTTAGCGCTGGGGCTGGTGCTGCGTAATTTGGAGCGGGTGAAAAAGCTCCGCTGGCTTATGGGCGCAGGGGCTGTGGGCCTGCTGGGCATCACACTGGTTCTCGGCCGCGCCAAATTCGGCGCGACCAACTGGATCTCGCTGGGAGGAGTGTCCTTTCAGCCCTCGGAGCTCGCCAAGCTCTGCTACATTTTTGCCGGCTCCGCCACGCTAGATCGGAAGAGCACACGTCTGAACTCCAGTCACGGCTACATCTCGTATGC
>UQMC01000103.1 GCA_900542115.1 uncultured Oscillibacter sp. | reverse complement strand
ACGCTCTTCCGATCTGAAAAATCGTCCGCTCAATAGCGGCCCTGAATGCCCCAATAGGCCAGCGCGCAGAAAATCGCGGTCACGGTGCAGAACACCGTCACGATCTTCACCTCGCTCCAGCCGCACCGCTCAAGATGGTGGTGCAGCGGCGCCATTTTGAAAAAGCGCTTGCCGTGGGTGAGCTTGAAGTATCCAATCTGTATAATATCGGACAGAGTTTCCAGAATGTAGATGATTCCCACTAAAATCAGCACCAGCGGCATATCCATGGCAAAGGCCAGAGCCGCTACAGCGCCGCCTAAAAACAGGCTGCCGGTGTCGCCCATAAAGCACTTGGCGGGGTGGTGGTTATACAGGGCAAAGAAGCCCACAAGGCTGCCGAACAGCGCACCGGAGAAAATTCCGAGGGAGGTCATTTTCCAGAGCATAGCCGCCAGCAGGAAAAAGAACATCACCACAGCGGTCACGCCGGAGGCAAGACCGTCGATCCCGTCCGTGAGGTTCACGGCGTTGACGCAGCCCACAATGACGAAGGCGGCGAAAATGAGGTAAAGAATCCAGTTCACCGTCACCGTCACATTGACAAAGGGGATATAAAGGTCATTGGTCAAAAGGCCCTCATAGCGCATCAGGCAAAGGAACACAATTGCCGCCAAAAGCTGCAGAACAAACTTCTGCTTGGCGGTCAGGCCCTCGTTCTGGTGCTGGCGGACCTTGCGGTAATCATCCACAAAGCCGATGAGGCCGAAGCACAGGGCAAAGAGATAGACATACAGATGGGCAAACTCCCCGTTTACCATCTGCTGCCAGCCGCAGGCAAAGGCGGCAATGCCGCTGCCCAAAATAAACGCGATGCCGCCCATGGTGGGCGTTCCCGCTTTGGAATTGTGCCATGTGGGACCGTCCTGCCGGATTTCCTGTCCGGCCTTCAGCTTCCGCAGTTCCGCTAATACAAATTTCCCCAAAATCATGGTCAGCACACAGCCAACCAACGGCGCAATGACATTGATATTCATGCTTTCTCCTCTTACCGTCCCGCAGGCGGTCTGTTTTCTTTCTTTTCTTGCGGCGGCTCAATGTCCGCTTTTCAGATAATCGGCCACGATCTCCCGCTCATCCATGTGGTACTTCTTATGGTTGATCTCCTGATAGGTCTCATGACCCTTGCCGCACAGAACGATGACGTCCTCCTTCTGTGCATGGTCCATGGCCCAGTGGATGGCCTCCACCCGGTCCACCACCACCTGATAGGGCGTTGCACTGCCGGCAAAGCCCGGCAGAATCTCCTCGATAATAGCCTCCGGCTGCTCCGTCCGTGGATTGTCGGTGGTAACCACAGCAAAATCCGACCAGTCCGCCGCAGCCTTTCCCATCAGAGGTCGCTTCGTCCGGTCCCGGTCGCCGCCGCAGCCGAACACCGCTACGGTGCGGCCCTTGGCAAACTCCTTCACTGTCCGCAGGACGTTGACCATGCTGTCCGGCGTGTGGGCGTAGTCAATGAGAATCGTATAATCCTTTCCAGGCGTGGGAATGACCTCCACCCGCCCCTGCACATGGGGGACGCCTGCCAGCACGGCGGCGCTGTCCTTCAGTGGGATTCCCAGCGCCAGCGCCGCACCCAGCACATCCAGCGTATTATACACCATAAAGCCGCCGGGGATGTGCACCCGAACAGGCACCCGCTCCGTTTCGGTCACGGCGTCAAAGGCGATTCCGTCAGCGGAAAGAGCGATATGCTCCGCCCGAAGGTCCGCTTCCGCCCGTTCTGCGTAGGTCATCACCCTACAGGCCGCATCCTTCAGCAGCCGGGGCGTCCACGGGTCATCGGCGTTCACCACGCCGACACTGCAGTTCCGGAACAAAATTGCCTTGGCATCGCAGTAGCTTTCCATGGTCTTATGGAAATCCAGATGATCCTGCGTCAGATTGGTGAACACGCCCACATCGTAGTGCACGCCGTAGACCCGGTCCAGATACAGCGCGTGAGAAGACGTCTCCATCACCACATGGGTGCACCCGGCGTCCGCCATTTCCCGGAACAGCTTCTGGACCTCAAAGGATTCCGGCGTGGTACGGTCCGTTGGAAGCGCCGCGTTGCCGATCATATTCTGGTTGGTGCCGATAAGACCCACCTTGGCCCCTGCCGCCTGCTCTAAAATTGCCTTCAGCAAATACGTGGTAGTGGTCTTGCCGCAGGTGCCGGTCACGGCCACCATGGTCATTTCCTTAGCGGGATGGCCGAACCAGTTGGCCCCGACGATTGCCAGTGCGCGGCGAGAATCCTCTGTCCGCACATACGGCAGCGTCCCCCCCGGCTCCTTTTGGCACAGCACCGCCGCCGCGCCCTTTTCCTGTGCCGCGGCAATGAATTTGTGTCCGTCCACCGCAAAGCCGGTCATGGCCACAAACAGATCGCCAGGGCGCACGCTTCTTGAATCGTAGCTGACGCCGCTGATTTCCATTTCCATATCTGCCGTGCACGCAAGCACAGAGACACCGGAGAGCAGTTCCCGCAGTTTCATATTGATATCCTCCAGTTTCAAGGTGATTTCATCGTAAGTATTCTATCAGCTTTTTAGCGGAAGCATACCGTGAATCGTGCCGTAAATCTGGCAAAAGGTGCGCTCAAAGCGCGTATTAGTCCGTTGTGCGGACACCGAAGCGGACCGTGACCACACTGCCCGCCGGAAGCTGGCTCCCCGCCTCCGCGTTCTGAGAAATGGCAGTCACGCTGCCCCCGCTGGCAGAGGTAGCGCCGGCTACCTTCATAATGAGCCCCGCGTTGGTCAGGGCCTTGTTGGCCTCTGTGGGCGTCTTGCCGGTCACATCCGGCACTGTGCTGGGCGTATCCGACTTTTCCGCCCCCAAGTAGAGCACCACCGAGGCGTTGTTAGGTACGATAGCGCCGCCGGCAGGGGTCTGGTCCGTCACGGTCTCGCCGCTGCCTACCGTCCGATAGGTGAAGCCCGCGGATTTCAGCGCCGCCTTGGCCTCCTCCGCTGTCTTCCCCACCACGTAGGGCACGGCGGCATCAGCGCCGGACAATTCTTCTGCGGAATAATCCGGTTCAATACCGAGGGCGGGCAGAATCTCACCCATGATCTGGCTTGCCGTAGGGGCCACCATGGTACCGCCGTACACAGCCGTACCGGTGTTCCGGCTGGGGGTATCCATAGTCAAAAGCATGATGTACTGGGGATCGTCCGCCGGGGCAAAGCACATGAAGGACACCACCACCTCGCGGGTGGTCTTTCTGGTGCCGGTCTTATCGGCGGTACCGGTCTTGCCGCCGATGCGGTAGCCCGCCACCTGTCCGTTCTTGCCGCTGCCGGAGGACACCACGTATTCCAGCGCCTCCCGGACAATGGCGGAGGTCTCCTCGCTGATGACCTGCCGCACTGGCGTGGTATCGTGCTGGGAAAGCACATTGCCGTCCTCATCCAACACCTGATCGACGATGTAGGGCTCGTAGAGATAGCCGCCGTTGACGCAGGCCGCCTGCGCCCGGATCAGCTCGATGGGCGTCACGTTGAAGGTCTGGCCGAAGGAGTAGGAGGCCAGCGACACCACCTGAGAGTTGAAGTAATCCTCGTCAACGAACAGGCCCTTCACCTCGCCGATCATGTCGATGCCGGTCTTATCCATCAGTCCGAAGGACTTCAGGTATTTATAATAGGTCTCTGTGCCGATGGAAAGGCCCATTTTGATAAATGCCGGGTTGCAGGAATGGCCCACGGCCTCGATCAGCGTCTGCTGGCCGTGACCGCTGTGGTTGGAGCACCAGATACGGTCGCTCCAGCCCGGAACTGTAGTGTAGCCGCCGCAGTAGAACGTGGAGCTTTTGGAAACCTTGCCCTCCTCCAGCGCCGCCGCCAGCGTAATGGGCTTGAAGGTGGAGCCAGGCTCATAGGTGGAGTCGATGCACTTATTGCGCCACTGGCTCTGCATGGCGCTGTTGATGGCCTTGGCCCGGGCATCAGCATACGCCTCCTCAGATTCATAGGTAGAGCGGTTGGCGTCAATCTTCTCCAAATCCGCGTCCAGCTTTTTTTGCAGCGCCGCGTCAAAAATCGTGCCGTAATCGTTCAGGTCATAGTTGGGATAGGACGCCATGGCGATGATGGCGCCGGTATTGACATCCATGACGATGCCGGTGCCGCCGTTTTTGGCGTCATACTTTTTCAGCATATTCTCCAGCCCGTTTTCAAGGCTGAGCTGCACGTTGGCATCCAGCGTCAGCACAAGGCTGTGGCCGTTCTCAGCATCGTAATATTGCTCGTAGTTGTAAAGGAGCTCAGACCCCGATGCGTTTCGGGCGCTGATGGTATAGCCCGCCGTGCCGGTGAGGGTATCATCATATTTTACCTCAAGGCCCACGCTGCCGATACCATCGCCGTTGACAAAGCCTATCACGCCGGAGGCCAGTGAGCTGTAGAGATAGTACCGCTTGGAATCCGGCTGGAGCCAGACGCCCCGGAGCTTCACCCGCTGCTTTTCGGGGACCTCGTTCCCCTCAGGGTCGATCTCACCGTTAATGAAGCGGCGCACCTCATCGGAAATGGTCTGGTCTGTTTTTTTCTTCAAAATCTCGTACTGGGAGTTCGTCTTTTCCATTCTTTCCTCAATGGTGCCCTGCTCCAGCCCCAGAATCCGACTCAGGCCCCGGGCAATATAGCTCTGGTCCCGCAGAACAGGCGGGGTATAGTCCTGCCCCTTGTCCGCGGCCTTCTGCGCCGCCTTCGCCTGCTCCTCCTTCTGGCTCTCCACGGACTTTTCGATGTCCAGCGGGGAGACGAGCACCGTTTCCGCCGTGGCGGAAATGGCCAGTGTATTGAGGTTGCGGTCATAGATGGTTCCCCGAGACGCGCTGACCACAGCGCTGCGGGTCTGCTGGCTGATGGCCTTTTCCTGCAGCTCCGCGTGCTGGCGAATCTGCAGATCATACAGCCGCCAAAATAGCGCCGCAAAGGTCATGATCCCTAAAAGCAGCATGACCAGAACCGTCCGGCTGCGGACGATCTGGTTGGCCCGCCGGGCCGCATCGCTTTTTCTCCGGGGATGAATTGCCATTGAGTATCTCCTTTCAGGTGCCCTTCAGGAAAACAGGAAACAAGGGAGCGAGAAGGCGCGCTTCTCACTCCCCGCTGTGTTTTACCCTATTGTCCGATCAGTCAAAATATTCCACCGCCGCATAGATGCCATGGTGCAGGGAGGTCAGAAGGCGGCTAAGAACGCTGGGCTCCTCCGTCTGGTAGACCGTTGCACTGTCCTCACTGGCAAGGTCCAGATAGGTGATCTGGGATCGGCTGGGCTTGGACATTCCCGCCGCAGAGGCCACCTCTTTTACAGTGGCCATGTCGAACATCTGCTCATGCTGTGCTGTCAGGCTGACATTTTCCGCCTGAAGCGTGGTCAGCTGGCTTTTCAGCGTCACGGTGTCCGCCGCCAGCGTGGTCAGCTGCACATAGCTTAAAAGCAAGAGCACCGCCGCGGCGATCACGGCCATGACTTCCACCACCGTTAATACAGGAACGGGCTGCCGCTCCCGGACCAACGCCTGCTCCCGACGGATTTTGGGGGCTGCCTGCGCCTCGTGACGGGGGGCTTCACCGGCATGGTTCAGCTCCCGCTCCCGCACCGCCCAGTCCAGATCCCGGGCCAAATTACCCTGCGTGCTAAACTCCCGGTGCGCGTAGCGGTACTCCTTTGCCGCGGACGCCATGCAGAGCCCTCCCTTCCGTCAAAATCAAAATTCTTCCTTTGGCTTGTCCCTCACAGGTCAAACCCGTCGCATTTTTCCGCCACCCGGAGCTTTGCGCTACGGGCGCGGCTGTTTCCCTCTAATTCCTCGCTGCCGGAAACGATGGGCTTCCGGGTCACGAGCTTTATTTTCGGTTTCTTGCCGCACACGCACACCGGGAACTCCGGCGGGCAGGTGCAGCCTCTTGCGGCCTCCTGAAACGTGCGCTTCACGATTCGGTCCTCTAAGGAATGGAACGTGATGACCGCCAAACGGCCGCCGGGGTTCAGGTGGTCAATGGCCCCGTGGAGCATGGGCGGCAGCGCGTCCAGCTCGCCGTTCACCGCAATGCGGATAGCCTGAAAGCTCCGCTTGGCCGGGTGCTGCTTTTCCCGCAGCGCGGCGGCGGGCATGGCGGAGCGAATCAGCTCCGCCAGCTCCAGCGTGGTTTCAATCGGCGCGGTCTCCCGGGCCTGTACGATTTTTTTCGCAATGGCGGGGGCATAGCGCTCCTCGCCGTATTCAAACAATATTCTGCGCAGCTCCTCATAGCTCCAGCCGTTTACTACCTCGTAGGCGGTCAGAGGCGCCGAAATGTCCATCCGCATATCCAGCGGCGCGTCATGCATATAGGAAAAGCCGCGGGAAGCATCATCCAACTGCGGAGAGGAAACGCCTAAGTCGAACAGCATTCCGTCCGCGCCGGGTATCCCCAGCTCGTCCAAAATATCGCCCACCCGGTCGAAGTTGCTGTGGACCAGCGTCACCCGCTCCAGCCATGGGGCGAGTCGCTCCCGCGCTGCGTCGATGGCGGCCTGATCCCGGTCGATGCAGATGAGCCGTCCGGTGGTGAGGCGCTTTGCGATCTCCCTCGAATGACCGGCACGGCCCAGCGTACCGTCCACATAAACGCCCTCCGACTTGATTCGCAATGCTTCGATACATTCCTGAAGCAGTACCGGCTTATGGGTAAATTCCATGCCTTACCCCCGGTTCCGCCGCGCCCGGGCCAGAGCGTCCATGGCGGCGGCCATATCGTCCTCCTCCAGCATCTGGCGCTCCCGCTCCGTCCATGTGGCGGTGTCCCAGATCTCGGCAAAGGCGTTCATACCTACAATGGTGGCGGATTTTTTCAAATTCGCATAGCTCCGCAGGGCGGCGGGAATCAGCACACGGCCCTGACCGTCCGGCTCGCACTGCACCGCGTTGGCATACAGCAGCGTCAGCGCCCGGGCCTCGGTATAGGGCAGCTCGTCCATATCCTCGGACATCTGGTTCCACTTGGCCTCGGGATAGATGGTCAGGCAATGCTGAGCGCCGATGGTGATGTAGAAGACATCGCCCAGCGCCTCCCGCATATTGGAGGGAATCACCAGCCGCCCCTTGGAGTCGATGGTATTATTCGACTTACCCATGAGTCTCGTCACGGCCAATGCCCTCCTTCCCTACTTTTTGGGTCATCGTGGCTTTTTGTGGCACAGGTGTGCACATTACCCCCACTTTTCCCCACCATGTACCCTGAGTATA